>DASSBZ010000134.1:0-6855 GCA_035698205.1 Gemmatimonadaceae bacterium | reverse complement strand
GTGATCAGCGGCGTTCGCGGCACGGTGACCGTGAGCGATCATTCCGAGGTGCACGCCACCGGCTGACCGGATGCCCACGCCCGATCGGATTCCCGTGCTGGTGCTCGGCGCCGGTCCGGCCGGGTTGGCCACCTCCGCGATGCTCGCGCACCACGGCCTCGAGCATGCGGTGCTCGAACGTGGGCCGCGCGTGGGCTGGTCGTGGGCGAACTTCTACGACAGCCTGGTGCTGCACACCGGCAAGCACCTGTCGGCGCTGCCGCTGGCCGGCTTTCCGCCCGGGACGCCGCTGTTTCCGCCCCGCGCGGCGTTCGTGGACTATCTCGAGCGTTATGCGGCGGGGCGTGCGCTCCCGGTGCGGACAGGGGTCACGGTCACCCGCGTGGCGCGCGATGGCTACGGCTGGATCGTCCACGCCGAGGGCGAGGAGGTGCGCGCCCATGCCCTCGTCATGGCGACCGGCATTGCATCGAGTCCACGCATGCCGGTCCTTCCCGGCCGGGAGCGCTACGGCGGCCAGGTGATGCACAGCGTGGAATACCGGCGTCCGGATGGCATGACCGGCCGGCGCGTGCTGGTGGTCGGCGCCGGGAACAGCGGCGCCGAGATCGCGAGCGAACTGGCACACCATGGCGCCGTGGTCGAGATCGCCGTGCGATCCGGGGTCAACGTGGTCCCGCGCTCCCTGGCCGGCGTGCCCGTCCAGTACGTGGCGCTCGCACTGCGCAAGCTGCCGCGCCCGGTGCAGGTGCGCGTTGCCGCGGTGGTGGCGGCGCTCGGCGCCCGTCGCAACGGCCCGGGGCTCCCGCGGGCGACGCACGGCGCGCTCGACGCGATCCCCGTTATCGGGTTTCACCTGGTGGATGCGGTGCGCGCAGGCACCGTGACGGTACGGCCCGGGGTGACCGGGTTCACGGACACCGGCGCGCAATTCGCCGACGGCACCGAAGGAGCGTTCGACACCGTCATCATGGCGACCGGGTTCACGCCGGCGCTCGGCGCGTTAGGCGGGCTCGTCTCGCGCGATGCGAAGGGCTTCGCCCGGCGCACCGATCGCGTGACCAGCGCGGACCAGCCGGGGCTGTTCTTCGTCGGGCAGAACTACGATGCCCTGGGCGGGCTGCGCAACCTGGCGATGGATGCGCGGCTCGTCGGTGACCGACTGGCACGCGTGCGGCACCAGATCCGCACGCTCGTCAGCGGTTCGTGGAAGGCACAAACCCCCGCCAGCAAACGTGAGCGCGGCTGGTAGCGGAGCAAGGCTGGTTCAGGGCAGCCCGGCGGCGGCCACCACGATATCCAGCGCGCGACCCAGCCCCACGTGGCCGTCCGCATTATCGAACCACTCGCCCGTGGTGTGCGCATCACCCCCCCGGCCGCCGGCACCGATCGCGATCGCCGGCACCCCCAGCGAGATCGGTACGTTCGCATCGGTGGAGGCGAGGGTAAGCTCCGCGTCGCGCTCGGCGAGGCGCGTGGCGGCGATTGCCGCCTGCACCAGCGATTCCTGGCGAGGCGTCTCGCCGCACGGGCGATCACCGATGATCTCGACCGTGTGCGCGAGGGGCGTGCTGCCGCGCGAGCGGCGCGCGTTCTCCTCATGCTCCGCCGCGACTGACGCCGCCCGCACCTCGCTCGCCAGGCGGTCGAGCATCGCCGCCGACGTGGAGCGGATGTCCACCTCCAGCCACGCCTCGTCGGCGATGGAGTTGATCGACAGCCCGCCCCCGATGCGGTTCACCGAGAGCGTGGTCCTGGGGGAAGCCGGCAGGGTGATGCGCGCCAGCGCGGCGCTCGCGAGGGCGGCCGCGTGTACGGGATTCGCAATGCCATAGGCCGCCCAACTGTGCCCGCCCATGCCGTGGAACCGCACGCGCAGGCGCCGGGCGCCGAGTGCGCGGTGCACGATGCGATCGTCCCCGGCACCGTCCAGCGCAATCGCGGCCGCCGCGCCCCGGGCATCGTGGCCGAAGAGATGCTTGGCACCGCGAAGGTCGCCGGCTCCCTCCTCACCCGTGGTGGCCACGAACAGGATCGGCCGGCGCGTTTGCACGCGATGGCCGTCGATCTCGCCCGCCAGCGCCAGCAGCGCGGCCAGTCCGCGTCCGTTGTCGCCGATGCCGGGGCCGCTGTAGCGCGTGCCGTCGCGCGTGAACCGCAGCGCGGTCTCGCGCGGAAAGACGGTGTCGAGATGCGCGCAGACCACCACTGGCGCGCTGTCGGCCATGCCGCGTCGCGCGCCGATCACGTTGCCGGCTGCGTCGGCGCGAACCTCGTGCATGGCGAGACGTACGAAGCGCTGCGCCACCCAGCGTCCACGCTCGCTCTCATCTCCCGTGGGAGCCGGAATTTCCGAGACCGTGAGCTGGTCGCGCATCACGTGATCGTCAGCACGCGCAAGGCGTGCGCGCGCATCGGCGAGCGCGAGATGAATCCGTCGGACGTCGACCTCAGTGGCGGATGACATGATCGGCTGCGGATTCCGGAGGCGTTGGCACATCGGGGTGAATCGTGGCCTTGCCGTCAGCCGGGTGGAGGCCTCAATGAAAAGGCCTGACCCCGTGGCGACGCCGTAGCTTGTGGCGGCGGCGGCGCGCCAAGCAACACCGGTGCACGGCCCCGCCTCGCACCACTTCCGTCTCATCACCAACTCCGCCAGATGGCACGCCGTCCCACGCTCGGTCGGAACGTACTCGTCCTTTCGGTCGTGAGCTTCCTGACCGATGCGTCCAGCGAGATCATCTATCCGCTGCTGCCGCTCTTTCTCACGACGGTGCTCGGCGCCGGCGCCACGACGGTGGGTGCCATAGAGGGTGTCGCCGAGTCGACCGCGGCACTGCTCAAGTTGGCCAGCGGCTGGTGGTCGGACCGGTTGAAGCGCCGCAAGCCGCTGGTGGTGGCGGGCTACGCCCTGGCGTCAGCCGTACGACCGCTCGTTGCATTCGCGCAATCCAGTGGCCAGGTGCTGGCGATCCGGCTGGGGGATCGCGTGGGCAAGGGAATTCGCACATCGCCGCGCGACGCGCTGATCGCGGAGTCGGTCGACGGGAGGATTCGTGGCCGTGCCTTCGGCGTCCACCGGGCAGCGGATAACCTCGGTGCGGTGGTCGGGCCGCTCATCGCCTTCGTGCTGCTCGGCAGCATGGGGCTGTCCATGCGCACCGTGTTCCTGATTGCGGCGATTCCGGCTGTGCTCTCGGTGATCGTGCTGGTGGCTGGCGTGCGCGAGACGGTATCCGCAGATAACAGGGACGCGGATTTGCGGGAGACCACCATTCCCGGGTCGTCGGGCGATGCTGCGGGAGCAGGGCCTCCAGCTGCATCCGCAGATTACGCAGATTTTCGGGATTCAGGCGGTCCGGCGCACGGGGGTCGGCCGACGGTTGCCGCTCCGGGGCGCCCGCCGACACTCGGGCGGCGGTTCTGGGGATTTCTCGCCGCGGTGCTCCTGTTCACGCTTGGCAACTCGACCGACGCATTCCTGCTCCTGCGCGCCCAACAACTCGGCGTGCCGATCGCGATGATTCCGATTCTGTGGGCAGTGCTGAGCGCCGCCAAGAGCGTGGCCAGCGTGCCGGGTGGCGCGCTGTCGGACCGGTTGGGGCGGAAGCCGCTCATCGTGACCGGCTGGGCCGTCTACTCTGCGGTGTATCTCGCCTTCGCGCACGCGAGCGCCGCCTGGCACGTCTGGGTGCTGTTCATCGCCTACGGACTGCACTTCGGCCTCACCGAGGGCACCGAGCGCGCCATGGTGGCCGATCTGGCGCCGATCGCTCGCCGCGGGCTCGCTTACGGGTGGTACAATCTGGGAGTGGGCATCGCGGCGCTGCCGGCGTCGATCGTGTTCGGCCTGCTCTGGGACCGCTACGGAGCGGCGACCGCGTTCAAGACCGGGGCGACGCTGGCGGTACTGGCAGCCATCGTGCTGCTGCTGTTCGTCCCGTCGCGGCACCCCCAAAGCGCGACGCCGTCAGCCGCCTGACGAGGGCGACTGACGGCGCGAGCGGTGGCGTGGCTGCGGCGATGATCAGCGTTGCGTCCCGTTGCCCCCCACGGTGGCACGTGCCGGCAGGTGCCGCTCGAACAGTTCGAAGATGCGGCGGTACTCGTCGGTCCACGAGTCAGGGCGCACGAAGCCGTGGTTCTCCACCGGATAGAGTGCCATCTCCCACCCCGTCTTGCCGAGCTCGATGAGACGCTGCGACAATCGAACGACGTCCTGGAAATGGACGTTGGTGTCGACCATGCCGTGCGCGATCAGCAGCGGATCCTCCAGCCCCTCGGCGAAGAAGATCGGCGACGACCGGCGGTAGGCGAGCGTGTCATCCTGCGGCTGGTTGAGGATGCGCGCCGTATAGCCGTGATTGTAGTGCGCCCAGTCGGTGACCGAGCGGAGCGCCGCGCCGGCGCCGAAGTCGTCGGGGGCGGTGAACAGCGCCATCAGCGTGATGAAGCCGCCATAGCTGCCGCCGTACAGGCCGATTCGCTCCGGGTCGATGCCGAATTCCTTCTGCAGCCAGCGCGAGCCGTCCACCTGGTCGGCGAGGTCGCGCCCGCCCATCCACCGGTAGATCGCCGTCCGCCAGTCACGGCCGTAACCTGCCGAGCCGCGATAGTCGATGTCGAGCACCACGTATCCGCTGGACGCGAGCAGGTGGTTGAACATGTACTCACGCGAGTAGCTCGACCAGTAGTTGTGCACGTTATGCAGGTAGCCCGCACCGTGCACGAAGATCACCGCCGCGCCGTTAGGCTGCGCACCCACGTCGGCCGGACGATAGATGCGCGCGGGCACCTGGACGCCGTCGCTCGCGGGGATGTTCACGATCTCCGGCACGATCCAGTTGAACGCCAGCCAATCGGCGGTGGGCGACGTGGTGAGCTGGGCCATTTCGGCCCCGGCGCGATACGGCAGCACGAACAGCTCGGGCGGGCGGTTGGCCTCCGAGAAGACGTCGGCGAGCAGCTTGCCGTCGGGCGACGGCGTCACCGTATGTCCACCACGCTTGGTGGTGATCCGCTGCATGGCGCCGCCGGCCACCGGCATGCGGTAGAAGTGCCGCTCGAACGGCGAGACCTCGCTGGTATGCAGCTCGAAGAACTTCCCGTCGGGGGAGAGCTGTGCGTCGAGCACTTCCCACTTGCCGGAGGTGAGCTGGCGTCGATCACCGCCGTCGGCATTCACGGAATAGATGTGGGCATAGCCATCCGCCTCCGACACGAACCAGGCGCGCTTGTCGCCGTCGTACCAGCCGCCGCACGAGCTGCAGGGTCCGCCCACCCAGGCGCTGTCGCGCAGCGTATCGAGCGTCCTGACTTCCCCATCGGCGGTCACGAGCTGGATGAATCGCGCCTTGTAGTCCGACCGCTCGGCGTAGATGAGCGCGGCCGTGCCGGACGAGTTCCAGCCGAGCAGCCGCGCGCTCGGTGTCTCCTTGCCGCTGTCGGGCAGGATGTCGAGCCAGGTGGCCTCGCCGCTCGGCAGCCGGACAAAGGCCACGCGGCTCACCGATTGTGCGTCGCCCACCTTGGTGCGTACGTTGAGGTCCTCGGTGTAGCCGCTTTCGGTGACGAACGCCGGGACGATGGTGCTGCGCGAATCTCGCGTCGGGGCGAACGTCACGACCAGCGCCGCATTGCCGGCGGGCGAGACGTCGAGCTGCGCCACGCGTTCATTTGCGTTGAGGTAGAGCGCCGTCATCTGCTGCGCCTCACGCGCCGTACGCGCCGCCTGGCGGATGCTGTCCTCACGCTCGCGATCGCGAAGGACCTGGAAGAGTTCGAGCTGCTGGCGCTCGAGTGCACCGCGCTGCCCCTTTGCACTCGACGTGTCGCGCCGAGGGGGAGGACCCTCGCGAATGTCCGTGACCTGCGTGACCTCGGCCTGCGCGAGGTCGAACGACATGACGTTCATCCCGTCGCGCAGGAAGTACACGCGCTTGCCGTCGGCGGAGAAGTGCGGATCGCGCTCGTTGATGTTGGTGTCCGTGAGCTGCCGCGCGGTTCCCGTGCGCAGGTCGACGAGGTAGAGGTCCCCCGAGTACGAGACGACGCGGGATCGGCCGTCGGCCGAACGAGGTCCATCCACCAGGAGCGGCCCCACCGAGTCCATCTGCGCCGGCGTCACCTTCTCCGGTGCGGAGCCGGCGGCCGCCCGCACCCGGTATGACTCCGGGTCGGCGCGCCAGTCGGTTCCGGGCGGATTCCAGGAGAAGTAGAGCCAGCGCGAGTCGGCGGTCCAGCGCACATTCCCCGGTTCGCGGCCGTAGACCTCGGGTCCGCGCATGATGTTCGGTATCGTGAGCTCGAAGCCGGGGCCGCCACCCTGCTGCGCGACGAGCGGGAGGGGCGCTGCGGCCGCGACGGCGAGGGCAACCGGGAAAATGACGCGGAAGTGACGGGGGGTATGCATGAACAGGGCGCGGGGAACGGGGAAGTCGGTACCAACGGGCAAACGCGGGGTCCTCGAGCGAAGCGAGCGAAGTCGTGCCGGGCCCGGGCGGCGGCCACATGCCGTCTCGGGCCCGTCCCACGGCCGCGATGGCGCTCGCGAAGCTGCTGTTGCGCGCAGTATATGCCTTATGCCCTGATACGTCGAGCCGGACCGATCCGCTGGGTGCCGGGCAATGGTGGAAGCGTCCGCCGCGCGTGAATCCGTCATCGCGGAGCGGCAGCGAGTTGTCCGAAGTGCATGCTCGCCTCTGGTATCCGAGCGCCACCACCATCCGCCATTCCCTGAACTGCCAATGGACATCATCGCGGGTGTAATCGTTTTCGTCGCGATACTCGTCGGGGTGCACTATCTGCGGAAGGCGCCCGGGCGCCGCGGTCTGCTGCACACATGGCTGCGCGAGC
>DASSBZ010000133.1:0-12821 GCA_035698205.1 Gemmatimonadaceae bacterium | reverse complement strand
CACCATCGCCATGCGTCGCAGTTCGGGGGAGCCGAGGCGCACCTCGGCGCGTCCCGTGGTCACGATCCCCCAGCCATCGGCGCCGTCCAGCGCGCCGAGCGCCGTCGCGTCGTCCACGGTGAACCGCACGGGATCGCGGATGGGGAAGAGCTGGCCGTCGACGGTCTCCGAGCGCAGCGGCCGGACGACGACCGTCTGGATGTCGGTCGTCTGCGCGAGCTGCGCGCGTGCCGCCTCCTGCATCCCGTCGCCGAGGGAGAGCACCGCCACGAGGGCGGCGACGCCGATGATGACACCGAGCGTGGCGAGAAAGGTGCGCAGCGGGTTGACGCGCAGCGCGTCGAACCCGACGCCGATGGATTGCAGGGGGAGGCTGGCCATGGCACGAACCTACGTGCGCGTCATGGCCAGGGTGTCAGCGTACAGTTGCCATCGATACCGTCACACCCGTCACTGCGACTCGCCCTTCCGGTACATCACCTCGCCGCCAACGATCGTGTACTCCACCTCCGTCGTCGGGATCTCCTCCTCGGGGATGGTCAGGATGTCCTTCGACAGTACGGTGATGTCCGCGAGCTTCCCCGGCGTGAGCGATCCCTTGAGGCTGTCCTCGAACGCCGCGTACGCACCGTTGATCGTGTACGACTGCAGCGCTTCCATGCGGCTCATCGCCTGGTCGGGGTAGAATCGCGTACCGTTGACGGTCATGCGCGAGACCGATGCATAGTAGCTCGCGATCGGATCCACATCCTCCACCGGCGCGTCGGTGCCGTTCGCGATGATCGCGCCGGATTTCATGAGGCTCTGCCACACATATGCACCCTCGCGCGCGCGCTGTTCGCCCAGCTTCTCCTCCACCCACGGACCGTCGCTCGTCGCGTGAATGCCCTGCATGGAGGCGATCACGCCGAGCTGCCCGAAGCGCGGAATGTCAGCGGGGTTGAGGTGCTGGGCGTGCTCCACGCGCCAGCGGCGGTCGGAGTTGTCCGGGTGGGCCTTGAACGCCGCCTCGTAGACGTCGAGCACCTCGCGATTCGCCCGGTCGCCGATGGCGTGGACGCAGAGCTGGTAGTCGTGCGTCGCGGCCAGCTCGGCGGTCTCCTGGAGGCTGGAAATCGGTCGCGTGTTGAGCCCCGAGCTGCGCGGCAGGTCGTTGTACGGTTCCAGCAGCCAGGCACCGTGCGAGCCGAGCGCGCCATCGATGGTGACCTTGATGGCCCGCACCGTGAGATGATTGTCGGCATAGCCCACAGTACGATAGGCGTCGAGCTTCTCCCCCAGTTCATCGTTCCCGGCGCGGATCATCACCCAGAGCCGGACACCAATGGAGTCGTGGTCGACGAGCCGCTTGAACAGGTCGATGGTCTGAAAGCCGGAGCCGGCATCCACGAAGGTCGTGATCCCCTTCGACAGCGCCTCCTGCGAGGCGAGCACGGCGTGCAGGGCGGGATCCACCGGCGCCGCGTCGGCGCGCGCACGTCGCAGCAGCCCCTGGGCGGTCTCGCGGAACACGCCGATCGCGTTGCCGGCCGAATCCCTGACGATCTCCCCCCCCGGCGGATTCGGGGTGCTCCGGTCGATCCCCGCCATCTCCATGGCCTTTGCATTGGCGAAGGAGGAGTGTCCGCTCGCGTGCGCCAGAATCACGGGGTTGTTCGGCGTGACGGCGCTCAGCGAGTTGTGGGTGGGGAGCCCCTCCACATTGCCCGGCGGCGGTTCATCCCACTTTTCCTGGTGCCACCCGCGTCCCTCGATCAGGCGGCCGACCGGGATATCACGCGCGGCGTACTCCGCCATCGCGACAATCTCCCCCCAGTTCGCAACGTCCTGCAGCTTGAGCTGGGTATTGGCCTCGCCCACGCCCATGAAGTGACCGTGACTCTCGATGAATCCGGGAATCACGAGCCGCCCGTCCAGCTCGATGACCTGCGTTTCGCTGCCGATGTAGCGGCGCATCTCGTCGTCGGAGCCGACGGCCAGGATCCGGCCATCCTTGATCGCCACGCCCTCGCCATCAGGAACGGTGGAGTCGACGGTGACGACCTTGCCGCCGAGGAGCACCATGGACGCCGGGTTTTCGGGCTCCGCCGCGCAGGCGGCGGCGAGTACGACGGTGAGGGCAGCGAGTACGAACCGACGAGGGAGGCGATGAACTGGAAGCATTGCTGATCGACCTGAAAGGGTGGCAGACGAGCGGCGCCCACACGCGAACGCCCGCGCCAAGATGTGTGCAGGGCGCGGGCGTGGAAAGGTCGCGGGAACGGCAATTCTGCCGAGGACGGCCTCAGCTCACCCCGACGGGCTCCGGCTCGAGTTCGTCCACCGCCGCGCCCTCGTTCGTCATGGCAATGGCCAGGACGTCGGCGACTGTTTCGACCGGATGGAACGTCAGTTCGGCGCGCACCTCCTCGGGCACGTCCTCGATGTCGGCCTCGTTGTCCTTGGGCAGGATGATGTGCCGGATGCCGGCGCGGTGCGCGCCGAGCACCTTCTCCTTGAGCCCCCCGATGGGGAGCACGCGGCCGCGCAGCGTGATCTCGCCGGTCATCGCCACGTCGCGCCGGACCTTGCGGTTGGACAGCTCCGAGACGATCGAGGTGGCAATCGCGATCCCCGCCGATGGCCCGTCCTTGGGAATCGCGCCGGCCGGCACGTGCACGTGCGCCTCGGTGGCGCCGTCGAGGCGCCGCCGCGGGATGCCTAACGCGTCGGCGTTGTTCGTCGCGTACGTCAGCGCCGCCCGTGCGCTCTCCTTCATCACGTCGCCGAGCTGCCCGGTGAGGATCAGCGCAATCGACCCCCCGCCGGTCGGACCCGTGGACACCGCCCCGTCACCGCCCGACGGTACCGGGCGCGGCTCGCGCCTCCGGACCGACGCCTCGACGAACATGATGTCGCCGCCCATGGGTGTGTAGTACATCCCGGTGGCGATCCCCACTTCATCGTGCTCCGCCGCGCGCTCGGGGTGCACCTTGGGGCGGCCGAGCAGCTCGCGCACCTCGTCGACGCTGATCGTGCTGTCGTCCACCACTGCGTCGTCGCCGGTCGCGATCCGCCGCGCCACCTTGCGCGCGACCGCCCCGACCTGGCGCTCCAACTGCCGCACACCGCTCTCGCGCGTGTAGTTCGAGATGATCGACATCACCGCGTCGTCCTCGAACACGAGCTTGCGCGCCGCCAGCCCGGATTCCTCCAACTGCCGCGGAATCAGGTACTTCTTGGCGATTTCCGCCTTCTCGCGCTCCGTGTAGCCGGCGAACTCCACCACCTCCATCCGGTCCAGCAGCGGACCCGGGATGTTCTGGATGAAGTTCGCGGTCGCGATGAACAGCACCTCGTTCAGGTCGAACGGAATGCCCAGATAGTGGTCGGTGAAGGTGTCGTTCTGCGCCGGATCGAGCACCTCGAGCAGGGCGCTCGACGGGTCGCCCTGGAACGACGTCCCCAGCTTGTCGACCTCGTCGAGCAGGAACACCGGATTCTTGGTACCGGCCTGCTTCATCCCCTGGATGATGCGCCCCGGCATGGCACCCACGTAGGTACGCCGGTGCCCACGGATGTCCGCCTCGTCGCGAGCACCACCGAGCGCAACACGCACATACTCGCGCCCGAGCGAGCGGGCGATCGACTTGGCGATGGACGTCTTGCCCACGCCGGGCGGTCCCACGAACAGCAGGATCGGGCCCCTGGCCATGGCGCGCGCCTTGGCCTCGGCCTTGTCGGTGATGGCCCGGCCGTTGTCATCGTGCTTCGAGAGCGACGGGTTCGCATCTTCCTTCTTCTCGCGAAGACGCCCCACCGGAAACTCCCCCGTGCGATCCATTTCCTCGGCGAGCTCCTTCGCCCGAAGCTGCCGCACCGCCAGGAATTCGAGGATGCGGTCCTTCACGTCCTGCAGCCCGTAGTGGTCCTCATCGAGCACCGTCGATGCGTGCTTCAGGTCGATCTGGTCGTCCGAGCGCGTGTTCCACGGGAGCTCGGCGATCCATTCGAGATACGTGCGGATGACCTGCGCCTCCATGGACTCGCGGCCGGCGCGCTCCAGCCGCCCCAGTTCACGCTCCACCTCGATGCGCGCCTCCCGGGGGAGCTCCAGCTTGCCCAGCTTCTCGCGCAGCTCCTGGATTTCCTTGGACTGGTCGTCGTCGCCGAGCTCCTTCTGGATGGCCTTCATCTGCTCGCGCAGGAACATCTCGCGCTGCCGCTCGCCAAGCTCCTCCTGCACCTGCGACTTGATGTCCTCCTGCGCCTCGAGCATCCCGATCTGGCGCTGCACGTGCACCAGCACGCGACGCATGCGCTCCTCCACGCTCAGCGTCTCGAGCAGCCCCTGCTTCTCGGGCACGGCAAGGTCGATGTACCCCGCCACGAGGTCGGCGAACTTCCCGGCCTCGGTCACCGAGTCGAGTACCTGGCGCACCACTTCCTCCGGCAGCCCGCGACGCTCGCCCAGCTCGGTCGCCCGCTCGCGGATCTCCTTGTGGAGTGCCTCGAAGGCGGGATCGTTCTCGTTCAGCGGCGACATCTCCTCGGTCTGCATCACGACCGCGTTGAGATAGCCGTCCTGGGTGGAGTACTGGAGCGCGGTGGCGCGCTGCTCCCCCTGGAGCAGCAGTTGCACGCCGCCCAGCCCGCGCTGGATCTGCCCGATCCGGGCGATCACGCCCATGGAGTAGAGGATCTCCGGCGCCGGTTCATCGGCGTTGTCGCGCTGCGCGACCGCGAAGACCAGGCGATCGGCCTTCAGCGCCGCTTCAATTGCGCGCAGCGTGCCGGGGCGTCCCGCGGCGATTGGCGCCGTGAGGCCGGGGAAGATCACCGTCCCACGCAGGGGCAGAACGGGAAGGGTCTGTCGTTGAGCCATCGGTCACACTCGTATCGGAAGCCATCCCGCGCGCGGGACGGGGAGACGGCACTCGAGCGGGCCGGATCGCCCGTTCGAAGCGGTATCCGGGTATGGAAGCCGCCAGCCTGTCATCGGTTCCCGTGCACGGATCGCGCCGACCGGTTCTGTCATGCTGGCGCAATTTGGAACTTTCAGCCGCCGGGATGACGTAGTGACCTGACGGTTCAGCAGCGACGAGCCGGCTTTGGGGGAGCTCACCGCCGCTCCCAGCTCCCACCTCCCGTCTCGGTATCGCCCGCGCGCGCCATCGCGCCGTTCTTTTCATAAGTTCTTACGAGTGATACACTACCATCCGCGCGTATTCTCCCATTTCTCCCGGCGGTCATAACCAGGTGCCCGATCCGCAGCCCGTCGCCTTCTCCGGCGATGCCGACCTTCGCGCGCACGTCGAGCGCGCACTCTCGTCGGGCTACGAGCTCGAGCGCGAAATCGGGCGCGGCGGCATGGGTATCGTCTACCTTGCCCGCGACCGTCGCCTCAAGCGGCCGGTGGCCATCAAGCTGCTGCCGCCGGAGTTCGCGTTCCGCCAGGATATCAAGACCCGCTTTCTGAAGGAAGCGGAGACGGCCGCGCAACTCAGCCACGCGCACATCGTCCCCATCTACAGCGTGGATGAACGGGAGGGGCTGGTGTACTTCGTGATGGCATTCGTGGACGGCGAGAATGTGGCTTCGCGGCTCAACCGGGAAGGGCCGTTCTCGTCGCGCGAGACGCGCCGCATTCTCTCGGAAGTGGGCGATGCGCTCTCCTACGCGCATGACCGCGGCGTGGTGCATCGCGACATCAAGCCGGACAACATCCTGCTTGACGGCGAAGGCCGGGCCATGGTGACGGACTTCGGCATCGCCCGCGCCGTGACCGAGGGGGGCGATTCGACTCGCCTGACGGCAACGGGCATGGCCATCGGCACGCCGGCGTACATGTCGCCCGAGCAGTCCATGGGCGAGCGCGACGTCGACGGACGAACGGATCTCTACTCGCTGGGCGTGGTGGGCTACCAGATGCTGAGCGGCGACCTGCCGTTCAACGCGCCGAGCACGCCGGCCATGCTCGTGAAGCATCTGCAGGAGATGCCGCGCCCCATCTCCGAGCACTGCGCCGGGCTCGAGCCCGACCTGGCACGCGCGATCATGCTCCTGCTGGAGAAGGACCCGTCCAACCGGTTCCCGACGGCGGGTGCAATGGTGAGCGCGCTCGCGAGCGGCGACGTGCCCCAGCTCCCCGCGGCAACGGGCTCGGGCGCCATGCTCCCCGGGCGCGAGGGAGCGGGCGCACGGACGTTCATGGGCTCTCACGCCGAAGCGCGGGTTCAGGCGGCGACGCGCGCGGAGCTCGAGCGCTGGCACGCCCCCAAGGTGGAGGCCTTCCGCAAGAAGCTGGCGCCGTTCTTCTCGGTGAGCGGGGTGGCCGTCATCCTCGCGGTGCTCGGCGTGGTCAACCTGCTGGGTTTCGTGGGGCTCTGGGCGGTGTACCTCGCCTTCAAGTACGCGCAGCTCTGGACCGATGGCTACGATTGGCGCGATGTCTGGCGTGAGCCGCGTGACCGGCAGTTCTACGACGTGATGGCGGAGCTGCTCGACGACGTGAAGGCGATCTTCGACAAGAAGAAGCGCGCCGAGGTGCGCGAACGCGACCGGCTGCGTCGGCGCGACCGCCCGCTGCTCCCCGGCGGTGTGGACCGCGGCGCATTGGCCGACGCGGCCAGTCGTGGTGCGATGTCGCTCGGGGGAAGCCGCGGGGCACAGGTGCGCCGCGCCGCCGAGCAGCGGGACGACATCCTCCGGCTCGTCGATGAACTGCCCAAACGTGATCGCGCGCAGATCGCCGAGGTCCCGGAGACGGCGCAGGCGCTGTACAGCCGGATCGAGACGCTCGCGCTGCAGATGGATGACGTCGAGCGAAACCTGCCGGCCGGTGGCGAGAAGGCCATCGTCTCCGAGATCGAGCAGCTCGAGAGCGAGGCCAATCCGCTCGACCAGGCGCGTTCGGAGCAGCGCATCCGCCGGCTGGCGAAGCTCAAGCGCCAGCGTCGCGCGATCGTCGACCTCGAACGTCGGCGCGAGATGGGGAACGCGCGCCTGGAGTCGTGCGTACTCGCGCTGCAGAACATGCGGCTCGACGTGCTGCGCCTGCGCACCGGAGGCGAGACGCTGCAACACATCACGCTGGTGGCCGAGAAGGCGATGTCGCTGGCGAAGGAGATGGAGAACGCGGCGTACGTGGCCGACGAGATGGCGAAGCTGAACGTGGGATCGCGCTCGCGGGGCAGCGCGACTCGCGCCTGACCATGCCTGACCGGGCGGACGGCGGCGCGCACCCGTGACGGACCTTCGCGAACGCATCATGGCAGCGGCAGGATACCGCTACGAGATCGAGCGCGAGATCGGTCGTGGCGGCATGGGCATCGTCTATCGCGCGCGCGACGTGCGGCTGCGCCGGCCGGTGGCCCTCAAGGTGCTGCCCCCCGAGTTCGCATTTCACGACGACATTCGCGCGCGGTTCATGCGCGAGGCGCAGATGGCCGCGCAGCTCACCCACCCGAACATCGTCCCGATCTACGGCGTGGACGACGGCGGTGGCCTCGTGTGGTTCGCCATGGGGCTGGTCGAGGGGGAGAGCCTTGCCGCACGGCTCGTGCGCGACCGGCGCCCCTCGGTGGACTTCGTGCGCCGAGTGCTGCACGACGTGGCCGACGCGCTGGGCTACGCGCATTCGCACGGCATCGTGCATCGCGACATCAAGCCGGACAACATCCTGATCGAGCAGGCCACGGGGCGGCCGCTGGTCACCGACTTCGGGATCGCGCGCGCCGCCGAAGGGGAATCGCGCCTGACGCTGACCGGCATGACGGTCGGGACTCCGGCGTACATGTCCCCCGAACAGGCACGCGGCGAGCGCGATCTGGACGGCCGCACGGACGTGTATTCGCTGGCGGTGGTCGGATTCCAGATGCTCGCCGGCGAGTTGCCGTTCGTGGCCGCGAACACGCCGGCGATGCTGCTCAAGCACCTGAATGAACCGCCACCGCCGCTCGGCGGGCGCCGGCCGGATGCGCCCGCCGCGTTATGCGCGGCGATCGATCGCGCACTCGCCAAGCCGCTCGCTGACCGCTGGCCCACCGCCGGCGCGTTCCGCGACGCGCTGGCCGCGGCGGACGCGGCAGCGGGCGCCGTGCCGTCGGCCGCGGGCGTCGGAGCGCCCGGCGGCTCGCCGGAGGATGTGCTGCTTGCCGCCCAGCAGCTCTACCGCGTGCCGCGACTGGATGAAGTCGCGCGCAATGCGCGACTGGGAGCGGAGCTGGCACGGTCGCCGCTCGGTGCGCCGGCGTCACAACCGCGGCCGCTGCCGGCGCACGGGGATGAATGGGCGCGACGCGAGCACCTCGAGCGCGGGGGGGGCGCGCTGGCACCGGCGCGACCACCGCTGGTGGCCTGGCCTGGCGCAGAGCGGCCGTCGCTGCCGCCGTGGATGCCGTCGAACTGGCGGGAGGTGCGCCGGCAGTGGCGCGACGACCCCGCGCTCCGCGGCATGAGCCGACGCGAGCTGCGACGGCACTGGCGCAACCAGCTGCGTGGCGAACTGACCGTTGAGGACCGTATCCGGTCGTTTCGCCGCCGGCTCGCTCGCAATGCCGTCACGTTAGGCGTGCTGCTGGGGATCAACGTGATTACCACCCCCGGCGCGCCGTGGGTGATCTTTCCTGCCGTCTTCATGGGCGTCGGGCTGCTGCGGCGGGCCGGATCGCTGTGGGCCGAGGGCATCCGGTTCGGAGACGTATTCGGCCGCCACAAGCGTCTCTTCCCCGTCGACCCGGCGCCGGCCGCGCATGCGTCACCCGAGGACGCGGCCTGGAAGCTCGTCCCCGCCGAGGTGCTGCGCGGGGCATACGGCAACGCAGTCCGCCGTGCCGCCGATGATCAGGTCGTCGTGCGCGACGCGGTAGCGAAGCTGGCGCCCACCGATCGCGACCTGATCCCCGACGTCCAGCCCACCGTGGACGCCCTCGTGCATCGCGTGGCCTCGCTCGCGCAGGCGCTGCACCGGCTGGAGGCGGACGTGCGCCCCGACGCGCTCGCCGAGCTCGACGCGCGAATCGCGCGCACGCAATCCGAGTCGCTGGACGCGAACGACCGCCAGCACCGATTGGCGCTGCTCGAGCGCCAGCGCACGACGCTCGGCGAACTGATGAACCGGCGCGAGACCATGCGCGCGCAACTTGAGAGCGCCTCGCTGATGCTGCAGAACGTGCGCCTCGACATGCTCGCCCTCCGATCGGCGGGCGTCCAGGCCGCGCTCGACGACGTGTCCAGCGCAACGCAGGAGGCGCGTGCGCTCACGCGCGACATCGAACATGTGCTCGACGCGGCGAAGGAGCTGACGCGCCTGACGTGACGCAGATCCGCGGATCATCCCCGATCCGCGGATCGCGCGCGAATCAGCGGCTGCCGGATTCCGGCGGTGGGTACGCCTCCCAGCGCTCGCCTGCGAACAGGTAGCCGGCCCCGGCACCGACGACGCCGCCCACCAGCGCGCCAACCGGCATTCCGCTCACGAAGTCCCCGAATCCCGGATTCACCTCGGGTAGCGAGCTCGCCCCCCACAGCAGCGCGCCCACCAGGGCCCCGATGATCGAGCCCTTGATCATCGAGCGCCGGTAGGTCTTGCCGCCACTCGTCTCCACGCGGTCCACCAGCACCAGTGGTATCGAGACTTCCCGGTACTCCTCCACCAGCACGGGCCCTGTTTCAAAGCCGAGTCGTCGGCGGACCCCGGTGGTGTCGATGGTGACGGAGTCGGCCGGGAACCCGACGATCTGGCCGACGTACGCGTCGGGGCGCATGCCGGCTGCCCAGACTCGCACCCGCGTGCCCACACGTGGCAGCGTGGAAACGGGAACCCGCTGCGCCTGGAGTTCGGCCAGCGCGCCAGCTCCCAGAACGAGTGCGAACACCAGTGCCGGCAGTCGAACCATCGATGAAGTCAACGTTCCTCCGGGGATGCTGCGCGGGACGAGGGGGGGAAGGGCAGAACGGCGGGCGAGACCCGACGAATCCGCGGTTCGTGGGTTGTCCAAGCTATCGGCGGGGCGCGGTGCCCGCTATCGGACCGCTCAACGCGCCAGAAGTTTCGTCAGCACCTCGCCGATCCGCTCCGGCGCCTCTTCCGGGGTGAAGTGGCGCACGTCGGGAATGATGTCGAGCGTTGCCTCGGGAATCGCCTCCTGCAGCCTCTTGCTCAGCTCCACGGGGAGGAAGGGATCCTCGGCGCCCCAGACGACCGCCGTTGGTGCGACGATGTGCTTGAGTCGGGGCGCCATGCTGCGCGTCTCGGCGGCGTCGAGCGCACCAAGGTGCTTGACCAGCGCATCTCGCCCCTCGGGGCTGGCGAACGGGCGCACGTACATCTCGACGGAGTGCTGACCTCGGTCCGACGCCAGATATCCGCGGAGCAGATCGGAGCGCAGGACGGACAGGATCCACTGCGGTGGGAGGTGCCGCGTGAGCGGCAGCATCGCCCGAGCGAGACGCACCTCGCGCCCCGGCCACTCATCGAACGCAACGGAATTGACGAGACAGAGTCGGGACACCCGAGCCGGCCACCGCAGCGCCATGGCCTGCGCGATCCCCCCGCCGAGGTCGTGGCCGACGATGCACGCGTAATTGATGCTCAGCTCATCGAGCAGGGCGACGGTGCGTTCGGCGTGGGCCCGGATCGACACGTCGTGCGTGCCCGGGCGGTCGCTGCGCCCGTAGCCCAGCAGGTCGACCACCACCAGCCGGTGTCCGGCCGGCGCGACTGGTATGACGTCCGTCCACAGATGCGACGACGTCGGAAATCCGTGCAGAAATACGATCGGTTCGCCCGTGCCCCGCGTGCCGGCGGCGAAATAATAGAGGCGCACTCCCCCGACATCTATGAACTCGCCACGCATGCGTCAGCGTGCCGACGGGACGGGGCGGAGTGCTGCAGCGATTGCTTGCATGGTGACCGGGTACGGGGTTGCGCAAACTGTGCCGCCCCCGCCCCCGGCCACAAGCGTGCAACGGACCGGCTCGTCAGCTCCCGGACGGCCGCCGCCTTCGCTCCGACATCGCCTTCACGTTCGCGTCGAACGTCACCTGCTGCTCGGCCGCGAGCACCGCGCGCAGTTCGGTCCGCTGTTCATCCGCCGTCTCCCGCATCTTCGCCATCGCCTCCGGCGAGGGGCGCTCCCCCTTCTCCCGGGACGCCATCATCGCGTCCCGCATCTCCTTCTGCTTCGGCGCGAACTTCTTCTCGATCGCCTCGACCTTCGCCTTCTGATCGGCGGTGAGATCGATTCCGGCGAGCAACCGTTCGGCAGACGCGCCGCCCATCATGCCGCCGCGCCCCTGGCCGCGGGGCTGCGAGCCGTCCTGCGCGATCGCCGGGGCCGACACACCGAGCGAAAGGGCGAGCCCGATCGCCAGCATCCTGAACCGGGTCATTGCGTACCTCCAACACCTGAAAATCCGGCGAACCGTCGATCCGTCCACGGTGCGTGGAGGGGTGGCCGCCTGGAGCGTCGTTTCGGCGCCCGGAGGATCCCGGACGACGCGAAACGGGGCGGAATGCATGCAAAAGTCCCGGCCCTCTAGGTATTTCACTCGAAACGCTATATCGTTAGGCGTCGGCCGGACCGGACCGTATTCATCGTCCAACTGCCGCAATGGCAATGCCTTAGTCAAGGCTGGAGAGCCCGTGACCGAATCCGAACTGCCCGAGTTGTTGCCCACCGAGCCCATCAGCCCGCCCCAGGCGACCGTCGAGTTCCCGCTCGAGTGGCTCCTCGATCACGCTTCGGGGCCCCTGCAGTACCGATCGCTCGTGGACGTTGCACAGCTCCCGGGCGTGGATTCGGGAAGTGTGGATGCTCTCCCGCTGGCGCACGCGGGCGCCCTTACCATCGCCATGACGCAGTCGCGGCTCGGGACATGGAACGACTCCATGCTGGGCGTTCCCGCGGCCACCGCAAAGCACTTCAGCGGAATCGGCACCATTTCCGCCGTGCGCCGGCTCCTCGAGTACGGCTGGGATCGCGACTCGCCGCCGCTCGTCCAGGCCCGGCGCACCCTCTTCCGGCTCCTGGCCGAGGACGACGATCCCGGCTTCCTCTTCGAACTCGGCGGGAAGCACGCAAAGGACGAGGATCGCGTGCATCGCGGGCGCACGATTCTGCGCGAGGCGGCCGCCGCGGCGCTGGCGCAGGCCGGTTACGAGGGGGATCCGCGACTGCGCGGCGCCGCCAAGCGGATCATCCACCGCGTCGACGAGTTCATGCGATCGCCGCTGGCGGAGAAGCCCTTCATGCGATCGGGGAACCGGCACGTCCTGGCCCCGGACGCCGCGCCACCGTCGATCTACGTGCTGACGATGCTGGCGCACATGCCGCTGATCCGGAGCGAGCATCACACGCAGGTCGATCGCCTCTTCACTCACCTGTCGATGCCGATGCCACGACAGGAGTCGGTACAGATGATCGGCTCGCACATCATCGTCCAACCGCAGTTGGTGCTGGGCGACCCGCTGCCGCACCGCAACGCGGCCGATGCCGACGTGCCGTTCTCGCTCTTCTGGCTCGAAACCATGGCGCGCCTCGGCTTCCTCAAGCGGCACGATGGGTGGAGCAAGCTGTTCGACCGTTTCCTCGACGATAGAAACCGCGAACGCGTCTGGCACCCGCACAAGGGGATGGAGCCGCCGGTGACGACGCATCCGTGGGTCTGGTCCACATACCCGCTCGAAGTGCCGGATGCGCCCGGAGAGTCCGTCTGGACCGATATCACCTTCCGGCTGGGATTGATCGCGCGCCTCTCGGGGCACCCGATCGAGCTGGTGTGACCGGCGTGCGGGCCATCGGCCCCGCGTGCGCCGTTGAACCTGTGCATGTCGATAG
>DASSBZ010000132.1:0-8762 GCA_035698205.1 Gemmatimonadaceae bacterium | reverse complement strand
GCTGAACGGAAAGGTGAAGAAGGCGTTCAATGACTACTGGGCGCTGTACAAGTCTGGTCAGCTCGTGCGATATCGGTAGACGCATGCTGCGAGCAGCAGGCTGACAGCTGGTGGCTGCCTGCCTCCTGCTTGCGCAGCGGGGGGCGGGGACGGAGGGTTGGGGCGCAGCAGGCAGCGTGCTTCACGTAGCACGGAGCAGGCAGCGGGTTGTCGTCACGCATACGAAAGGAGCAGGCAGCCGCCCCGACGAGCCCAGGCCGCCCCCGGAAGCAGCCATCAGAGGCACGCAGCGTACAGCATAAAGCGTGCAGCACGCAGCATGCTGTTACGGCCTCTCACCTCTGGCTTTGGCCACCAACTCCTTCACCTCGGCCAACAGGGTTGGACCATGATAAGGAATCCCATCCTTGATGGTCCACTCCACACCGCCGGTGTGAACGATCTTGCCGTCCACGACGCCATCGGTCCCCGTCGGATAGAGCACCTTCATGTCCTCGAGCGGGTTCCCGTTGACCACGATCAGGTCCGCCAGCCAGCCCTGGCGCACGCGGCCGAGGTCCGACGAGCGACCGAGAATCTTCGCGTTGTTCCCGGTGGCGTGCTGGATCACCTTGATCGGGTGGAATCCCGCCTCCTGCTGCAGCTCCATCTCGCGGATCAGCCCGAATCCATACATCTGGTAGATGAAACCCGCATCCTCGCCCGTGCCGATCGTACCACCCATGCGCTCGAAGTCGCGTAGGGCGGCCATCCAGATGCGATAGTTCTCCTTCCAGAACGTCTCGTCGGTGGATGTCCAACCTATGAAATACGATCCGTGGTTGGAGGGATCGGGCTCGAAGTACTTCTCGAGCGTGGGGTGCAGGTAGTCCTTGAACCATGGCTGCCCCTTGGCGCGCTGGAGGTCGCGGCTCGCATCGTAGATGTCGAGCGTGGGCACCCACGCCACGTTCGAGTCGACCATCGCCTGCAGCACTTCACGCAGCCGCGCGGGGTCCGCCTCGCGCCAGAGATGCCCGGCGTAGCGGAAGCGATCCGTCTCATCATTGTAGTTGTAGTCGGCGGGGAAGTGCTGCACCCCGTCGGGAATCGCCGCGTCGGGAATGCCGTACCAGTGCTCGATCGAGGTCGTGCCAAGCCGGATGTCGTCCCAGGCGTTCGTCTCCTCCACGCCGGTATGATGCGCCACGCGCAGCCCCACCTTGTGCGCCTCGTCCAGCAGCGCCTCCATGAGATCGCGGTCGATTCCCGTCGTCTTGATGCCGTCGACCCCCGCCTTCTTCAGTTCCTGCACGCGCGCGCGTACCTCGGCCGGCGTGTGCACGCCGCCGCCGAGCATCGGGTAGTGGAAGATGCGCGGCGATGCCACCGTGCCGGCATTGCTCTGTTCGCGAAGCACGAGTGTCTTGCGCGTGTCGCTCCCGACGTCGCGCACGGAGGTGATGCCGCTCGCCAGCCAGAGCTTGAGCTCATACTCCAGCGGCTGCGCGATGCCGCCGCGTGAGTCCTGCACGTGACCGTGCGCGTTGATGAGGCCCGGCAGCACGAACTTCCCCGTCGCATCAATCTCGGCGTCGGCGGGGACACGGCGAGAACCCGTGCCGGAGCGCAGTGCGACGGGATCGAGCGCCACCAGCCGTGCAATGCGATTCCCTTCGATGATGATGTCGTACGGCCCCACCGCCGGTGTTCCGTTGCCATCCACGATGGTGGCGTTCCGGATGGCGAGCGTCGGCACGCGCTGTCCGCTCACCGGCGCCGCAGATTGGGCCAGCGCCACGGACGCGACGAGCGGTGAGGCGCTCAGGGCGACGAACAGCGCGCGAGCGATGACACGGACGGCAGATTGAGACACGAACGGTCCTCCAGTCTGGATCGAGGGCTGCATGCGAGGGGCGATCAACAATGGCCGGACCGCACGCGCCCCGCAACCGCTCCGAGTGCATGCGGCCGCTCGCGTGGCGCCTGCACAGCGGTGACGCAGCGCCCCGGGTCGACGAGCCTGCCGTCCTCGAGCGCGAATTGCGCGGACCGTGCAACGGACCCAGATTCGACGCGCACGGGGCACCCGCGGCACCCACGCCCTCCGGACCTTCAGCCGATCGTGACCATGCGGCAATGTTTCCTGATCGCTGTGACATCGTTCGCACTGCTCGCCGGCCCGGGCGCGCCCTCACTCGCGGCGCAGGCGCCTCATATCGAGATCCTCGGCGAACGGCTGCGCACCGCGCTCGCGGAGGCAGCCCTCAGCGCACCCGGGGTGCTGGGCGCCCGGGTGATCGACATCCGGACCGGCACGAGCTTCGGCGTCAACGACACGCTCGTCTTTCCACAGGGGAGCGCGATCAAGGTCGCGATCCTCGTTGAACTGTTCCGGCGCGAGGAAGCGGGTGACCTCCGCCTCGCCGATCGTCTCCCGGTTCGCAAGGCCGATCAGGTTGCCGGCAGCGGATTGCTCCAGCGCTTCAGCGACGGAACCAGCGAGCTGTCGCTCAACGACCTCGCGGTCATGATGATCGTGCTCTCGGACAACACCGCCACCAACATGCTGATCGATCGACTCGGCATGGAGCGAGTCAACGCTGCCATGTCAGCGCTCGGCCTGCCATCGATTCGTCTGCAGCGCAAGATGATCCAGCCGAAGGAATCGGCGGCCGGGCGCGAGAACGTCGCGACCGCGCGCGACGCCGCATCGCTCATGGTTCACATCGCGAAGTGTGAGCTGCCAATGTCGCGCGAACGCTGCGCGGCGCTGCGCCGCATCCTCGAGATTCCGAAGGGCGGCCCGATCGTCGCGTCCGTCGCCCCCGGCACGCCGGTGGCCTGGAAGCCAGGGGGCATTACGGGCGTGAGCACGTACTGGGGTCTCGTCGGACTCGATGATCGCCCGTATGCCATCGCGGCGATGGTGAACTACTCGACGGACGGTGACCGAACCGCGGCCGTGCTCCGGCAGGTGGCCGATGCCGCGTGGGCGTACTTCAGCGCGCTCGATCATGCCACGCCGCACGGCACGCGGGTTCGATAGCGGCCTGACGAGTCGCCTGACGACTTCCGGGACCTGCCTGACGAGGTCGCGTTTACGACGGCTTCGTCGCCGGAGTCACGCCGATGCCGGCGCTTCCGTCTTCACCTCGCTCATCAATGCGAGGGTGTTCCGCTCGCCATCGTGAAAGGTGCACAGCCACAGCTCGGTGGACTCGAGTTTCGCGACCATGTGCGGCTCGTTGTCCATGCGCGCCCCGCGTGCGGAAAGCGTCCGCCAGGCGTGGCGGATGTCGGGAACGCTGAAGTAGAGGATGGACCCCGGATGGTTGTATTCCGCGGTCTCCGGAACGCTGAGCATGAGGCGCACGCCATCGCAGTCGAAGAAGGCCAGCGACGGCGGAGCCTCGAACAGGAACGGCAACCCGAGCACGTCCCGATAGAACCGGACGGCACGTCCGATGTCGTGCACCGGCATGGCGATCTGGCCGATGTGGGAAAGTCGCAGCTCGGATTCGGGCATGTGGGGGCTCCGGACAGCGTGCTTCGCGCTACACGCATCTTGCTGGTGGCTGCGTGCATCCGGCTGCCAACCGGTCAGCCAGGGGCGACTCGTCGGGGCGCAGCATGCAGCAAGCTGCACGCATCCGCAAGCCCCCGTAGCCGCTACCGCAGCACGAACCGCCACCAGCAGGCAGCATGGAGCGGTCCCGCAAGCAGCATGAAGCCGGCAGCATGCAGCAGTCCCTGCAGCCACCAGCAAGCAGCATGAAGCCGGCAGCACGCAGCAGTCCGTGCAGCCACCAGCAAGCAGCATGAAGCACGCAGCATCTTCTCAAACCCTCCTGCCCTGCCCGCTGTCAGACCCGAAAAGCCCAGGACCTGCCAGATGACACGCCTCCCCTCCCTGTTCGCGCTCGCCACGGTACTCATTGCCACCCCCGTCTCGATCGAAGCCCAGCAGGGGCTCGGCCGCGACGAGGCGGTATTCACATGGGCAGATCGTGTTGCCGCCGGCAACTGGATCCGCGTCTACAACTTCAACGGCCGCATCGACGTCGTCGAGGGCAGCGGGCCCGACGTGCAGGTCCGCGCCGAGAAGATGATGGACGAGGAGGACTTCGGCGACGTGACGTTCGAGGTCCAGCGGGATGCGGGCGGCGTGACCATCTGCGCCATCCATCGCGAACGCGCCGAGTGCGATGAGGACGGCCTGCACCAGCAGTCATCGTCCTGGTGGCGCGACGACGGCAACCGCAACGCCAAGGTCGCCATCCGGATCACCGTGCCGGCCCGCGTGAACGTCCGGGCCAGGACGGGCAACGGTGACCTGACAGCGCGCCGGGTCGGTGGCGAGATCGATATCCGCTCCGGCAATGGCAAGGTGGAGGTCACGGAAACCGCCGGTCGCGTCGTCGCCCACACCGGAAATGGCGCCGTGACTGTCGATCGGGCCGGTGGCCCGGTCGACGTACGAACCGGAAACGGACGCATCACCGTCGTGACCGCCAGCGGCCCCGTTGTCGCAAACACCGGCAACGGCGAGATCGACGTGACGATGAACGCCATCGCCGGTGCCGATGACATGAGCTTCCGGACGGGGAACGGCGATGTCACGATCACGCTGCCACCGTCGATCGATGCCGATCTCGAACTGCGCACCGGGCATGGTACCGTCTCGACGGACTTCCCCATCACCGTGAACGGCCGGCTGAACCCGCGTCAGCTTCGCGGACGTCTTGGCAAGGGCGGACGCAGCATCCGCGTGACGTCGGGGAATGGCGACATCGAGCTGCGGAGGGGGAGCTAGACGCCTGCTGCGAGCTGCACGCGAAATGCTGTTTGCTACGTGCCTCTGAACTGCGGTTGACTCGGCACGAGGCAACTTGCCGAGGCGCAGCATGCTGCCTGCTTCGGGGTCAGGTCTTTCATTGATGCCTCCGGGCTGAATCCTCCGTCACGCGCGACCGGCCCCGTTGCGCCTTCGCGGCCGTTCAGGCAATGTCCTGCATGCTCCGTCTTCCGATCGTTCCATTCTTCGTCGCCGCAGCCGTCGCCGGCTCCCTCGCGGCGCCTCGGGCTGGTGCCCAGCAGACTTCGCCCGCACGCGAGGCTGCTGTAGCATGGACGTCCGCGCACGAAGGTTCGATCCTCCGCGAGTTTACCGAACTCCTCGCCATTCCCAACGTCGCGTCGGATTCCGTCAACATCGAGCGTAACGCCGAGCTGTTGCTCGACATGCTGCAACGACGCGGGGTCTCCGCTCGCCTGCTGCGCGTGCCGGGGGCGCCACCGGTCGTGTTCGGCGAGCTCGCCGCCGAGGTCGACGCGCCCGGCGCGCAGACGCTCGTGCTGTACGCACACTACGATGGGCAGCCCGTCGACACCGCTGAGTGGAACGGCTCGCCCTGGACACCCGTGCTGCGGAGTGGAGCCGGGGTGGAGTCGGCGGCGCTCCCCCTTCCAGTCGATGGTGCACGCATCGATCCGGAAGCACGGCTGTTCGCGCGCTCGGCGAGCGACGACAAGGCATCCATCATCGCCATGCTCGGCGCGCTCGATGCGCTCAAGGCGGCCGGCGTGCCGCGCACCATCAACCTGAAGTTCTTCTTCGAGGGCGAGGAGGAGGCGGGGTCACCGCACCTGGAACAACTGCTCGCTGCCAACGTCGATGCCCTGCGCTCCGACGGATGGCTGTTCGGCGATGGACCGGTACACCAGAGTCGTCGACAGCAGCTCGTCTTCGGCGTGCGAGGTGTGATGGGCCTCGAGCTCACCGTCTATGGTCCCCGACGGCCGCTGCACAGCGGCCACTACGGCAACTGGGCGCCGAATCCGATCGTCACACTCACCGCGCTGCTCGGCGGCTTGCGCGACACGGACGGTCGCATCCTCATCGACGGCTTCTACGATGACGTCGCGCCGATGACTGACACGGACCGTCAGGCCATCGCCGCCCTGCCAGCGGTCGATTCCACGCTGCGATCGTCGCTGGGGCTCGCTCGAACGGAAGCCGATAACGCGCTGCTCGCCGAGCGGCTCATGCTGCCCGCCCTCAACGTCCGCGGCATCGACGGCGGCGCTACGGGTGCACTCAGCGCCAACGTGATTTCCACCGAGGCCCGTGCCTCGATCGATTTTCGTCTCGTGCCCGACCAGGAGCCGGCGCGCGTGCGCGAACTCGTGGAGGCACACTTGCGGCGGAACGGCTGGCACCTCGTCACCGCGGACCCCGACTCCGTCACCCGTGTCCGCTACCCGCGTATCGTGGAGCTGGAATGGGAGAGCGGCTATGCCGCCTCGCGCGCCCCGCTCGACGGCGACTTTGCCCGATCGCTGATCACCAGGGTCTCCCGCGGAACGAGCGAGCCGCCACTCATCGTTCCCATCCTCGGCGGCAGCCTGCCGCTCTCGATCTTCGAACGCATCCTTGATGCCCCCGTCGTCGTCGTTCCCATCGCGAACCACGACAACAACCAGCACGGCGCGAACGAGAACCTGCGGATCCGGAACCTCTGGGAGGGAGTCGGGCTCTATTGTGTCTTGATGGGAGGTGCGGGAACAGCACGCTGAATGCTGCACGCTTTATGCTGGTGGCTGCGAGCATCTGATTGGCGGTGAACACCTCTTGCGGCGAATCGTCGTGGCGCCGCACGCAGCATGCAGTCGAGCCGGAATCGTCGCGGGCGCAGCACGCAGCACGCAGCTGACCCGGCAAGGTGAAGCTGCATCGGAAGCGGACACCAGATGCTCGCAGCCACCAGCAAGTGGCATGAAGCACGCAGCATGGTCTTTCCGCACTACGGTGCCACAGAACCAACAGCAGTCCCCGGCCGCCTCACCCGCGCCAGCACAACGCTGCCGATCACGATCACCAGCCCGCCAAAAATGCTCCACCCATCGGGAATCTCCGACAGCAGCACTGCCCCCCAGAGCGTCGCGAATACGATCTGCAGATAACCGACCGTCGTCGCCCGCGCGGATGACTCGAGCTGCAGTCCCCGCGTCATGTTCACCTGCGCCAACTGCGTCGTCGCCCCGATGCCGAGCAGCGCGAGCCATTCCCAGCCACGCGGCCAGATCCAGTCCATGACCGCGAACGGCAGCACCATGGGCACTGTCAGCAGCGGCAGGTAGAAGACCACCACCAGGCGGTGCTCGCGTACTCCCATGCGGCGCACGAGTACATACGCCGCGCCGCTGCACATCGCTCCCAGCAGCGCAATCAGCACGTAGGCCGGCTCGATATCCGCGATCGACTGCCCGAAGAGCATCGACGGACGGGCGATGCACAGTACACCGATCAGGCTGACCACCAGCGCGAACACCTCGGCGCGTCCGGCGCGCTCGCCCAGCCACCACGCGGCCAGCAGGGTGGCGAAGACGGGATTCGTGTACTGGATCACCGTCGCCTCGGCCAGGGGCAGGTGGATGACCGAGAAGTAGAAGCAGCTCAGCGCGATCGTGCCGAGCACGCCGCGGGCAATGAGCAGGCGACGCTGCGTGCCGAACGGCGCGACCCCGGCATGTCGCAGTGCGACCCAACTGATCACCAGCGTGATCAGTCCGCGAAAGAACACCACCTCCATGCTGGGCAGGCGCCGGCCGGCCACCTTGACGAGGAGGCTCATGATGCTGAACCAGAAGGCACCGACCGCCATCGCACGAATGCCCGGCGGTATGCCGTGGTGCGTCGCCTGGTTCGCGGTCACGTCCGGGGTGGCGGGGAAGCGGAAGGGAGCGGGAGATGGCGGAATCCGGTGACGTGCTGCCGGTTCACACCGCGACGAACGGCACGCAATATACAAGGGCGCCGGCTCTGGACCGCTGTGTCCCGCGCGCCGGTCACCCTGCCGGTCTCTCGCCGCCCGTCCACCATCACCCGGAACCGCACGGGGCACGCCGCCTCCACGAACACGCATGAGTCGACGCTTCCCCTGGGCCAGCTGGAGTGATGATCGCCTGCTCGCGCTTCGCATGCGCGATCTCGGCGTCACCATCGAGGGAACCTGGCTGGAAGCGTGCGTCGACCAGTTGCATGAGGAGCTGACAGCCCGGAAGCTGCGCCTCCTGCCGCACGTCTGGCTCTCCGACGAATGGTTCTCCCCCGGCGGCGTTCCGGGCTTCGCCCTCCCCTTCTTCCTGACGCATCCGCGCCTGCGCCGGCTCGAGCGGACCATGCTGCTCGATGTGGAGGGCGCATCGCGCGCCGAGTGCATGCGCATCATGCGCCACGAATGCGGACACGCGTTCCAGCACGGCTACCAGTTGCACCGGCGACGCAAGTGGCAGCAGCTCTTCGGCAAGTCGTCCACGCGGTACCCCGAGTTCTACAAGCCGAACCCCGCGAGCACCAAGTACGTCCAGCACCTGCGTCTCTGGTACGCGCAGAGCCACCCGGATGAGGACTTTGCGGAAACGTTCGCGGTCTGGCTGCGCCCGCGCGCCGACTGGCGTGCGCGCTACAAGGGGTGGCCCGCACTCAAGAAGCTGCAGTACGTCGATGAACTGATGCAGGAGCTGGGCACCGAGAGGCCGCCGGTACATACCCGCCGTGTGATCGAGCCGCTCTCACGCATCTCACGCACGCTGGGCGAGCACTACGCTGCGCGTCGACGGCAGTATGAAGTCACCTTTCCCAACATCTATGATGCCGAGCTGCGTCGCCTGTTCTCCGAGGAGAAGCGTCATCGCCGGAACGAGTGGGCGTCCACGTTCCTCCGACGGCATCGCACCGAGATCCGGGGACTCGTCGCCAAGTGGACGGGCGAGTATCA
>DASSBZ010000131.1:0-4318 GCA_035698205.1 Gemmatimonadaceae bacterium | reverse complement strand
CATCCTGGGCACGCGCGACACCGTCTCGTCGCTCGGCGTGAATGACCTGCGCGACCTGCATGCGCGCGCCTATGCGCCCGACCAGGTGGTGGTGGCCGCATCAGGGAACGTGCACCACGAGCATCTCCTCGACGTGCTCGAGCGCGCCGGATGGACGGCGGTTCCCGCCGGCGGCCAACCGCGACTGGTGGCACCGGCGCTCATCACCACCGCCCCGGGCACGCACCACATCGAGCGCGACCTGGCACAGACCCATGTGGTGCTGGGTGGACGGACCGTGCGTCACGGCGATCCGCGGCGCTACGCGGTCTCGCTGGTGAGCACGCTGCTCGGCGGCGGCATGAGCTCGCGGCTCTTCCAGCGCGTGCGCGAGGAACTGGGGCTGGCGTACGCGGTGTTCACCTTCCAGTCGTTTCACGCCGACGTCGGCATGCACGGCGTGTATGTGGCCACCGCGCCCGAGACGGCGGCCCAGGCCATCGCGGCAATCCGCGAGGAGCTGGCGACGGTGGTGGAGCGTGGCATTCCCCCCGAGGAACTCGCGGCGGGCAAGAGCCAGTTGAAGGGACAGATTACGCTGTCGCTGGAAAGCGTGTCGTCGCGCATGTACCGCGCGGCGGGGGTGGAGCTGTACGGGGAGCCGTTCCGGCCGCTCGACGTGATCCTGCGCGAGATCGACGCGATCGATGAAGCGACCGTCGCGGCCGTGTGTCGCGACTTTTTCGACCTCCGAACGCATACATTGCTCAGTCTCGGTCCTGCATCAGCCGACGGCTGACGCGAACATCAACTTTTCCCTCCGCAATCCGTTTCATGCGCATCGGCGTACCGAAGGAGATCAAGACCAACGAGAACCGCATCGCCCTCGTCCCGGCCGGGGCCGAGGCGCTGGTGAGCGCCGGCCATTCCGTGTCGATCGAGACCGGGGCAGGTGAGGGCAGCGGATTCGATGACAGCGACTACACGTCGGTCGGGGCGCAGATCGCCCCCGATGCGGCCACGGTGTGGGCCGGCGCCGACATGATCATGAAGGTGAAGGAACCGATCGCCAGCGAGTGGCCGCACCTGCGCGCGGGGCAGGTCATCTTCACCTACTTCCATTTCGCGGCCGATGAGGCGCTGACGCGGGCACACATGGCGTCGCGGGCCACGTGCATCGCCTACGAGACGGTGGAGCTCTCGTCGCGCGAACTGCCGTTGCTCACGCCGATGTCCGAGGTGGCCGGCCGGATGGCGGTGCAGGAAGGGGCCAAGTACCTCGAGAAGCTCTACGGCGGTCGCGGCGTGCTGCTGGGCGGCGTGCCCGGCGTACCGCCGGCCAAGGTGGTGATTCTCGGCGGCGGCATCGTCGGCATCAACGCGGCGAAGATGGCCGCCGGTCTCGGGGCGAAGGTGGTCATCCTCGATGTCTCGCTGCCGCGGCTCCGCTACCTGAGCGACGTGATGCCGGCCAACGTGCAGTTGATCTACTCCAACCGGCAGAACATCCTCGAGCAGATCGAGACGGCCGACCTCGTGGTCGGCGGGGTGCTGATTCCCGGGGCCAAGGCGCCGAAGCTGATCCGGCGCGGAGACCTGTCGCGGATGCGCCCGGGGTCGGTGATCGTGGACGTGGCGATCGACCAGGGCGGTTGCGTGGAGACGATCAAGGCAACGACGCACGAGAACCCCACCTACGTGGTGGATGGCGTGATCCACTACGGCGTGGCCAACATGCCCGGTGGCGTGCCCCGCACGTCGACGCTGGCGCTGACCAACGCCACGCTGCCGTATGCCCTGCAACTGGCCAACAAGGGGTGGCAGAAGGCGTTGCGTGAGAACGCGCCGCTGGCGAAGGGGCTCAACATGCACGACGGCCGGATCACGTACCCGGGCGTGGCCGACGCGTTCGGGCTCGAGGCCGTCGACCCGTCGACCGTGCTCGCCTGACGATGGAGGTCCGGATCCGCCGGCTGGCGCACAATCCCGACCTGCCGCTGCCGGCGCGACAGACGGCGGGCTCGGCGGGCTACGACGTGTCGTCGGCGGAGCCGGATTTCGCGCTGGCGCCCGGAGAGCGCCGGGCGGTGGCGACCGGGTTGGCGTTCGAGCTGCCGGCCGGGGTGGAGATGCAGGTCAGGCCACGGAGCGGGCTGGCGCTGCGGCATGGCGTGTTCCTGCCGAACGCGCCGGGCACGATCGATCCTGACTATCGAGGGGAGTTGCGCGTCATACTGCAGAACGGCGGCGACGCGCCGGTGCAGATCCGGCGCGGCGACCGCGTGGCGCAACTCGTGTTCGCGAGGTTTCTCGCGCCATCGCTGGTGGAGCAGGAGCAATTGACGTCGAGCGCGCGGGGCGAAGGCGGCTTCGGAAGCACGGGGACGTGATCCGGCGCACGCGCGCTGCACGGTCGCAGGTTGCGACACTGCAATTGCTTGCTTTCTGCCCGTTGGCTAGGTTTGGGCCCGTCGTGGCGATCCGCCGCACTCTCTTTTTTTCACGCGCGACCGTACTCCCCACTCATTGATGCGCTGGCGCTGGCCCTTCACGCGGGGGGCGTTGTTTCCCGCGAACGCGATTGCCGTTGATCTCGGCACCGCGAACACGCTGATCTACGTCAAGGGGGAGGGCATCGTGCTCAACGAGCCGTCCGTCGTGGCGCTGGATCGCGAGACGAAGAAGATCAAGGGCGTGGGGCTCGAGGCGAAGCGGATGCTCGGGCGGACCCCGGACAACGTGATCGCCGTGCGGCCGATGAAGGACGGCGTGATTGCCGACTTCGACGTGACCGAGAAGATGCTCCGCTACTTCCTCACGCTGATCATCGAGAACCACGTCTTCAAGGTGAAGCCGCGGGTGATCGTGTGCGTGCCGTCGGGCATCACCGAGGTGGAACGTCGCGCGGTGCGCGACTCCGCGTTAGGCGCTGGCGCGAAGGAGGTCTTCATGGTAGCCGAGCCGATGGCGGCGGCCATCGGGGTCGGGTTGCCGGTGGAGACGCCGACCGGCAACATGGTGATCGACATCGGCGGCGGCACGACGGAGATCGCCGTCATCGCCCTCAGCGGCATCGTCAGCGACACCTCGATCCGGACCGGCGGCGACGAGCTGGACACGGCCATCGTGCAGTTCATGCGCAAGAACTACAACCTGCTCATCGGTGAACCGACGGCCGAACAGATCAAGATCCAGATCGGGTCGGCGGCGCCCGTGGGAGATGAGCGCGAGATGGATGTGAAGGGTCGTGACCTCGTCTCCGGCATCCCGAAGACCGTGCGGGTGCACTCGAGCGAGATCCGCGAGGCCGTGCAGGAGCCGATCCAGCAGATCGTCGATGCGGTGCGCCGCGCGCTCGAGATCACGCCGCCCGAGCTGGCGAGCGACATCGTCGACCGGGGCATCATCATGACCGGCGGAGGGGCGTTGATTCGCGGGCTCGACCTGATGCTCTCGCAGGAGACCGGGCTTCCGATCCACGTGGACGAGGATCCGCTCACCTGCGTGGTGCGAGGGACCGGGCGCATCCTCGACGACGAGGAGAAGTACTGGTCCGTACTGAGTAGCTGAGGGGCCATGGCGCGCGCGGTCCGGTCCGCGACCCGGGTCGACACCATGCTCCTGGTGGCGTGCGGCGCCCTCGCGCTGCTCGTCAGCGTGCTGCCGCTGGAGGTGCGCGGCGGTATTGCCGGCGCGCTGCGCCGCTCCGTCATGACGCCGCTCGTCGCCCTCCAGCAGCAGGCCGAGCGAGCCCGCAGCGCCCTGCTCACGCGCGACGAGACCATGCACCAGATCGACAGCCTCGCGCTGCGCACGGTGCAGTTGGAACGTCTCGACCAGGAGAATGCACGGCTGCGGCGCCTGCTCGGGCTGGGGCGCGCGGTCGGCTGGGGGTTCGTGATGGCCGACGCCATCCACGGGCGCGTGGTGGGTGAAGCGGAGACCACGCTCACGCTGACCGCGGGCAGCGGCGCGGGCGTGCAGCGCTACGCGCCGGTGGTGGCGCCGGAGGGGCTCGTCGGCCAGGTGCGCACGGTCGATCCCACCACGAGCGTGGCGATCACGTGGACGCACCCCGACTTCGGCGTCAGCGCCATGTCGGCCGATGGCAGCGTGGTGGGCATCGTGAAGGCGCACCTGCGGGACTGGCCGGAGCGCTTCCTCCTCGAGATGCAGGGCGTGGCGTTCCGCAGCGAGATGCCGGCTGGCACGGTGATCGTGAGCGCGGGGCTCGGCGGCGTCTATCCGCGCGGGATCACGATCGGCACCGTGATCTCTGAGCTGGCCACGCAGGAGGGCTGGGCGCGCACGTACCTGCTGCGCCCGGCCGTGCGTCCCT
>DASSBZ010000130.1:0-52422 GCA_035698205.1 Gemmatimonadaceae bacterium | reverse complement strand
CCGCCGGCCGGGTGGGTGCTCAGGCGGTGACGGTGGGCTGCTGGGAGGGGTCAACGATCTCCCCGCGGGACGTGATGATGTGATCGACAATGCCGTAACTCAGGGCCTCCTCGGCCGACATGAACCGGTCGCGGTCCACGTCACGTTCGATCTGCTCGAGTGGCCGCCCCGTGTGGCGGGCCATGAGCTCGTTCATCTTGCCGCGGAGGTAGAGAATCTCCTTGGCCTGGATCTCGATGTCGGCCGCCGTGCCCTGCGCGCCGCCGGAAGGCTGGTGGATCATGACGCGCGAGTGCGGCAGCGCAGAGCGCTTGCCCTCGCGGCCGGCCGCGAGCAGGAACGCTCCCATGCTGGCCGCCAGCCCCATGCAGATGGTGTTCACGGGCGACTTCAGGAACTGCATGGTGTCGTAGATGGCCAGCCCCGCCGACACGCTGCCGCCGGGCGAGTTGATGTAGATGTGGATGTCGCGATCGGCGTTGTCCGCATCCAGGAACAGCAACTGCGCGATGATGATGTTGGCGACATCATCATTGATCGGCGTGCCGAGGAAGATGATGCGGTCCATGAGCAGGCGCGAGAAGATGTCGTACGTGCGCTCGCCACGACTGGACCGTTCGATGACATAGGGCGGATAGATGGTCGCCATGATAACCTGCAGAAGAATGGTCGGATCGACGAGCCGGCTCACCGGCTGGCGCGATCCGCGTCCGTACGACGCCCCCCGCGGGGCAGGCGTCACTCTACCGTGTTGCGCTCCATCAGCCAGGCAAAGACCTTCTCTTCGGTGAGTGCGCGTTCGATCTCGCGCAGCCGACCGGCCTTCTGCAACTGTGCGTACAACTGGCTGACATTTGCCTTGCTCCGCTCGGCCATCTCGGCCACGCGGTCGTCCACATCGGCTTCGGTGGCCGCGAGCTGCTCGCGCTCGGCGAGCGTTTCGATGATCAGGTCGCGACGCACCTGGCGCTCGGCCATGGCCCGGAACTCCGGGCCGACCTTCTCGATCGCATCCTCCGGAATCTGGTAGGCGTTCGTGTACGCGTCCACCAACTGCGCGACCCAGCTTGGCGGCACGTCGAACGCATTGGCACCGATGATGTCGTCGAGCAGCTTCTGCCGCACGTCGGCGTCGGCGCTGCGCGTGGCGTTCTGCTGGAGGTCTTCGCGCACGGCGGTGCGCAGTGCCTCGAGCGAGTCGAAGTCACCCACCTCGCGGGCAAGCGCATCGTCGAGTTCGGGGAGCACCTTCCGCTTCACGTCGTCGAGCGTGACGCGTACCGTCTTCGATTGCGCACGCTGTGCCTCATCGGGGAAGTCGTCGGGCCAGCGGACCGGCCGCTCGACGGTCTCTCCCGGCGATGCTTCCATGACCAGCTCCTCGATGCCCGCAATGGCCTGGCCGGCGCCGAGCTCCAGCCGGTACTCCTTCCCCTCGGGGACGGTACCATCCTCATCGGCTGTCGCGAGGTGCACCGTCACGAGGTCGCCCGGCAGTGGCTTGTCATCCACCGGCGTCAGCGTCGCGCGCTGCTCACGGATGGCATCGAGCTGCTCCTGCACCATTGTGTCGGTGACCGGATTCGCGGTACGCGTGACGCGGAATCCCGATACGCGCGCCAGCTCGAGTTCCGGACGGACCTCGAGGTGCAGCTCGAACGTGAGCGGCTGGCCGTCGTCGTACTTGACGTCGTGCACATGCGGCTGCGACGCGAGCTTGAGCTGTTCGCGCTCCACCACTTCCTTGTACGCATCCTGCACCAGCGCCTCGAGCGTTTCCTGCCGGATGGCGTCGCCAAACTTCTTGCGCACCATGGCCGGCGGAGCCTTGCCCGGTCGAAACCCCGGCAACCGGACCTGCGACGCGTAGCGCCGCGCCGTGCGGTCCTCGACCTCGCGGATGGTGTCGACGGGAACAGATACCTGCAGCCGGCGCTCGACGCCGTCGTTGGTGCCGGGGGTAATCTCGATGTTCATGCGAAGGGACAAAATGGAACGCGACCGCCGGGTGACAACGGGGCCGGGCGGCCGTCGCGGAGCGAACTCATTGACAGTGCGAAAGCTAACCCCCGAGGGGGGCGCGACAATGGCGAACAGGAGAAGTGACGCGCCGGGGCCGTATGGCCGCAACCGCTTGGCCGGCGTTAGCTTCCAGCGCCATCGCCGACCGCCCCACAGCGCGGTTGTCGACGACTGTCCCGGCGGTACGGGACCAGCACCTTCAGCCCCCGCATCATGTCGATTCGCCGTTCGTTGCTCGCCCTCGCGGCACTGCTCATCGCCTCGCCCGCGCTCGCGCAGGGCCTGGCCGACCGGCGTCAGGCGCTCTCGTTCAATCCCCTCGGCATTCCGTTCGGCTACTTCGCCGGGGAGTACGAGGTGCGAGCGTCGGATGCGTTCACCGTCGGCGGTTCACTCTCGTATTACGACATCTCCGACGACCAGTACTTCTCGGCCGAGGTGAAGGCGCGCCTGTATCCCGCGGAGCGTGCCCTGCAAGGGCTCAGCGTGGGCCTCGCCGGCGGCATCACGCGGCTGGAGGGCACGTGCAGCTTTGCGTCCAGCTCCGATTGCACGGACACTGGTCCGTCCATCTCCGTCATCGTCGACTACAACTGGCTGCTCGGACGCACGAACCGATTTCTCATCGGCACCGGTGTCGGCGCGAAGCGGATCTTCGGGATCGGCAACGATTACGACGACCTGAACGAAGCGTATCCGACGGTTCGCTTCCAGATGGGCGTGGCGTTCTAGCGCCCGATCAACGTGGCCACTCCACGCAAGGAATCGGGTCGGGCGCCGCGTGGTACCACCGCCGGCGCGAGGGCAGTGCGCGGCGAACGCCAGCCGCGATCGACTGGACAGCAGGCGACCATCGCGCTCCTGCGCACCGCCTCGGTCGTGGCGCGCGCGCTGGCGCGTGTGATCGAGCCCGAGGGCATCAGCGTCGCGCAGTATCGTGTCCTGCGCGTCATCCGGTCGTGTGAGCCGGATGGCGTGGCGGCGGCCGTGATCGCCGGGCGCATGGTCGAGACCCCGCGCACCATCACGGGGCTGCTGCGCCGCCTCGAGTCCGCACGTCTCATCGTTCGCGAACGCGCACGGCGAAGTGTGGCGGCGGACGATGCCTGTCATGTCACGTCGTCGGGCGCTGCCGTGCTCGACCGGCTCGACCCGCTGGTGGACGCCGCCGATGAGCGCACGCTCTCGCTGCTGCCCCCCGCCGAACTCGCGCATTTCACGGCGGCGCTCGATGCGATCCGTGCGGCGTATCAGCCAGCTCCCGCCATCAGGCCGCCGCGCCGCCGGCGCGACCGCTCACCCCGAGGATGATCATCGCCGATGGATGAGAAAGTGATTGCCGCGGCTCGCGCCGCCTTTCCCGCGAGCACGCACTCCGTGGCGCTGGGCGCCGTGCTGCACGGTGGCGCGTGCCACCCCGAGCCGCTCGTATCACTCCCACTCGGCATGCTCAATCGGCATGGCCTGATTGCCGGCGCAACCGGCACGGGGAAGACACGCACGCTGCAGCTCATCGCCGAACAGCTCTCCCGCGCGGGGGTGCCGGTCTTCATCTCGGATGTGAAGGGCGATCTCTCGGGGATCGCGGTGCCGGGAGAGGGGGGCGCGAAGATCACGGAGCGCGCCACCTCATGCGGCTATGAATGGAAGCCGGCCGGTTTCCCCGTGGAGTTCCTGAGTCTCACGGGGAAGCACGGCGCACAACTGCGCGCCACGGTCTCGAGCTTCGGACCGCTGCTCCTGGCGCGCGTGCTCGGGCTGAACGACACGCAGACGAGCGTGCTCGCCATGGTCTTTGCCTACTGCGATGACCGCGGGTTGCTGCTGCTGGATTTCGCCGACCTGCGCGAGGTGCTGCGCTACCTGTCGACGGATGGCGCCGAAGAGCTCGAGGACTACGGCGGGATGTCGAAGCGATCGGTCGGCGTGCTGTTCCGCGAGATGGTGGCGCTGGAGCAGCAGGGGGCCGAGTCGTTCTTCGGCGAGCCGGCGTTCGAGATCGGAGACCTCATGCGCACGATGCCGGACCAGCACGGTCTGGTAAGCGTGCTCGAACTCCAGGACGTGCAGGACAAGCCCGCGCTGTACTCGACGTTCCTGCTCTGGCTCCTCGCGACGATTTACAGCCAGCTCCCCGAGGCAGGTGACCTGGACAAGCCCAAGCTGGTGTTCTTCTTCGACGAGGCACACCTCCTGTTCGACGGGGCGAGCAAGGATCTGCGCGACGAGGTGGAGAAGGTCGTGCGACTGATCCGTTCGAAGGGAGTGGGGATCTTCTTCGTGACACAGAGTCCGAAGGACCTGCCGTCGGAGGTGCTCGGGCAGCTTGGCAATCGCGTGCAGCATGCGCTGCGTGCGTACACGGCGGACGACGACAAGGCACTTCGCGCCGCCGCGCGCACATTCCCCAGGACGGATTTCTACGACATCGCGGAAACGATCACGACGCTCGGCACGGGCGAGGCGTTCGTGACGGTGCTGGGTGCGAAGGGCGTCCCGACGCCACCGTTCGCGGCGCGCATGGTGCCGCCCATGGCGCGGATGGCGCCGCTGGCCGCCGCCGAGCAGGAAGGCATGAATGCCGAGTCGACGCAGGTGCAGGAGTACGCGCGGGCCATGGACCGGGAGAGCGCGCGCGAGATGCTGCAGTCGCGCGTGAATGCGGCAGCGGCGGCGAACGCGGATACGCAGGAGATGCCGGCGCCTCGTGGCGCAGACAACACGGGACGAACGAAGCGCTCGAGCAAGCGGACGGCTGCCGAGGAGGAGAGCGTTCTGGGTCGGCTCCTGAACTCCCCCGCCGGGCGATCGTTCTCGCGCGCGGCGGGCACCGCCGTGTCGCGCACGCTCATGGGGGCGCTGATGAGCGGACTGGGGTTCAAGAAGCGGCGATGAATGCGCGCCGGGGGCGGGCGATCCCCGGACGTGCCATGCGAAAGGCGGGACTCGAACCCGCACGGGTTTCCCCACTGGATCCTAAGTCCAGCGCGTCTACCAATTCCGCCACTCTCGCGTGGTGCTGCGCCGGCCGCGTGTCGCGCCCCAATATGAGGCTACCGGCGCGACTTCGGGACGGCCCCGCCCGAAAATAAAAACGCTTGGCCGACGGCCGCATCGGTCTGCGGTGGGGATGGCTCTTTTAGACGCCACAAGGAGGACGCGAAGGACGCGGAGGACCGCGGAGGTAGGGCGTGCGGCATGACGGGAGACGTCGCGCGTGGGCCGTGCGCTGTTGTTTCTCTTGGAACTGGTTTAACCGCGTTGCTCTCAGCGCCGAGGGCATGCCACGTCGAGAAGTACTCTGCGCACCTCTGCGTGCCCTCTGCGACCCTCTGCGAGAGCCCGCCGCAGGCGGTCCTGCCTGGTCCCACGGCATTTGTCCCGAGAGCCCGCCGCAGGCGGTCCTGCCGAACCCTCGAGAGCAGACCACCGGCGGGCCTGCCGCCCCCCAAGAAAACGGCGCCGGTCGGTCCCACCCGAGGGTGGACCGGCCGGCGCCGATTGGCGGGCGGGCGGTTCGTCAGTCGCCGCCAACCCTGATGTTGATCACGCGCGTGGTCTGCGGCGGGGCCGCGTTGTACACCCAGAGCGTGATGATTTCGCCCTTGCTGGAGCTGTCGAGCACCTTCTGCAGGTCGCCGATGCTGCGCACGGTGTGGCGCGGCTGCGGATGCAGTACGTCGGTGATGATGTCGTTCACGAGCAGCTTGTCGGCCGATGGCCCGCCGCGCGTGACCTCGGTGACCCGAAGGCCCCGGCGATCGGGCGCGATGCCGTTCGCACGCGCGAACTCGGGCGTCACGACCTCAAGGGAAATCCCGAGCTTCTCCGCCGCCACGGCACCGGTTGGCTCGACCTCGGCCTCGTTGCCTCCAGGCAGGTCGGCGCGTGCGACCGTCGGGTCGGATGGCGCTTCCGCCAGCTTGATCGTGATGGTCTTGCTGTCGCCGAAGCGCATCACGTCGAGCTTCACCGATTGCCCCGGCTCATAGCCGCGGATCACGCGCTGAAGTGTGCTCACGCGATCCACCGGCTCGCCGTCCACCGCGACGATCACGTCGCCGGGCTCCATCCCCGCCTTGCGCGCGGGGCTGGTTTCATCGGTGAACGACTGCACCTTGACGCCGCGAATGACCTTCAGGCCGGCCACCTGTGCATCCTCGGGCGTCACGTCCGAGATGGAGACGCCGAGAATGGCACGCCGCACCCGTCCGTGCTCGATCAGGTCGTCCATGACCTGCTTGGCGAGCGTGATGGGAATGGCGAAGCCGTACCCCTGGTAGTATCCGGTGCCGCTGGCGATCGCGCTGTTGATGCCGATGACGCGCCCGTGGATGTCCACCAGCGGACCGCCGGAGTTCCCCGGATTGATGGCGGCGTCGGTCTGGATGAAGTCGGTGATGGAGTAGCTGTCGCTGAACAGCCCGGGCAGGTCGGTGCTCCCGCGCCCCTTGGCGCTCACGATCCCCGCCGTCACCGTGAAGTCGAGTCCGAGCGGGTTGCCGATGGCGACGACCCACTCGCCGATTCGCAGCTTGGTGTCGTCACCAAGGGAGGCCGTCGGCAGCCCCTTGCCGTCGATCTTGATCACGGCGACGTCCGTCTGCGGATCGTGGCCGATGATCTTTGCCGGGAACACCCGGTGGTCGTTGAGCGTGACCGTGAGGCGGTCGAAGTTCTCGACGACGTGATTGTTCGTCAGGATGTAGCCGTCCGGCGATACGATGAAGCCGGTGCCGCTGGCATTCTCCGGCGGTGCCTGGCGCGGATCGAACTGGTTGAAGAAGTCGTCGAGCGACGGCACCCGCCGCCCGCGATTCGGCTGGTTGCTGACCACCCGCGCATCGCGTTCGGCGCGGATCGAGACCACCGCCGGCGTGACAGCCTCGGCGATCGCCACGAAGGCATTGCTCGTCTCCTCCAGCGACTTCGCCGCCGGAACGACCGGCGCCGACGTCGTGGTCGCCCCCCCCTGCCGGGCGATGGCGTGGCTCGTGAGGTCGAAGCCGGATGCGAAGACGAGTCCGCCTGCAAACGCGACGCCGAGCGCCGCGAGGAATCCCATGCGTGCCATGCGTGATTTCATGTTGCTGGTGTCTCCTGCTGAAGCCTGTCGATCCGGAATGCTCCGGAATTTCGCGGCGCGTCGAGAGGCCCGCGGCGCAACTCACGCCGGCCGAAGGACGGGACACGCGCCCGTATGATTACGACACCGAGGGCCGGGCGGAAGTTTCCGCCACGCGCCTCATATTGCGCGAACGTGCCGGAAGCGGCGGATCGCCACCCCGGCACGCCATGCGCCAGTCACTTCGAACGAACTCCTACTTCTTGCTGTCGTCCACGATCTCGAAGTCGGCTTCGACGACGTCTTCCGCCTTGGCCTCTTCGGTGGGCGCACCGGACTGCGGCTCGCCTCCCTCCGGCGCGGCCGACTCGGCCTGCGCGGTGGCGTAGAACGACTTTCCAGCCTCCTGGAACGCCGTCGACAGCTCTTCCTGCGCGGCGCCGATCTCCGTCAGGTCGTCGCCGCGAAGCGCCTTGCGTGCTCGCTCCACTGCGCTGTCGAGCCGGGTGCGGACGTCGCCGGGCAGCTTGTCCCCCCACTCCTTGCTGTTCTTCTCCACCTCGTACGTGAGGCTGTCGAGCCGGTTCCGCGAATCGATCTCCTCGCGCTTCTTCTGGTCATCGGCCGCGTTCTGCTCGGCATCCGAGACCATGCGATCGATCTCGGCCTTCGACAGCCCGCTCGACGCCTCGATGCGGATCTTCTGCTCCTTGCCCGTGGCCTTGTCCCTGGCCGAGACGTGCAGGATGCCGTTGGCATCGATGTCGAAGGTGACTTCCACCTGCGGCACGCCGCGCGGCGCGGGGGGGATCCCCGTGAGCTGGAACTTGCCGATGGTCTTGTTGTGCAGCGCCAGTTCGCGCTCGCCCTGCAGCACGTGGATCTCCACCTGCGTCTGGTTGTCGTCGGCGGTGGAGAACGTCTCCGACTTCTTGGTGGGGATCGTCGTGTTGCGCGGGATGAGGACGGTGGTGACGCCGCCGAGCGTCTCGATGCCGAGCGAGAGCGGTGTGACGTCGAGCAGCAGCACGTCCTTCTGCTCACCGGTGAGTACGGCCCCCTGGACCGCTGCGCCGATGCCGACGACTTCGTCGGGATTCACGCCCTTGTTAGGCTCCTTGCCGAAGAACTGCTTGACGACTTCCTGGATCTTCGGAATGCGCGTGGATCCGCCGACGAGCAGCACCTCGTCGATGTCGCCCGGCTTCAGGCCGGCATCCTTCAGCGCCTGCTCCATCGGCGCCTTGGTGCGCCCGATGAGGTCGTCGACCAACTGCTCGAACTTCGAGCGCGTGAGCGAGTAGTTGAGGTGCTTCGGTCCGCTCTGGTCGGCGGTGATGAAGGGCAGGTTGATGTCGGTGGACTGCGTGCTCGACAGCTCCATCTTGGCCTTCTCGGCGGCTTCCTTCAGCCGCTGGAGCGCCATGGGATCCTTGGAGAGGTCGATCCCCTGGTCCTTCTTGAATTCCGCGACGAGCCAGTCGATCACGCGCTGGTCGAAGTCATCGCCGCCCAGGTGCGTGTCGCCGTTGGTGGACTTGACCTCGAACTGCCGCGAGCCCTCCACGTCGTAGAGCTCGAGGACCGAGATGTCGTAGGTGCCGCCTCCGAGGTCGAACACGGCGACCTTCTCGTCCTTCTTCTTGTCCAGCCCGTAGGCGAGCGCCGCGGCGGTGGGTTCGTTGATGATGCGGAGCACTTCGAGACCGGCAATGCGCCCGGCGTCCTTGGTGGCCTGCCGCTGTGAGTCGTTGAAGTACGCCGGCACCGTGATGACGGCGCGGTTGACGGTCTGTCCGAGATAGTCCTCGGCCGTCTGCTTCATCTTCTGGAGGATCATCGCCGAGATCTCGGGGGGCGTGTACCGCTTGCCCTGCACCTCGACGGAGGCGAGGTCGTTGGCGCCCGCGACGACCTTGTACGGCACGCGGGACATCTCCTCGCCGATCTCGTTCATCTTGCGCCCCATGAAGCGCTTGATGGAGAAGACGGTGTTCTGCGGGTTGGTGACCGCCTGTCGCTTGGCGATCTGGCCGACGAGGCGCTCGCCGTCCTTGGTGAAGCCCACCACGGACGGGGTCGTCCGGCCGCCCTCGGAGTTGGGAATCACGACCGGATCGCCCCCCTCCATGACGGCGACGCAGGAGTTCGTCGTGCCGAGATCGATGCCGATTACCTTATCTGCCATTGCATCCTCGTGTGAAGAACAGAACAATTCCGGGCGCACGTCATGTCGCTCGGGAACGCTGCTGAAACAAGCAATCCTGAGGCCGCGTAATCAGGCCAGAATGGCGGGCGATGGGCGGGCACGCGGCGTGCATTCCGCGAAATTGGCAGACCATGGCACACCCGGCCGAGGGCCGGTGCTGCCCGACCGGCGGTGAGCGCACATGATCCCCATCAGCGACGAGAATCCGACCTTCCGGCGTCCGATCGTGACGTGGATGATTCTCGCCCTCATGATCGCGGCGTGGATCCTGGTGCAGGGCGCCGGCTTTGACAGCCGCGCGCTGGCCGCCAGCGTCTGCAACCTCGGCATGGTGCCAGGGGAGCTCACGCGGCAGGCGCCGCTGGGGGCGGGGATTCCCATCGGCCCCGGGCTGGCCTGTGTGGTCGACAACCTGTCGATCAACGTCTGGACGCCGCTGACGTCGATGTTCCTGCATGGCAGCTGGATGCACCTGATCGGGAACGCGCTCTTCCTCTGGGTGTTCGGCAACAACGTGGAGGACAGCATGGGGCGCGGCCGGTTCGCCGTGTTCTACGTGCTCTGCGGGCTGGCGGCGGCAGCGGCGCACGTCTTCTCGCAGCCCGGATCGCCGATCCCCACCGTGGGAGCGTCCGGCGCGATCTCCGGAGTGATGGGTGCGTACCTGCTGCTGTATCCGCGCGTGCGCGTGAAGATGCTCTTCATCCTCGTGATCTTCTTCTTCACCGCCCGAGTGCCGGCCTGGCTGGTGCTGATCTGGTGGTTTGCGCTGCAGGTGCTCAGCGGATTGCCCCAGCTCATGACCGTGAATCCCGAGGTCTCGGGGGGTGTGGCCGTCTGGGCGCACGTGGGCGGCTTCGTGGCCGGCGCAGTACTCGTGAAGCTGTTCGTGAACCCGAAGCTGGTGGCACGACACCGGGCGATGGTCGATGCGCGGGTGGCCTGGGAGCAGTAGGGCGGGTACGCCATGCGCTGCACCCGCTCGCCGCACGCGGCGGCCGCAGTGAGACACACGTAACGTTTGCGTGACGGATCGTCGACGGGGTAAATTCCCTGACGCACCGCGGGTCTCACGATGCAGTCCCGCCACGACCGTACCGCCCACGCCCGACCCCGCCACGTGCGCCTCATACCGCGAGACGAAGGATTCTTCCCGCTGTTCGATCAGCTGGCCCTTCGACTGCGCGAATCGGCGCGGATCCTGGGCGATCTTTTTTCGGACCCGGCCAACCGCGATCGCTATGTGGCCGAGATCAAGGTCCAGGAGCACGAGGCCGACGAGATCGTGCAGCAGGTGCGGGAGCGCATCGATCGCAGCTTCGTGACGCCGTTCGATCGCGAGGACATCATGCTCCTGGCGTCCAACCTGGACGACGTGCTCGACTGGATGGACGGCGCCGCGCGTCGCGCGCAGATGTTCCACATCGCGATCGTGCACGAGCCCGCACGGCAGCAGTGCGAGACGCTGATGCAGGCCACCGAGCTGATTCAGGTGGGCATCGCGAACATCAAGAAGCCGCGGGTGGTGGCCGAGGCCTGCCGGGCGATCCGGCAGCTCGAGAAGAACGCCGACGAGATCTATCGCACCGCCATCGCCGAGCTGTTCCGCGGCGCGCCCGACCCGATGAACGTCATCAAGTGGAAGGATCTCTACGACGTCCTCGAGAATGCCATGGACAAGGCGCAAGGCGTCGCGATTGCACTCGAGAGCATTTCACTCAAGCACGCCTGACGAGTGGTCGCATACGTTGTCGCGATCGTCCTGATCGCGTTCCTGTTCGACTTCATCAACGGCTTCCACGACTCCGCCAACTCCATCGCGACCATCGTCGGTACGCGGGTGCTCAGCCCGCTGGCGGCGGTCGTCTGGGCGGCGACGTTCAACTTCTCCGCCGCTTTCGTGGTGGGCACGGCCGTGGCGAAGTCGGTCCAGACGGGGATGGTCGACCAGGCCATCGTGGATCCGACCGTGATCCTCGCGGCGCTGCTCGGCGCCATCGCCTGGAACCTGATCACGTGGGTCCTCGGCCTGCCGTCGAGCTCATCGCACGCGCTGATCGGCGGATTCGCCGGCGCTGCCGTGACAAAGGCCGGGTGGAGTGCGATCCTGTGGGGCGCGAAGTGGACGCAGACGCTCGTCTTCATCGTGGTCTCTCCCGTGGTGGGGATGGCGGCCGGATTCGGGCTCATGGTGCTCGTCTACTGGTTGTTCCAGCGGACGACCCCGAGGCGAGTGGACGGGCTGTTCCGCGTGCTGCAACTCGCGAGTTCGGCGCTGTTCTCGTTCTCGCACGGCGCCAACGATGCGCAGAAGACCATGGGGATCATCGTCGGGCTGCTCACGACGACCCACGCGCAGGCGGCGTTCGCGGAGTCCACGGGGCTGCTCCAGCTCTTCCACGTGCCGGCGGGGAGCACGACGATCCCGATGTGGGTGGAGATCGGCGCGTACAGCATGCTGTCGCTCGGCACGCTGTTCGGCGGTTGGCGGATTGTGCATACCATGGGCTCGCGCATCACCAGGCTCCGTCCGGTCGGGGGCTTCTGCGCCGAGACGGGGGGTGCCATTGCCATCCTGATGGCCACGAAGTTCGGCATCCCGGTCTCGACGACGCACACCATTACCGGCGCGATCGTGGGGGTCGGGGCCACGAACCGGCTGTCGGCGGTCCGGTGGGGGATCGCCGGACGCATCGTCTGGGCCTGGCTCCTGACGATTCCGGCGGCCGCGAGCATGGCGGCCCTGTCCTATCTGGTGCTCTCGCGCATTTTCCACCTGTGACGTGATCGTGACGGTGCTCAGGTCCGCCCGTCGATAGAATTGGAGGGAGGCCCGGCACGCGGGCCAGTTGCCGATTCGGCCGTCCCTCTCGCCCCCGCCATGTCCGACGCCACGATGCCGAGCGAATTGTTCATCAACCGTGAACTGAGCTGGCTCGAGTTCAACGCCCGTGTGCTGCACGAGGCGATGGACGCACGGACCCCGTTGCTGGAGCGGCTGAAGTTCCTCGGCATCTTCAGCGGCAACCTCGACGAGTTCTACATGGTGCGCGTCGCCGGCCTGCGCCGTCAGGTGGCGGCCGGAGTGATGGCGACGGCGGCCGATGGCATTCCACCAACGGCACAACTGGTGGCGATCGATGCGCGCGTGCGCGAGCTGCTGGCGCTGCAGCGCCGCTGCCTGCACGACGAGATCCTCCCGGCGCTGTCGGAGCACGGGGTGCGCCTCGTTCGGGTATCGGACCTGACCTCGGCCGAGTGGCAGACCGTGGACGAGTTCTTCGAGCGGGATGTGTTTCCGGTGCTGACCCCGTTGGCGGTCGATCCCGGGCATCCGTTTCCGTACATCTCCAACCTCTCGCTCTCGCTCGCGGTTTCGCTGCGCGACCCGGATCTCGGTACCGATCACTTCGCACGCGTGAAGGTGCCACGCAGCCTCCCGCGCTGGGTGTCGTTCGGGCGTGGCCACCACCGGATTCCGCTGGAAGAAGTGATCGGCGCCAATCTCGGCGCGCTCTTCCCCGGGATGCAGGTCATGGGGTGGTGGGCGTTCCGCATCACGCGCTACTCCGATCTCGACCTCGACAAGGTGGTCGACGAGCCGGAGGATCTGCTGGCCACCATCGAGGAGCAGGTGTTCCAGCGGCGGTTCGGCGAGGTGGTGCGCGTGGAGGTCCAGGACGGCATGCCCGGACACATCCGGGCGTTGATCGTGGACGAACTGCGCGAGAGCGCCTCGCTGGAAGGCACCGCCGTGGCGGACGAGGATGCGCAGGAGTCGGGACCGCTGCTCGAACTGAGCGACCTGCAGCAGCTCGCGATGCTCGACATCCCGGAGCTGCACGATCCACCGTTCGTGCCGGTGTCGCCGCCGGAGCTGCGGGATCCCGCGAAGTCCATCTTCGACGTGATCCGTGAGCACGACGTGCTGGTGCACCACCCGTTCGAGTCGTTCATCACGAGCGTGGAGCACTTCCTGGCCAGCGCCGCCGAGGACGACCATGTGCTCGCGATCAAGCTCACGCTGTATCGCACGAGCGGCGACACGGCCATCGTGCGTGCGCTCACCGAGGCGGCGCAGCGTGGCAAGCAGGTGGCGGTGCTGGTGGAGCTGCAGGCCCGTGGTGACGAGGCAAACAACATCACGTGGGCGCGCACGCTGGAAAACTTCGGTGTGCACGTGGTCTATGGCCTCCCCGGGCTGAAGACGCACGCCAAGCTCGCGCTCGTGGTTCGCCGCGAGGCGGAAGGGATCCGGCGCTACCTGCACATCGGCACCGGCAACTACAACAGCAAGACCGCGCGCACGTACACGGACATCGGGCTGTTGACCTGCACGCCATCCGTCGGCTCCGATCTCACCGACCTGTTCAACACGCTGACCGGCTACTCGCGGCAGCGCCTCTATCGGAAGCTGCTGGTTGCCCCGGCCAACATGCGCGATCGGTTCCTCGAGCTGATCGAGGCGGAAGCCGCCCAGGCTGCCGCCGGCCGCCCGGCGCGTATCATCGCGAAGATGAACGCGCTCGTGGATCCCGAGGTGATCGAATCGCTCTACCGGGCGTCGCAGGCCGGCGTGGAGATCGACCTCATCGTGCGCGGCATCTGCTGCCTGCGCCCGGGCGTGCCGGGGTTGAGCGAGCGCATTCGCGTGATCAGCATCGTGGGACGGTTCCTCGAGCACTCGCGCCTGTTCTACTTCCTGAACGGCGGCGAGGACCGTTATCTCCTGGGCTCGGCGGACTGGATGCCGCGCAACCTGAATCGGCGGGTCGAGGTGGTGGTGCCTGTGGCAGACCCTTCGCTGCATCCACGACTGCAGGCGCTGCTCGAGACGTGCCTGCACGACAACCGGCAGGCGTGGGATCTCGCCGCCGACGGGACCTACACCCAGCGCATCCCGGCCGAGGGTGAACCCGATCGGGGAACGCACCGTATCCTGCTGGGCGATCCGTGGGGGCGCGAGCGCGTGGACGTGAAGGCACGCACCGGCGAGCACGCGGTGCCGCCGACGCTGAGCGAACCCACGACGGCCTGAGCAAAGCGCGCCGGCCGGCGTGTCAGTGCGTGCGCTCCGCGTTGCTGTCGAGTTCGACCACGCGCCCGTCGGGGGCGACGATCTCCACCGGGGTGTCGATCACGCGCTCCAGCAGCGTCTTCTTGCGCGTGGCCCCCCAGAGATCGAGGCGGAGGTTGCGCGCCTTGGGGTGGGGCACCGCGGTGAGCCGCATCGCGCGATCGAGCCAGCGCACCTTGACGCGATCCACCGCGCCGACATGCCCGCGATCGAAGCCGTCGGCCAGACGCAGCAGCGCGGCCAACCGCACGACTCGCCGCTGGAGCTGACGATCGAGCCGCGCGAAGTTGCGATGCTTGCGGCGCGGCGGTGAACCGCGGTGATAGCGCGCCACGTTGGCAATGGCCACCTGCTCCTCCGGCGTCATCCCCAGCATGTCGGCGTGGAGGATGAGGTGGTACGAGTGCTTGTGGTGTCGGTCGTAGTTGATGTGGTAGCCGACGTCATGCAGGAGTGCCGCGTCGGCCAGGATCTGGCGGTCGGCGGCAACGCAGCCGATTCTGGTGCCGATGGAGTCGAAAAGTTGCAGCGCCAGCTTTCGCACCTGGCGCGCATGTGGTTCCTCGTAGTGGCACCGTTCGGCGAAAGCCCGTACCGAGCGTTCGCGCGCTTCACCGGGGTCGGCCCACGTGGGCGAGACGTGCGCGGCCTCCAGCAGCAGCCCCTCGCGAATGCCGTACGCCGAGGCGGTCACGTCGCGCGCCTCGAGGCGGGCCATGACCTCGGCGGTCACGGCGAGTCCCGCCACGATGATGTCGGAGCGCACCGGGTTGAGCCCCGGCACGGTCGCGCGTTCCGCCGACGACAGCTCTGAGAGATAGTCGAGAATGTGTTCGACCTCGGTGCGCGGCACCCGCGTTCCGTTCATCGACTGCGCCGTCGGGACCCCCTGACGCGCGAGGTAGATGCCGGCCAGGTTCGTGAACGTGCCGCCGGAGCCGATCAGCGTGGCGCCGCGCCAGTCGCGCTTGGGGATCTCGCGGCGCAGCGCGTCGCGCACCGTCTCGCGCAGCGCGCGCAATCGCTTGCCGCGCGGGCGATCGCCGAGGAACTGCTCCGTCAGCCGGATCGCGCCGAAGGGCAGGGAGATGAGCCGCTCGAGCAGGCCGTCCGCGGCGAGGGCGAGTTCGAGCGAGCCGCCGCCCATGTCCATGACGACGGCACGTCCCACCCCGAGCTCGAAGTGCGCCAGCGCGCTGCGAAACGCGAGCCGCGCCTCCTCCTCCCCCTCGAGCACGCGCACCCGCAGCCCGGTCTGGTGGCGAACCAGGTCGAGGAATGCGCCGCTGTTGGCCGCGTCGCGCACGGCGCACGTGGCCACGGCGTCGACGCGCGCGGCGCCGAGCTGGCGCGCGAGGTCCGCCATGCGGCCGAGCGCATCGAGCGCCTGCCGCATCGACGCGGCCGACAGCTCGCCGCTGTCGGAGACGCCGGCCCCCAGCCGTGGCGCCGCCTTCATCTCGTCGATCACGCGAATGCCGCCCGATGGCGACACGTCGGCGATGATCTGCCGGATGGAGTTGGAGCCGACGTCGATGGCCGCCAGCCGCACGTCACCCTCATCGGTGGCGAGCTTGCGGGCGGACTGCACGAGGGTCACGCGGGCGACGGTGCGGTTCATCGAGTGCGCGCTTTCGCGCGCGCCTCGGCGTCGGCTTCCGCGTGATGCTTGATCTGCTTGCCCTCGGCCAGGAAGACGGCGTCCTCGCCGATATTGGTGGCCAGGTCGGCCACGCGCTCGAGGTTGCGGCTCACGAGCAGCACTTCGAGGGAGGGATTGATGGTTCGCGGATCGGCCATCATGTGCGTGAGCAGGATCCGGAAGTTGGAGTCGTGGAGCGCATCCACCTGGTCGTCGGACGCGCAGACCTCGCGCCCAAGCGCGCCGTCGGCGCGCACGAAGGCGTCGAGCGCGTGGGAAAGCATCTCGCGTGCGCGTCGTGCCATGTCGGTGATCTCCGGCGGCGTGTTGCGCCCGCCCTCGAGCGCGAGCAGCCGCATGGTGGACTGGGCGATGTTGACCGCGTGGTCACCGACGCGCTCCAGGTCACCCGTGATCTTGATGGCGCTCACGAGGAAGCGCAGGTCGCGGGCCATCGGTTGCTGCAGCGCGAGCAGCGAGATGGCGAGGTTCTCCACCTCGAGCTCCATGAGGTCGAGCTCGCGATCGCCGTCGATCACCGCGAGCGCCTTGCCTTCGTCGCGCATGACGAGGGAGTCCACGGCGAGCGCGACGAGATCCTCGGCGCGCGCCGACATGTCGAGCAGGCGCGTCTTGAGCGTCTGCAACTGCTCGTGAAAGTGCCGGGGTCCTGGCGTCGTATCGACGAGCGTCATCCGAATCTCCCGGTGATGTAGGCCTCGGTGCGTTCCTCGCGAGGGCTCGTGAAGATCCGCTCGGTCGCGTCCACCTCGACCACCTTGCCGAGGTAGAAGAACGCCGTGCGGTCGGACACGCGTGCGGCCTGCTGCAGATTGTGCGTTACGATGACGATCGTCAACTCCTGCCGCAATTCATGCAGCAGCGCCTCGATGCGCTGCGTGGCGATCGGGTCGAGTGCCGAGCACGGCTCGTCGAGCAGCAGGACCTCGGGATCGTTGGCCAGCGCACGCGCGATGCACAGCCGTTGCTGCTGACCGCCGGAGAGGCCGAGCGCACTGTGGCGCAGGCGATCCTTGGCCTCGTCCCACAGGGCGGCGCGGCGCAGCGATGATTCCACGATCGAGTCGAGGTCCTCGCGCGGGCGTCCGTTGATGCGCGGGCCGTAGGCGACGTTGTCGTAGATGGAGCGCGGAAACGGATTCCATCGCTGGAACACCATGCCCACACGCTGTCGCAGCGAGACCGCGTCCATGCCGGAGCCGTAGACGTCCTCGCCGTCGAGGGTCAGGTGACCCGCGCGGCGGACACCCGGAATGAGGTCGTTCATGCGATTGATGGCGCGCAGGAACGTCGACTTGCCGCACCCCGACGGTCCGATGAGTGCGGTGACGGCGCGCGATGGCAGTTCGAGATCGAGGTTGAACAGCGCCTGATGGGCGCCGTACCAGAAGGAAAAGTCGCGCGCCGCGATGGTGCCGGGGTGGTCCATCGCCCCGACCGGCTCCGTCGCGCGGGAGGCCACGCCGGCCGTCATCCGAACCGTCCCGTGATGTACGACTCCGTGCGCGGGTCGTCGGGGGAGGTGAACAGCATCCCGGTGGGAGCCACTTCCACGAGCTGACCGCCGAGCATGAACGCGGTCCGGTCCGACACACGGGCGGCCTGCTGCATGTTGTGGGTTACCATCACGATGGTCATGTCGGCGCGCAGCGCATAGACGAGTTCCTCCACGCGCTGCGTGCTGAGCGGATCGAGGGATGCGGTCGGTTCGTCGAGCAGGAGCACGCGCGGACGCGTGGCCAGCGCCCGCGCGATGCACAGTCGCTGCTGCTGTCCACCCGAAAGCGCGACCGCGCTCCTGTTCAAGCGGTCCTTCACCTCATCCCAGAGCGCGGCGCGGCGCAGCGCGTCCTCCACGATCGCATCGGTGTCGGCGCGCCCGGGGCGCGAACGTCCGAGCACGCGCAGGCCGGCGGCGACGTTGTCGCGAATGGACATGGTGGGGAACGGCGTTGGCCGCTGGAACACCATCCCGATGCGACGTCGCACGGCCATGGCCGGAACGTCGCTCGCATACACGCTGCGTTCATCCAGCAGGACCTCGCCGTCGACGCGAGCCGTCGGGATCGTCTCGTGCATCCGGTTGAGGCAGCGCAGCAGCGTGGACTTGCCACACCCCGACGGCCCGATGATGGCCGTCACCCGGGTATCCTGGAAGTCGAGCGTGACATCACGCACCGCGCCGTGTGTGCCGAACCATGCCGACAGGTGATCCACCCGCAGCCGCACGGGCGGCTTCCCGGTGGTCGCATTGCCCTCGCGTGCGCGCGTCGGGACGGCGACGGGCACCACCGGCGTCACGGGTGCACGATCAATCGACGGCGACGCCATGACGGGAGCGGGTGACGAATCGGGCGACGAGGCTGATGACGAGGACGATGCCGATGAGGACGAGCGCCCCCGCCCAGGCAAGCGAGTGCCACTCGTCGTACGGACCGGTTGCATAGACATAAATCTGGAGTGGCAGCGCCGAGATCGGCTCGTCCAGCGACGCGGAGAAGTACGGATTGCCGAGCGCGGTGAACAGCAGCGGTGCGGTCTCGCCGGCGATCCGCGCGACGGCCACCAGCGCGCCGGTGACGATCCCCGGCAGCGCCGTCCGCAGCACCACCGCGAGCGACGTGCGCCACTGGGCATAGCCAAGGGCGAGGGCCGCCTCACGCAGCGACACCGGTACGGTGCGCACCATCTCCTCGGTGGCGCGCGTGACGAGCGGAATCATCATGGCACCGAGCGCCACGCCCCCCGAGAGGGCGGAGAAGTGCCCCATGGGCCGCACGATGAACTGCCATGCGAAGATCCCCATCACGATCGATGGCAGTCCGTTGAGCACGTCGGAGAGAAAGCGAATGATCGTGGCCGAGCGCGCACCGCGATGCTCGGCGAGGTACAGGCCGGCGCCGATTCCAACGGGGAGCCCCACCGCGGACGCCGCGCCAATGAGCACCAGCGTGCCGACGATGGCATTCGCCATCCCTCCGCCCGACACACCGGGGGGCGCCGGCAGTTCGGTGAAGAACGCCAGGTTGAGGCTCGACGCACCCTGGCGGATCAGGTGGAAGAGGATGAAGAGCAGTGGCAGCACCGCGAGCAACGCCGCCAGCCAGGTGCATGCGAGCATGACGCCATTCACGCCCTTGCGTCGCCGGATGGTACGCCGGGTGCGCTCGGCGGTGATTTGCTGCACGCCGCTCGGGCGCAGCGGCCGCGGACTTCCGGGTGCGGTCATCCGACGCGCGACTCCCGCGCCACGCGCCACACGAGCCAGCGCGCGATGGCGTTCACCACCAGCGTGATCGCGAAGAGCACCGCGCCGACCGCCATGATGGCCGAGACGTACAGCTCTCCGTTGGCCTCGATGAACTCGTTGGCTATGAGCGACGCCATGGTGTTGCCCGGTGCGAACAGCGATGCCGAGATCTCGTGCCGGTTGCCGATGACCATGGTCACCGCCATGGTCTCGCCGAGCGCACGACCGAGTCCGAGGATGATGCCGCCGAAGATGCCCGTGCGCGCGTACGGTACGACGGCATCGCGGATCATCTCCCATTTGGTGGCGCCGAGCGCCAGCGCCGCTTCGCGCTGCGACCTCGGCACCGCCAGCAGCACCTCGCGCGCCACGGCGGAGATGTATGGCAGCGTCATGATCGCGAGGAGCAACCCTGCGGCCAGCATGCTGGGCCCATACGCCGGTCCCGCGAACAGCGGCGTGTTGCCGAGCCCCAGTGTGTCGGCCAGAAACGGCATCACCGTGGTGCGCAGCAGCGGCAGGAGCACAAAGACGCCCCACAGGCCGTAGACGACGCTGGGAATCGCGGCCAGCAGGTCCACGAGGAACGCAATCGGTTGCCGCAGCCAGCCAGGCGCGAACTCGGTGAGAAAGATCGCCACGCCCAGCGCCAGCGGGGTGGCGATCAGCAGCGCGAGCATCGACGACACGATCGTGCCGAAGATCATCGGTGCGGCACCGAAGACGCCGTTCACCGGATCCCACCGGCTGGTGGTCAGGAACGCCGGACCGAACTCTCGCAGCGCCGGCCATGCGGCAACGCCGATCTCCCACGCGATGAGCACGAGCAGCAGCGGAATGCACAACGCGAACGCTGCCGTGGCATAGCGATACAGGCGATCCCCGAGCGCCGACCCTTGCAATCGCTCGGTGTCGCGGTCACCCGCCCCGGGAGCGCGCGCCATCATGGCCGCGCGCGTTGTGTCTGTCATTGTGCCCCGAGCTGCACGGTATCGAGTCGGTCGTGAAGCGTGGCCACGAGTTCCGGCGGCAGCGGCGCATAGTCGAGCGCCACGGCGGCTTCCGCGCCTTCCGCCAGCGACCACTTGAGGAAGTCGATCAGCTTCCGCCCCTTCCCGGCGTCCGGCTGCACCTGATAGACGAGAATCCAGGTGAACGAGGAGATCGGGTATGCGTCGGCACCGGCGGCGTTGACGATGGAGATGCGATAGTCGCTGCTGTCCGGCAGTTGCGCGATGGCACCGGCGGCTGCCGCGGTGATCGAGGCAACGTTAGGCTCCACGAACTCGCCGGCGGCGTTCTTCACGAGGGCGACCGCGAGCCGGTTCTGGTGCGCGTACGCGAGTTCGACGTAGCCGATCGTGCCGGGCGTCTGCTTGATCTGGCCGGCCACCCCCTCATTGCCCTTGCCGCCGAGTCCCACCGGCCAGTCCACCGCCTTGCCGCGCCCCGGACCGGCTGCCCACGCCGGACTGATCGCGGAGAGGTAGTCGGTGAAGATCCACGTGGTCCCGCTGCCATCCGAACGATGCACGACGAGAATGTCACGTTCGGGGAGCGTCACCCCGGGATTCAACTGCGCGATGCGCGCGTCGTTCCATCGGGTGATGCTGCCGAGAAAGATGTCGGCGATGGTGCGACCATCGAGCCGGAGCGCGGTACTGACCTCGGGCAGGTTGTACGTGATGACGTCCGCGCCGAGCGCCATCGGGATGTGCAGCACGTGCCCGCCCTTGGCCGCGCGCAGCTCGTCGTCGGTCATGGGGCCATCGCTGGCGCCGAAGTCCACCGTGCCTTCGGAGAGCTGGCGGATGCCGCCGCCCGACCCGATCGACTGGTAGTTGATCTTGATGCCGGTTGCGGCGTTGTAGTCCGAGATCCACCGGGCGTAGAGCGGGTACGGGAAGGTGGCGCCGGCGCCGGTGAGGTCGACGGATCCGCTCGACGTTGCGGCCGAGCCGGAGTCGGCCGCGGTATCGCCGCCACCGCAGGCGACCAGGGCGACGATGGTGCCTGCAGCGAGCGCCTTGAGAACGGGCTTCATGGGATCTCCGAATCAGTTACAGGAAGCTTGCATGCCACGCATGCGGCGGGGTCGTTCGCGCGGGTCACGACTTGGTAACGTCGAAGCATTGCAACCTCTCAGAAGCTGGCGACCAGTTGCAGTGCCACCGCGGCCAGGTCGCTCGCGCCGCTGCCGTGGTGCGGGAGCTGGCGCTGATAATCGAGGGTGATCGAGCCATACGCCCCGGCCTCGTACATCAACCCCGCGAACCAGGTTCGCACGGACGCGTCGCTGTCGGTGTGGGCGCGAAATTCGTCGGTGCGCAGCACCACCGCCAGCGGCCACTGCGGCAGGTCGTCGGAGAATGCTCGCGGACGCAGCAGTGCATGGAGCGAGATCAGCCGACCGGTCACGTCACTGGTGCGTGGCGACGTGTCCACCGTGGTGTCGGCCGTTTCCGATTCATCGAAGCGCCAGGCTACGTGGGTGCCGAGCGTGATGCGCGGGTCGCGTACACTCAGCAGCACCCCCGCGCGATTCTTCCGCAGGCCGGCGGCGACGGGCGCTACGGTGCCGGCGCCGGCGGCGTAGTCGCTCCCTCGGCGACCCAGCATGGCCCATGGCGAGACACGAATCGAACTCAGGACTCCGGCCGCGTGCGGCGCCGGTGTCCACGTGAATCGCGCCGCGACATCCTTGAAGCGGTCGGTCTCTCGCGAGGCGTACCCGGAGCCGTTGGTGACGCCGAGGTAGAACTCTCCGTGGCCGTCGGGGAGACGCAGCACGGACGACACGCCGGCGTCGGCGGACGGAACGTAGCCGAACCGGTCGACGCCGACCTGACCGAGGCCGCGATTCCAGACCTGCTCCTCGACCTCGATGATCGCGGTTTGCAGCAGGCCGAACCTGGCTGTCAGCGTCAGGTCGCTCTCCCCGCCACGCAGCAGCGCATAGTCGACGTACGCGTACTTGGCGCGCATCGCCCAGCCCTGGTAGAAGTCGTCGCTGGCGGGGTTGCGCTGCTGGTACACATCGAGGGTTACGCGCGCGTCCAGACGCTCACTCATGTGCGCGCGGGCCGTGAGATACGCGCGATCGATGTCGAATCGATTGTCCGAGCGCGAGTCGCGATCGCCGCCGTACTGGAAACTCGCGTAGAGGACCCCGGAGAGATCCACCGATCGCTTTGCCGCGCCGCTGGACGATGAGTCGACGGATGCCGCGGCGGGCCGTTGCGCCGCGAGTGCGGAGGCAGCGAGGGTCGAAACGGAGACCGCCACTCGCAGAGCGCGGCAGGTGGAGCGAGTCAGCATGACAAGAGGGGGTGCGGATGCGCGCGTCATGACAGCTGCCATGTGTGCGTGAGACCGTTGGCCATGCTGTTACATTATCCGCGCCTTGTAACGGAACTGCTACGGCGGCGTAACGTCGCCGTCGCGCCACGCCGGCTCAGAAGGCGTTCGCGTAGGTCATGAACTTGAACTGGCCGTCGCGCTCGATGATCGAACCGAAGAGGCGCTCATCCGTGGCGACGCCGTCGCTTCCCGCCCTGCGCACGACGCAGCCGGCCCAGATCCGGTTGTCCCCCTGTACTTCCACCTCCTCCCGGCAGATCAGCCCGCCAGCCGTGAACGGCCGGCCGCCAGATCGCTCGAACAGGCGGGTTGCGCCGGTGTTGCTGGCGAGCTGCATCTGGGTCCAGATCAGCCCGGGCTTGGTGCGAAGGGGTTCGACGGCGTACGGCGATGAACCGAAGACAAGCCAGGCGAACTCGGCGCGTGTCAGGGCCATGCGCCGCAGTTCAGAGGTGTCGCGCTCGGAGACGGCGTTCACAAAGCGCTGCAGCAGCGCGTCGCGACTGCCGCTGCCGCCCTCCAGATGGGACACGCGCGGCAGGTTGGTCCGGAAGCGCCGCAGCTCCTCCTCCATCGGCAGGATGCTGTCGATCACGTAGCCCGGCATCGCGCGATTGGTCGAGTCCTGACGCGCGCGTGCGAGCGCGGCATCGGCGGCGTTCGCCGAGTCGACACCAGGCTCCGGGGCATTGGAGCAGCCTGCTACGGCGCTCAGCAGCGCCAGGGTCGCGATCGCGCGCGAGCCCGTCAGATGAAGGGCGTTGATGGACATGGTGAGGAAGGGAAGCGGCATCAAACGACGTCGGTCACGCAGCGTACCAGCCGTGGGCTGTTGCGTCGTGACCGTCGCGCCTCGAATGAGGAGTGGAACCGCGGTGCGCCGCCAGCCTCGCCGGCGGCGCACCGGCTGCGCGTGCTACTTCTGCGCGTAGATCGTCCAGCCCTGCCACCACTTGGCACCAGCCGGATCGGCGGCGCCCACGAAGCTGGTTCCCGTGACGGTGGCGCCCGCGGCGGTCGCGAGCTTGCCGCTGAACGTCGCCAGTCCGCCGGCAGCCGCAGGCGAGCCCGTGGCGGGCGTCCAGTCAAACGCGGCCGCCGTGGTCTGGTCGTTCACCGTGGCCGGGAAGGCCGTGAATGCCTCGGCGAGCGTCGCGGTCGTGTTCTGCACCAGCGCATTGCCGGCGAGGTCGAAGGCGTTCTGCGGCGTGCTCCCCGACTGCGCCTGGAACGGCGTCGCCGTCGCCAGGAACAGGAGGTTGCGAACCGCCAGGTCGGCCGTCGCGAGATCGGGCACTGCGGCGGCGCCGCCACGCGCGAAGGTCTCGGCGTCACGAACGCTCACGGCAGCGCGCGGGAAGCGGGCAACGACGCCGTTCACATAGTAGCCGCCCGTTCCGCGGCGAAGCATCATGCCGACACCGCCCGAACTTCCCGACGTGGCCGCGTCACCCGTGCCAACCAGCGTGAAGTTCGCCACGACCGGCGTGGTGAATGGGGCGGTGTCAAAGCCCTGCAGGCATCCGGCGCCGCTGCAGCCGTCGTTCTCGATGGCCTGCGGATCCGAGGCCGGCGAGCCGGCGCCCGTGCGCTGCGCGAGCTGCGTGGTCTGCAGCGCGATCAGGTACTGCAGGCGGCCGCGGAAGCCCTCGGACATGTCGAAGTGGTCGTCCCCCGCCTCGTACGACACGAGGTGGTGGGCGTCGACAGTGCCGCCAAAGAACTCGAACGAGTCGTCGAGGCCGGCCATCGACTGCAGGTAGGAGAGACGCGTGCCGCTCCCGACCGCGGCAAAGGTGAAGGAGTTCAGCTCGTTGTTGAGCGACGGCGCATAGCCGGCGAATTCCACGCGCACATAGCGCAGCTCGCCGCTGTTGTCGGTGGGTACCGAGCCGCCGTCGTATGTCACCTTGTAGTTCGTGCCCGACTCGTTGCCGGCGACGGTGTTCGTGCCCTCGATTTCGATCTCCACGCCGGTGCGGTTGGTGGGCGCGTTGCCGACGATAACCAGGCCGCCCCAGTCACCCGGCTGCCGGCTGCCGGGATCGCGCGCGGACGTGAAGACGATCGGCAGGTCGGCGGTGCCGACGGCGTTGATCTTCGATCCGCGCAGCACGAACAGGGACGCGCCGAGCGTGTTGAAGTCGCCCTTGATCGTCGTGCCCGGCTGGATGGTCAGCGTGGCGCCGTTGGCGACGTGGATGAAGCCCTTGAGGATGTATGTGGTATCGGCGTACCAGGTGGTGTTCGTCGTGATGTCGGCCGTGATGTCACGCGTGAAGCTGCCCAGCGCCACCGTGGTCACGGTGATCTCGGCCGACGTTGCGGTCTGCGTGCCACGCCTGGTGATGACGCGGTAGCGATACGCCGTCTCGGCGCTCAGGCCGGTGTCGTCGTAGCTGGCGGAGGTGCCGGTTGCCGGCGCGGCAACGTCGCCCACCTTGGCAAACGCTCCGGTGCCAGTGGCGCGCTCGATGTCGTAGCTCTCGTCGCCGGCAACGCCGTTGAACGACAGCGTGACGGCGGTAGCGGTGATGTTGCTGGCGCTGAGGCCGAGGACGGGCTGGACACCGGGATTCGTGGGGCCGTCATCGCTGCTGCAGGCGCTGAGCACGCCGACCAGTGCGAGAAGGGCCGCTGGTACGAGTCTGCGGGAGACGAGAATCATCGCCGTTCCTGAACGTGAGTTTGAAGACCAGATGGGGCATCGATCCGGCTCTCGAATCGATGCCCCAAAGAAACTATACCATTGTTCTGCGACCGTCTCATCCGCGTCACGGCGCGGTCACGAAGCGCGACCGTCCACGGTTACCGCGGCTGCCACTGCAGGCCGAACTGGAAGATGCGCCCCGAGCGCCATGCGTCGCGCACCACCGTGCCCTGCACGGTCTTGTGCGGCGAATCGAACACGTTCCGCGCGTCCGCGCGACCCGACAGTCCGCCGGGGAGCGGGAAGCGCAGCGACAGGTCGAGTTGATCGCGCGGGCGCAGGACGACGTCAGGCAGGGGAAGGTCCCCGGCGGCATCGATGCGCTCGCCGACGCGGTTGTACAGCAGCGTGGCGCTCCCGTCTCCGGTCCACGACGACCACGTCAGGCCGGCGTTGACGACATACGGCGCCTGGCCGACCATCCGCCGCTTGCGGTTCGTTGCCGCGGCCTGCGCCTCGCCCAGGTCGATCTCGCTCTGCATGACGGTGACATTCGTGAACGCGCTTACCTGCTCCAGCGAGGATGCGAGAAAGCCGAGCCGCTTCCGGGCCTCGAGTTCAACGCCATAGTTGTCCGCGCTTCGGGCGTTCACGTACCCGATGAACCGCGATGACGAGCCGGCGGCGCGGTACACGCGCTCGATGGGCTTGTCGAACTGCTTGGCGAAGACGCCAAGGCTCAGCAGCTCGCCGTCGGCCGGATACCACTCCCAGCGGACGTCCGAATTGCGGATGCGCGTGCGATCCAGGTTCGGGTTCCCTTCGAGGTCGTCGCCATTGAGCACGTCGCGGCTCTTGATCGGCGACAGCTCGCGATACTCGGGGCGCGCCAGCGTGCCGCTCCAGGACAGGCGCAGATTCTGTGAGGGCGTGATGGCCACATTGAGCGCCGCCGACGGGAGCACGTCGCTCCAGTTCCGGCTGGTGTTCACCGGTTCGCCCAGCGTGGAAGTGGCGTCGACTTCGAGGCGATCCCGTTCATAGCGAGCACCCGTGATCAGCCGCAGGCGCGAGCCGAGCGACAGCTCCACCATGGCGTATCCGGCGCTCAGGCGATCGTCCGCGGAGTACGCCCCACCCTGTGAGAGCGGCGCGATGCTGAAAACCGCGTCATGGGCGCCGGCGAAGCGGCCGTCGAAGATCAGCTCGGGGGGCAGCTCGCGAATCTCCGCCGATGCGGTGGGGGCGCTGATGGAATACGCCCGCGTATCGGCATCGCGTTCGGTCGTGCGGAGGTAGCCCCCCGTCTTGAAGCGGTGCGAGCCGCCGAAGGCGTTGAACTCGAGCTGATAGTCAGCCTTCCCCTGCCAGCTCGTTTCGTCCAGCGTCGAGAAGGTGCGCACGGCGCCACCGTTTCCCGTGTTCAGCCAGCGGAGGACTTCGGGTCCGTCGGGAGTATCGCGTTCGATGACCCGCACGAATTCGCTGCGATCAGGTTCATCGCGCGTGACCTGGGAGCCGGTTGCCGCCCACTCGAACTTGTGACGCGCACCGAGCTGGTGCTCGCCGGAGAGCTGGCTGCTCATCACCGCGCGTTCCACATAACGCATGCGATCGATGCGCGCCGCGATCCCTTCGTTCTCGAACTCGCCGCGCTCACGCCGTGCCTCGTTGTCCGCGGTGCGGGTATAGGTGTTGTCGAACGAGAGACGGGAGTGTCCGCCGAGCAGCGTGCTGAAGTTCGCGAGGCCACCCCAGAGGACGCTCGACGTGGCCGCCTCGCCGTCGAACCGGTCGATCTCGTTGGTCGATCCGGGGGTCGAACCGCGGTCGGCGAGCGCACGCTGCGCGCCGGCCTTCACTTCCTGCGAGAGCGAGTACGTACCGGAGAGCAGGTAGCCGATCCGCTGACCGAGCACGGGATCGTTGCCGCCGACGGACGCCTGGAACGACGTGTTCGGCGTGCCACGTCCGGCATCCGGTGTCCAGGCGTTGCGGAACTGGCTCACGAGCATGTTCTGGTCCTGCTGCGTGAGCGTGATCCCCTGGAAGTTGCCGACGCGCCTGAACACCGACGGAAGGTTGCGCGCCGATCCGGCGAGGGCGAAGCGCTCACCACCTACGCCGCGCGCCGCGAGCAGGTCGCTCGCGGTACCGCTGGCATTGGCGCCGACGCTCAGCCCCATCGTGACCTGCCGGTGCACGGGGAATTCGCGCGTGCGAATGTCCACCTGTGCGCCGCTGAAGTCGCCCTGCAGGTCGGGGGTGAAGGTCTTGGTCGCGGTCACCGACTGCAGCAGCCCGGACGGGAACATGTCGAAGGGCACGACGCGCTTCTCGGGATCGGGGCTCGGCACGCGTGTGCCATTCAACTGGGTGGTGGTGTAGCGCTCCCCCAGGCCGCGGACGAACACGTAGCGCCCGTCCTGCACGGTCACGCCGCTCACGCGCTGCATGGCCTGGCCGGCGTCACCGTCGGGGCTCCGTGCGATCTGCTCCGAGGTGACGGCGTTCACGATGCCGGTGGCGGTCCGCTGCGCATCGAGCGCCTCGTTCACGGTACCGCGTTCCGCCGACGCGGTGACGACCGTGGCCTGCAGCGTCACGGTCGCCGCCGACATCGCGACGTTCTGTTCGACCGTCGCACCGGCGGCGAGCACGATACCCGTGACGGTCTTGGGCTGGAAGCCAAGCCGGCGCACCTGCAACGTGACGGTGCCGGCGGGAACGTCGACGAGGGTGAACCGTCCGTCGACTCCCGACTGCGTGCCCTTCGTCGTGCCGACGAGTTGGACGCCGACGTCGGGGAGTCCCATACCGCCTTCAGCGTCGATCACGCGGCCAACGATACGGCCGGTGCGCGCCTCCTGCGAATACAACGGTGCTGCGAGCAACATGAGCAACGCCGCGAGCTTCGCGAGAATCAGCGTGCTGCGGTGAGCGGAGTACGATGCGGTCATTATCGGTGTCCGGGAGGATTCGGATCCGCATGCCGGGCACCCCGGCAGGCGGGTGAGGACACGTCAAAGTCTCGCGAACGCCTGTCTCGAACAGTCGACAGCGATGCAACGACTATGTCACGACGGCTGATGCTCCTCCGCTGTCCCCTCTCCGGCCGGGCGATCGGGGAACGTCGTCGTGATGGTCGTCCCCTGGCCAGGTGTGCTTTCCGCACGGACCGTCCCGCGGTGCGTTTCCACCAGGTGCCGGACGATCGCGAGCCCCAGCCCGGTGCCCCCCTGCTCGCGCGAGCGCCCGGCGTCGGCGCGGTAGAAGCGCTCGAAGATCCGCTCGAGGTGATCCGGCGCGATGCCGGTCCCCGTATCCCGCACCCCGACCGCGACGCCGTCGTCGGTTCGCCGGGAGAAGACTTCCACCTCACCGCTGCCGGTATGGCGGACCGCGTTCTCCACGAGGTTTGCCAGCACCTGCCGAAGCGCAAAGGGATCGACCCAGACCGTGGTCGCGTCGTCGGCGATGCGACGCGTGAGCGCGACCGGTCGCGCCGCCACCGCCGCCCGCTCTTCGGCCAGCACCTCGTCGACCACCGTCGCGAGCGTGGTCTCCTGCGGGTTGGGGCGCCACCCTCCCGACTCGATGCGCGAGAGGTCGAGCAGGTCGTCCACCATGCGCTGCAGGCGCCGCGTGTTCGTGAGTATCATGCGCGCGAAGCGGCGCCGCTCGTCGGCGGCGATGTCATCGTCCGCGAGCGTCTCGGCGAAGCCACCGATGACCGTGAGGGGGGTGCGCAGTTCGTGCGAGACGTTGGCGACGAAGTCGCGCCGGACCGTTTCCAGGCGACGCATCGGCGTCAGGTCAAACAGTGCGAGCACCGCTCCGCCGTCGGGGAGTGGCCGGGCCGTCACCGCGAGCTCGCGGCCGTTCACCTCGGTCTTGAGCGATTCGCTGGTCGTGCCCGAGAGTGCCGCGGTCACGGCCTCTCGCAGCACGCGATCGCGCGGCAGGTTCACGAGCGGGAACGGCGCGTCGCCAACGCCGAGCAGGCGTTGCGCCCGCTGGTTGGTACGGACGACCTGCTGCCGTGCGTCGATGGCGAGCACACCCTCGTTGAGCGACTCCGCGAGATTGTTCATCAGCCCCTCCTCCGCGTCGAGCGCCGCGAGTCGGGCACTGAGCTGCTCTGCCAGCCGATGTATCGCGCTTGCCAGCTCCCCCACCTCGCCGGGCGCCGAGAGCGGCGGCCGTCGCGAGAGGTCGCCCCCCGCGAGGTCGCGGGCAACGTCGCGCAGGGCGATGACGGGGCGTGCGACGGATCGCGAAAAGATGGTCACGAGCACGACGGCGAGCAGCAGCGACAGCGCGCCGGCGCCAAGCACGTCGCGTCGTGCCCGCGCGAAGGTGACCTCGAGCGCACGCGTGTCGATCGATACGCGCGCGACCCCCTGGTCGGTGCGCGTCGCGGCGTAAAGTTCGTCCAGTCCGGACGATGCGCTGCGCCTGCGCGCCGTGCCCGACCCCGAGGCGAGCGCGTCGCGGACCTCCGGACGGTTCGCATGGTTCTCGAGGCGATCAACAGCGCCGGTGCCGAACTCCGAGTCGCCGACCACCAGGCCGGTGGAGTCGATCAGCGTGACCCGATGCTCGAGCGAACGACCGGCCGACCTGGCAAGGGAGTCGGCGTTGGTCATCGGCGTCCACTGCGCCCCCACGAGCCGCGCCTGACGCCCCGCTTCGATCAACGCTTCATCGACGAGGCGGCGCTTGAGTTGTCCGTCGACAATGACGACGACGAACGCGACGAGCACGCCGATGATCAGCAGCGAACCGAGGAGAAGCCGCTGCGTCAGCCTCACGCGATGCGCGACTGCCCGGTGCGGAGCCGATAGCCGAACCCGCGAACCGTTTCGACGAGATCACCAGCGGCACCGAGCTTGGTGCGCAGCCGCTGCACATGCATGTCGACCGTCCGCGTCTGGATGTCCGGCGCCGCTTCCCAGACCGTTTCCAGCAGGTGGCCGCGCGCCTGGACCCGCCCCTTCCGCTCGGCGAGCATCAGCAGGAGCCGATACTCGGTTGGCGTCAGCTCCACCTCGCCGCCGTCGACGAACACGCGGTGCGCACCGCGGTCGATCCTGATGGGCCCCACCTGCACGATGTCGTCCGACTCGGGGGTCAGTTGCCCCATCCGCCGCAGGATGGCCCCCACCCGCAGCACCAGCTCCTGTGTGCTGAACGGCTTCGTGAGATAGTCGTCGGCGCCGAGCGAGAGGCCGCGAATGCGGTCCTCCTCCTCCTTGCGCGCGGTGAGCATCAGCACCGCGACCTCACGCGTGGAGTCGTCGGCGCGCAACTGTTCGAGCACCTCGTAACCGGACAGCCCGGGGAGCATCAGGTCGAGCACGATCAGGGCGGGCCGCTCGTGCCTGGCCTGCGCGATCGCGTCGGGCCCGGTGCTGGCGGTCGATACCCGATAGCCGGCCTTCACGAGATGGAACGTGATGAGGGCAACGATGTCGGGTTCGTCATCGACGACGAGCACGCGCTCGCTGACTGTACCGGCGGTGTCGCTCATGCCATGGCCTCCTGCAGGCGGCGCTTGATTCGGGTGACGATCATCTCGATTGCCACCGCGTTGTCCCCGCCTCGCAAAACGACGATATCCGCGTGGCGCTTGCCTGGTTCTACAAACTGCTGATGCATGGGTTGCACCGTGGCCTTGCCCGATCCCGCGCCTCCGGCAATGCCGGGCGCAAGGGGCCTCAACGATCGCTCGATGAAGGAGAATCGCCGAACCGTGACGGAAAGAGAAGCCGCGAGCGTGTCACGTTCCTGTATCGTTGCGCGAGAGGGAGGGTGCCGTCGCCGATGATGCCGGATCAGCGTCGGTGCACGGGGAAGTGTGAAGGCGGCCTTCGGGACCGTCAATCGCGCGCTCCCGCGACCATTTGGGGGTGAGTACCTTTTTGCCATGACACGTCCCGCGCTGGCGATGCTGCTCGGTGCCTGCCTGACGAGCATGGCGTGCGCCGGTGCGGTTCGCCAGGAGCCGGATGCGGTGGACCTGGCGATTGCGGCCACCACCGACGTGCATGGCCGGCTCATCGGTTGGGACTACAACGCCGAGCGCCCGGACACCGCTTGCGACGCGATGCAGCGGTGGTGTATCCCGGTGAGGAGGAGATCCGGCAGCTCCTGATCGACGCCGTCACCGTAACCGGTGAGCTGCGCCCCGCCGACCGGTTCCGCGCAAATTGGACCATGGTGCGGGAGTCGGAGGTCGATGCCGCGTACCGATCGATGCATGCGGGCAGGTTTCCCTGAACTTCACCTGGACTTCCAGAATGCGAGTGTATGTCAACGCGGTCCCCGTCGATGCAGAGGACGGCCAGACCGCCCTCGACGCGGTTCGTCTCTTTGACGCGGCGACGGCCGACGACGTCGAAGGCGGGTCCACGATCATCACCGACTCGCGCGGCCTGCCTGCGCCCCCGTCCACGCCGCTCCACGGAGGCGCGATCTTCCGCCTCGTCCCGGCGCGCCATCGCGATGCCGACTCCGCGGCGGAAGGCGACTGAGCGATGCCGCATCCGATCGGTCATGACCTGCTGCGACGCCTGCCGAAGGCCGAACTGCACTGCCACCTCGACGGTTCCATCCGGCCGTCGACGCTGCTGGAGCTTGGCCGCGAGCACGGGGTGCCGATGCCGGTCGACGACACGGTCGGGCTGGCCGAGTACATGGTGGTGCGCGACGCGCGCCACCTCGAGGACTACCTCGCGCGGTTCGACGTGACGCTGTCGGTGCTGCAGACCGCCGATGCGCTGGAGCGGGCGTCGTTCGAACTGGCCGAGGATTCGGCGGACGATGGAGTTCGCTACCTGGAGGTCCGCTACTCGCCGGTGCTGAACGTGCGACATGGACTCACGCTCGGGGAGGCGGTGGAGGCGCCGCTGCGCGGGCTCGAGCGCGCCCGGCGGGAGTACGGGATCATCGGGCGCGTGATCATCTGCGCGCTTCGCAACCTGCCGCCGGGGATGTCGCTGGAGCTGGCGAAGCTGGCGGTGTCGTATCGTGACCGCGGCGTGGTGGGGTTCGACCTGGCCGGCCCCGAAGCCGCGCATCCGGCCTCGGAGCATGCCGAGGCATTCGCCTGGGCGCACGCGCACGATCTCGCGTGTACCTGCCACGCGGGGGAGGGCGCCGGTGCGGAATCCTTGCGCGAAGCAATCCATGACTGCGGTGCGCACCGCCTCGGGCACGGCACGCGCCTTATCGAGGACGCATCGCTCATGCGGTACGTGAACGACCACCGGCTGCCGCTGGAGATCTGCCTCACGAGCAACGTGCAGACGCGCGCCGTGGCATCGTACGCGGCGCATCCGCTGCGCCGGTATTTCGATGCCGGGCTGCCGCTCGCGCTGTGCACCGACAACCGCCTGATGAGCGGCACCACGCTCTCGAATGAGTACGCGATGGCCGCGCTCCACCTCGGATTCACGTTCGACGAGCTCTGCGACATCGCGCTGGCGAGCTTTGAATCCTGCTTCCTGCCGGTGCAGGAGCGCGACGCGCTGGTGGCGTCGGTGCGTCGCGACATCGGCGACCTGATCGCCGAACAGGCCGCGTGACCCGCACGGGGGCCGATGCCGGCGACCGTGAGCGCGGAGCCTTTGTGCGCGACCGGCTCGGCGTGGATCGGCCGGTCGCGGCGCTGGTTCTCGGATCCGGGCTCGGGCAGCTCACGGCGCGCGTGGAGCGTCCACGGCGACTGCCGTACGACGCGATTCCGGGCGTCTCCGCGCCGCGTGTGGCCGGGCACGCCGGCGAGATCGTGGCCGGAACCCTCGGCGGCCGCGAGGTCCTGGTGCTCTCGGGTCGACTGCACCTCTACGAAGGGCACGACGCCTGGACGGCCGCGCTTCCCGCCCGGCTGGCGCACGCCGCCGGGGCGTCGACGCTGTTCGTCTCGAACGCCGCCGGCGCGATCCGCCGCGGATTCGGCCCCGGCACGCTCATGCTCATTGCCGATCACCTCGACATGACCATGCGCGGGCCCTTCGCCGGAACGCTGCCGGCGGGGGGCTCACGATCGGCCATGCACGAGCCCTACGATGCCGCGCTGCGCGCGGTGCTGCGCACGGCCGCGCTCCGTGCCGGTGTGGCGCTCGAGGAGGGCGTGTACGCCTGGGTGCAGGGGCCGTCGTACGAGACGCCGGCCGAGATCCGGATGCTGCAACGCCTGGGCGCCGACGTGGTCGGCATGTCGACCGTGCCCGAGGTGACGGCGGCGCGGTCGTTAGGCATGCGGGTGGCTGCGCTCAGCATCGTGACCAACCTCGCGGCAGGCATCGGGGCCGCGCCGCTTCGTCATGACGACGTACTCGACGTAACGGCCCGGGCCGCCCGGCGGTTCGAGGACGTCGTCGAGGGGTGGGTGTCCGCGCTGCAGGAGGCTCGGCGAGCGTTCCGGTGAGGCCGTGCGTATCATTCAACCGACCGGATCTCCACTTCAGACCGCGCGAGGTTCTCATGCTGTCCTCGATTCGCCTCCTGACCCTGCTGGTCCCCTCGGGCGCGCTTGGTGCCGCGCTCCACGTCACTCCAGCCGTCGCACAGACCAACCCGGTGACGATCACCGAGTGGGAGGTGCCCTGGGGAGCCGACACGCGCCCGCGTGACCCCTACGTGGCACCCGATGGCCGCGTGTTCTTCGTGGGGCAGGCCGGCAACTATGTGGCCGCGCTCGAGCCGAGCTCGGGCAAGTTCACGCGATTCGAGATCGATTCCGGGACGCACCCGCACAACCTGATCGTCGACTCGAAGGGCACGGTGTGGTACGCCGGGAATCGCAACGCCATGATCGGCCAGCTCGATCCGGCCACCGGTCAGATCATCCGGCACCCCATGCCGAACGGGGTGCCGCGCGATCCGCATACGCTGCTGTTTGATGACAGGGAGCAGAACATCTGGTTCACTGCCCAGCAGGCGGGGAAGGTCGGCCGCCTCAACATGGCGAGCGGGAAGCTGGATATCATCGACATGGCGACCGAGCGTGCGCGCCCCTACGGGATCTGGCTCGACTCGAAGGGTCGCCCGTGGATCTGCGAATTCGGCACGAACAAGCTGGCGATGATCGATCCGGCCACGCTCGAGGTCACCGAGTTCCCCCTGCCGCACGAACGCGCCCGCGCGCGTCGACTCGTCGTTACCCCCGACGACATGGTCTGGTACGTGGACTACACGCGCAGCTTCCTGGGTCGCCTCGATCCGAAGACCGGCGAGGTGAAGGAGTGGCAGAGCCCCGGGGGAACGGGCGCGCTCCCCTACGCCATGAGCCTCGATGACAAGGGGCGGATCTGGTATGTGGAGACCGGGTTGAAGCCGAGCCGGCTGGTGGGCTGGGATCCGAAGACGGAAAAGTTCTTCAGCATCACCCCCATCGCCGAGAGCGGCGGGCTGACCGTGCGCCACATGTACTTCGATCCCGAGCGCCGCGAATTCTGGTTCGGCACCGATGCCGGAACGATCGCGCGCGCGAAGGTGCCCTGACCCCGAGGCAGCAGGCTGAGTGATTCCGGCGCGGCGTCCGTGACTGCACGGGCGCCGCGTCGAGTGTGGGGCGTCTTCCGCGCCGCTACTGCCCGCTCGGTGGCGCCGGCAACGCAAGCACGCGCTTCCGGAACGCCTGGAACGCCGGTGTATCCTCCACCAGCGAGGCGAGGATCGCCGGATCGACCGACGCCAGTCGCTGCTCGGCGGCCTGGATCCGCTCCTCTTCCAGCGGGTGCGTGGAGAAGAATCCGCCCACGGCCGCACCGCCGGACTGGCGCTCGTCGAGCAGCTTGCGGAACATCTCCGGGATCCCCTTCGGCGAGATCCCGGCGCGCATCACATACCGGAAGCCCACCTCGTCCGCCTCGCGTTCGTCGTCGCGGCTGAACTTGGCGAACGTCGCGCCGGCGCCGATCTGGATCGCGGCGGCCGCCGCCTGGTTCGAGCAGATGCTCGTGAGAATGCACGCGAGCCCGAGCCCCAGGTTGGCGCCCTGCGCCTTCTCCATCTGCTCCGCCGAATGTCGCTCCGTCACATGCCCGATCTCGTGCCCCAGTACACCAGCCAGTTGGCTCAGTGTCGTCGTGCGTTCCACGAGTCCGCGATTCACGTACACATGCCCACCCGGCACGGCAAAGGCATTCACCTCCGGGCTGTTGACGAGGTAGAATCGCCACGTGAGGTTCCGGTCGTCGGCAACCCGGGCAATGGAGTCGCCAAGCGCGTTCAGATAGCGATTGACTTCGGCATCGTTCACGATCGGCAACTGCGCATTGATCTGCTGCGCGTAATCGTTGCCCATCTGGATTTCCTGCTGCGTCGAGACGCAGGCCATGAGCCCGAGTGTCGCGACAAGCACCGGATATCGTCGCATTATTGCTCCTGATTGCATGTTGCCCCCTCCCGTGATTCGAACGACGTTCTCCACCGGCATACCCCGCACCGCCCGCGGTCGTGCCCTCGCACCGCCATCGCGCCGGCCACTCCCATGAACATCCTCACCGCGGCCCGCAACCTGACGCGACGCAAGGCGCGCGAACGCGAACGGCTGTTCGTCGCCGAAGGCGTGCGTACCGTCGAGGAACTGCTGCGGTCCGCGCTGGTCGTGCGCGGTGTGCTCACGTCGCCCGCGCTCGACGAAAACGATCGGGGGCGCGCACTCCGCGACCGCATCGCAGCCGACGGCATTCCGGTGGCCGATGTCACCGAGCGTGACTTCGCCAGCGCCGCCGACACCGACTCGCCACAGGGCATTCTCGCCATTGCCGAGGTGCCCTCTCGCCAGCTCGATGACCTCGCGGCGATTCCCGCGCCAACACGGCTGCTGATCCTCGATGGCGTGCAGGATCCCGGCAATACCGGAAGCATGATCCGGACCTCGGCGGCGCTCGGTGCGAACGCAACCGTGGCGTTGAGTGGAACGGTTGACGTATGGAGCGCCAAAGTCGTCCGTAGCGCGATGGGTGCCCACTTCCACTTTCCCGCCTTCCACGCCACCTGGCCGGCGCTCGAGGCGTTCCTCGCGCGCACGGAGACGCGGCTCTGGATAGCCGACGTCGACGGTGATCCGGTCACGACGCTGGATGGCGTGCCGGCGCGGCTGGCGGTCGCGGTGGGCAACGAGGGGCACGGGGTCTCCCGCGATCTGCGTGTTGCCGCCGATCGCGCCGTCGGCCTGCCGATCGCACCCGACATCGACTCGCTCAACGTTGCCGTGGCGGCCGGCATCCTGCTCTTTGCCCTGCGCCCGTGAGCGAGATCATCATCGGACTGTTCGCGTTCGCGGTGGGCGCCTGCGTCGGTTCGTTCCTCAACGTGTGCATCTCGCGCTGGCCGCTCGAGCTGTCGGTCGTTTCTCCGCCATCGCGGTGCCCGCGCTGTGAACGCCCCATCCGCTGGAACGAGAACATCCCGGTACTCGGGTGGCTGCTGCTGCGGGGGAGATGCCGCGGGTGCGAGCTCCCCATCTCCATGCAGTACCCGGCGGTGGAGCTGGCGGTGGGAGTTGGATGGCTGGCCGTGGTGTATGCGCTCGGGCCCACGTTCACGGCGTTGCGCGTTGCCGTGTTCGGGACGGTCATGCTGGGCATCGCCATCACGGACGCCAGGCACTACCTCATCCCCGATGGATTCACGGTGTTCGGGCTGCTGTGGGTGATCGTGACGTCGGTACTCGCCGCACTGTGGGGGGATCCGGGGACTTTCGCCGGTCCGTGGAATGCGATCCTCGGGATGTGCGTCGGCGCGGGTGCGATCGCGATCGCCGGTTGGCTCGGTGAAGTCGTGATGCGCCGCGAGGCGATGGGCTTCGGCGACGTCACGCTGATGGCGGTGGTCGGTGCGGCCGTCGGTCCGGGGCGAGCGCTGCTCGTCGTCTTTTTGGGGGCGTTTCTCGGCGCGGTGACGTTCATGCTGTTCGTGCTGCCCATCACGCGATTGCGCGGCGGTACGCGAAATGGTCCCCAGCTCGAACTGCCCATCGGCGCCAGCGTCGCCGTCGCGCCGGAAGTGCCCTTCGGCGTCTTCCTTGCGCCCGCCGCGGTCGTGACCTTGCTTTGGGGCGATACCCTGATTGCGTGGTACCTGGCGCGCTTCGCGACACTCTGAGGCGCCCCGACGCGTAGGGCAGGGCGATGACGGACGCGTGCTCGCGAGTGATCGTCAACGCGCCCCCTTTCACTCTCCCCGGCGATCCTCGCACCCATGATTCGAGCAGGCGACGGCGTACTTGGCCGATACACGCGCGACCTCACCGCCGATGCCCGCCGCGGCCGGCTGGAACCGGTGCGCTGCCGGCACGAGGAGATCTCGCGCGTCATCGACATCCTGCTTCGCCAGGGCAAGAACAACCCGGCGCTGGTCGGACCCGCGGGGGTCGGCAAGACGGCCATCGCCGAGGGCCTCGCGCAGCGCATCGCCGCCGGCCAGGTGCCGCTCTCCATACGCGACGTGCGGCTGCTCGCCGTGGACCATGTGTCGCTGCTCGGCGGCACGATGTACCGCGGCCAGTACGAGGAGCGCATCCGTGGCCTCGTCGCGGAAACCACGTCGGCGAGCGACGTGATCCTGTTCGTGGATGAGCTCCACAACCTCATCGGCCAGGGCACCGCGATGGGTGTGGCGATGGATGCCGGCAACATGCTCAAGCCGGCGCTGGTGCGCGGCGACTTCCGCGTGATCGGCGCGACCACCACCGAGGAGTACGAGCGGTGGGTTGGTGGCGACCCGGCGCTCGAACGTCGCTTCCAGCGAGTGATGGTTCGTGAGCTGTCGGCGGAGGAAACGCTGGAGATCCTGCGCGCGCGCGTCGAGCGTCTCGAACGGCATCACAACGTGCGCATCGCGCCGGCCACGCTCGAGGCGGTGATCGAGCTGACCGATCGTTACCAGACCGATCGCATGCGCCCGGACCGCGCGCTCGATGCGCTGGACGAGGCATGCGCGCACACGCACGCGGAAACGAACTACTCGCCGGAGCTCGCGGCGCTCATCCTCCGTCGCCGCGACCTGCTGCGCGCCCGCGCCGCGGCACCCGCGCGAGGCGCGACCAACGGCTCGCGCGCTGGCGCGCGGCACGCCGAGCCGGGGGCGGCCACCGGTGAGGCGGCGCCACACGACGCGTCGCACCCCGAGGACGACACCATCGATCGGCTGGCGCGCGACAGCTTCGCCGCGCTCGAACGCTTTGGTGCCGAGCTGGAGGCGATGTTCGTCGCTGCCCCCGAGCGCCCCGCGTCGGAATCCTCCGATGCGTCGTCGCCGGGCGAGCATGAGGCGGCTGGCAGCGCGTCGCCGGACCAGTCAACCTCGCTCGCCGAACTCGAAGCCGAACTCGACGCCCGGCTGATCGCCGAAGGAATCGTCGTGCGCCCGCATGACGTGGCCCGCGTGGTGCGCGTGGCCACGGGCAAGGATGTCACCTGGGAAGGAGAGGAACACACGGCATGATGTCCCGTCTCGCGCGCTGGTCCATTGCCCTCCCGCTGCTCGCCGCCTGCCGCGGCGGTGACAGCGCCGACACCGCCAGCATGCCGTACGCACGCGAGGTCGCCGAGGCCGTTCCGAAGATCGAGAGCGCCACCGGCCTCACGTTCAGGACGCCGCCAAAGGTCGAGTCGCGCTCGCGCGAGCAGGTACGCGAGTTCCTCCTGCAGCGATTCCACGAAGACCTGCCCGACGAGGAGCTGCAGTCCATGCAGCGCACGTACGCGCGCTTCGGTCTCCTTGGCGATTCGGTCCAGCTCGGGCCGCTCCTGCTCGATCTCCTGTCCGAGCAGGTCGCCGGCTACTACGACCCCGCGGCGAAGACGCTCTACATCGTGGAAGGGTCGGCGCCGGAGTTGATCGGCATCACGGTCGCGCACGAACTGGTGCATGCGCTGCAGGACCAGTACGTGAACCTCGACTCCATCCAGCACCTCGACGGTGACAACGATCGGCTCGTCGCGTCGCAGGCGGTGATGGAAGGGCAGGCGACGTACGTCCAGATGCAGACCATGCTCGGCGCCGGCGCGGTCGACAACCTGCCGGGGGGCTGGGATCGCGTGCGCGACCTGATTCGGGAGTCGCAGGGATCGATGCCGGTGTTCGCGGCGGCGCCGATGATCCTCCAGGAAACGCTGCTCTTCCCGTACCTGAGCGGCGCCGAGTTCATGCGACGTTACGCCGAACGCGCCCCGGACGGATCGCTGTACGACGCGCTCCCGCAGTCCACCGAGCAGATCCTGCACGAGGACGCGTACTTCGGCACCCCCGACGCGCCGACGCGCGTGTCACTGCCTGCGCCCTCGGCCGGCTCGGTGCGCTATGAGAACAACCTCGGCGAGTTCGAGACGCGCCTGCTGCTCTACCAGTTGCTCCAGGACCAGAACGCGGCGTTCCGTGGCGCGGCCGGGTGGGATGGCGATCGTTATGCACTGCTCGAGCTTCCCGGTGGAGGGGAAGCGCTGGTTTGGGTCACCATCTGGGACTCGGCGATCGATGCCGGCGAGTTCCATGACCTGTTCGATACGGCGCTCTCGCGCCGCTACCGCGACCTGCGTCCGGGGGTGAGCACGTCCGCCGTGCGACGGTACGAGGCGGATGGGCGGTCGCTGGAGCTGCATACGCTGACCATCGACGGACGCCCGTCCGTGTTCTACGTCGACATGCCGGCCGGCACGGCGACCGCACCGATGGATCCCGCCGCGATCACCGTCGCGCAACCCTGACGCGCGACCGGCGCGGCGGCGGTTCCGGTGCCGCGCCGATCAGGCGCGCGGTGCGTCGGTTCGGGTGCTGGTCGGCGTGGTTGCCGGTGCGCCGTCCCCCCGTAACGACGGGGTCTCCACGCGATCGACGAGCCCCGCGTCCGGCATCGAGAGCAGCGCCAGCCGGAGCACCTCGTCCATCGTCGCGACGAAGGTGAACGCCATGTTCTGGCGCACCTCGTCCGGCACGTCGCGCAGGTCCTTCTCGTTTCCCTTGGGAAGCAGCACCTCGCGCAGGCCGGCGCGATAGGCGGCCAGCACCTTTTCCTTCACGCCGCCAATGTCGAGCACGCGCCCGCGGAGGGTCACCTCGCCGGTCATGGCCACGTCGCGACGTACGGGCCGCCGGCTCAGCACGCTGGCAATGGCCAGCGTCACGGCAATGCCGGCGCTGGGCCCGTCCTTGGGAATGGCGCCCGCCGGGAAGTGGATGTGCAGGTCCGCCTCGCGGAACTCGGCATCGGTCACGCCGAGCAGCGCCGCTCGCGAGCGGACGTAGGAGTAGGCGGCGTCCACCGACTCACGCATCACGTCGCCGAGCTGCCCCGTGACGGTGAGCTTGCCGCTGCCCGGCATGCGGAGCGCCTCGATGGCCATCAGTTCACCGCCGGTGCTCGTCCAGGCGAGTCCGGTCACCGCCCCCACCTCGGGCTCCTGCTCGGCTTCCTCGGCGGCATAACGCGGCACGCCTAACGCCTCCTCCACGCGCGCGGTGTCGATCACCCACGCGCCCTCCTCGCCCTCGGCCTTGCGACGCGCGCGCTTGCGCATGATGGCCGCGAGGTTGCGCTCGAAGTTGCGCAGCCCGGCCTCACGCGAGTAGCGGTTCGAGATGAACCCCAGCACCTCATCGGTGAACTGGATGTCGGTGTCGGTGATGCCGTGCTCCTCGAGCAGCCGGGGGAGCAGGTAGCGCCACGCGATCTCGACCTTCTCCTCCACCGTGTAGCCGGCGATGCGGATCACCTCGAGGCGGTCACGCAGCGGGGCCGGGATATCGAACAGGCTGTTCGCGGTGCAGATGAACAGGCACTGCGACAGGTCGAACGGGAGGTTCAGGTAGTGGTCGACGAACTCGTCGTTCTGGGCCGGATCCAGCACCTCGAGCATGCCCGCCGTCGGATCGCCGGCCGGGCCGCCCGACGACATCTTGTCGATCTCGTCGATCATGAGGACGGGATCCTTCACGCCCACACGGCGCAGCGCCTGGATGAGGAGCCCGGGGAGCGCGCCCACATAGGTGCGCCGATGCCCGCGGATCTCCGCCTCGTCGCGCACGCCACCCACCGAGATGCGGTAGAACGCGCGGTCGATGCTCGTCGCGATTGCCTCGCCCAGCGAGGTCTTGCCGGTGCCGGGCGGACCGACGAAGCAGAGGATCGGCCCGTGCGGATTGCCGCCGCGCAGCTTGCGGACGGCCAGGAACTCGATGATGCGCTCCTTGGCTTCGCTCAGCCCGTAGTGCCGGTCGTCCAGCGCCTGGTTCACGCGCTCGAGCTCGATGTCCTCGGCGCTCGATCGCTCGTTCCATGGCAGCGCGAGAATCCAGTCGAGGTACGTGCGGATCACCTGATATTCACTCGACGCCGGGGAGAGCATGCGCATGCGCTCCGTCTCGCGACGTGCCTCCGTCGCCACCTTCTCCGGCAGCTCCGCGTCCTCGATCTTCTTCAGCGTCTCGATCGCCTCCTTCTCGCCGGGATCCGTCTCCCCCAGTTCGGCCTGGATCGCGCGCAACTGCTGCCGGAGGTAGAACTCGCGCTGGTGCTGTTCGATCTTGATCTCCGTCTGCTTCTTCACGTCCTCCATCACGCGGGCGCGTGCCACCTCGCGCTCGAGGCGCGTGAGGATGAAGCGGATGCGTTGCCCGACGTCCAGCCGCTGCACCACTTCATCCTTGTCGGAGATCCGGAAGTTCATGTTCGTGGCCGCGAGGTCGGCGAACCGCCCCGGATCGGACACGTTCATTTTCAGGATCTGCGGCACCTCGTCCGGGATGCGGTCGATGAGGTCAGCCAGCGATTCGGCCGCCGTCACGACGCGCGTGACGAGGTCGTCGAGCTCCGCCGAATCCGGGGGCGTCTCGCGCGCCGGTGACACACCGGCGACGGCGTAGGGCGCCTCCTGCTCGATGGATTCGACGACGATCCGCCGCAGCCCCTGCAGCGTGATCTGCACTGTATCGCCAGGCAGGTTGATGCGCTCGTGCACCCGCGCCGCCACACCGACGCGCCCCACGAACCGGCCGTGGTCGATCGGCTCGTCCAGGTCGCCGCTGGCCACGACGAGCGCCACGATGAGGCCGGGCTCCTCGTTTTCGCGCAGCAGCGCCAGGTTGTCGGGGGAACCCATCTGTACCGCGATCGTCCCCAACGGGTAGACGATGGTGGATCGCAGTGCCATCAGCGGGAGCGTGGGCGGCAGCTCCGAGCGGAGGATCTCGTCCTTGCGGTGGGTCTTGGCCATTCGGCTGGGTGAATCTGGTGCGCGAGGAGGCAGTGGACGGGCGACGGCGACTAAGGTAATGCGCGGGCGCCGGTTGGCTCCCGTAATCGGGCGGACTCGCGGTGGAGACAGGCGGCTGGACGGATCGCCGGACGACCGCCCGCCGGTTGCTTCAACCGCCTTGTTTGCTTAAGCTTACCGGCTCCATGTTTTCCGAACTTTCCGAGAAACTCGAGGCGACATTTGCTCGCCTGCGCGGTCGCGGCGTCCTCTCCGATGCAGACATCAAGGAGGGGTTGCGCGAGGTTCGACGCGTTCTCCTCGAGGCCGACGTCAACTTCCAGCTCACGCGCGAGTTCCTCGAGCGTGTGGAAAAGCGCGCCACGGGGGTCTCGGCGCTCCGGAGCGTCGCACCCGCGCAGCAACTCGTCAAGATCGTGCACGACGAGCTTGCCGCCATGCTCGGCGAGCGTCGCGAGCCGCTGCGGTTCAGCTCCGTGCCGCCCACCGTGATCATGATGGTGGGGCTGCAGGGATCCGGCAAGACGACGAGCGCCGGCAAGCTGGCGCGAAAGCTCAAGGGGGAGGGGCGCCCCACGCGACTGGTGGCGTGCGATATCTATCGCCCGGCCGCCATCGACCAGCTCGAGACGCTCGGCGCGCAGCTCGGCGTGCCGGTGCACGCGGAGCGGGACACGCGCGACGTCGTGAAGATCGCGAAGAACGGTATCGAGCAGGGCAAGCGCGAGCGCGAGCGCGTGGTCATTCTCGATACCGCCGGCCGGCTGCAGATCGACGACGAGATGATGGCCGAGCTGGTGCGGCTGAAGGCGGCGGTGCATCCCGACGAGATCCTGCTCGTCGCCGACGGCATGACGGGGCAGGATGCGGTGCGCATCGCGCAGGGCTTCGACGACGCGTTAGGCGTCACCGGCGTGGTGCTCACCAAGATGGACGGCGACGCGCGCGGTGGCGCCGCGCTGTCCATCTACGGCGTCACGAAGAAGCCCATCAAGTACGTCGGCGTGGGGGAGAAGGCCGATGCGCTCGAGGAGTTCCACCCCGAGCGCATGGCGGGGCGGATCCTCCAGATGGGTGACGTCGTCACGCTCGTCGAGAAGGCGCAGGAGGCGTTCGACACCGACGAGGCGAAGAAGCTCGAGAAGAAGGTCCGCAAGTCGGGGATGGATCTCAACGACTTTCTCACGGCCATGAAGCAGGTGCAGAAGCTCGGGCCCCTGGAGGGCGTGCTCAAGATGCTGCCGGGGGTGAACAGCAAGATGCTGAAGCAGGCGAACATGGACCCCAAGCGGTTGCGCCACGTGGAGGCGATCGTGCTGTCCATGACCGCGTCGGAGCGCAGCAATCCGGCGCTGCTCAACGGCTCGCGTCGCGCGCGCATTGCACGCGGCAGCGGCCGCCCGGTGAGCGAGGTGAATCGCCTGATGGGGCAGTTCCGCGACATGCAGAAGATGATGAAGAAGGCGGCAGCGGGCGGCGGCCGGATGCCGCCCGGGATGTTCGGCATGCGCTGACGCGCCGGCCGATGCACGATCCCGGGTGCGGGCTGGAAACGCCAGCCGCGCGAGGAGCCCGGAGTACACGAATCCGTTTTCACACAGGAGCAGGCAGATGGCGGTCAAGATTCGACTTCGTCGCATGGGCCGGAAGAAGGCCCCGTTCTATCGCATTGTCGTCGCCGATTCGCAGAGTCCGCGCGACGGCCGGTTCATCGAGATCATCGGCCAGTATGCGCCGCGCCAGGGGGAAACGGCCGTGCAGCTCGAGGTGGATCGTGCCAACCACTGGCTGGACCGCGGGGCACAGCCCACCGACACGGTGCGTTCGCTGCTGCGCAAGGCCGGCGTGCTGAAGGACCGGCACGAACAGCGGCTGGCCGCGAAGCTGACGGCCAATGCCGTGCCCGTGAAGGACACGCCCACCGATACGCCGGCCGACGACGCCTGACGTGGAGGAGCATGCGCCCGCACTGACCGTGGTCGGGCGCGTCCGTCGGCCGCACGGGATTCGCGGCGAGGTGGTGATGGAAGTGCTGACGGACGAGCCGGACGCGGTGTTTGCGTCCGGTCGTCGGCTGCTGGTGGGCGATGACGCCGGCGACCCGCTGCCTGACGAGTCGCCGCTGGAGGTCCTCGCGGGCCGCCCGTTCCAGGATGCCTGGCTGGTGCGCTTCGCGCGTATCGTCGATCGCACCGACGCCGAGTCGTGGCGCGGCCGGACCATGCTCGTTCCCACGAGCGAGCTCACGCCCCCTGACGAGGACGAGGTGTACCTGCACGCGCTCGTCGGCATGCGCGTGGAGCGGGTGAGCGGCGAACACGTGGGCGAGGTGAGCGCGTACTTCGAGCTGCCCCACGCCCTGCTGCTCGAGGTCCGGCGTGAGCCGGCCGGCGACACCGTGCTCGTGCCCTTTCAGGAGCCGATCGTCGCGGCGATCGACGGGGACGCCGGGGTGATCCGCATCGACCCACCCGCCGGGCTGCTGGAGTAGACTCGTGCTTCGCGTCGACATCGTCACGATCTTCCCGACGTACTTTGACGGACCGCTCGCGCTGAGCATTCCGGCGCGCGCACGTGAGGCGGGGGCCGTGGAGTACCACGTGGTCGACCTGCGCGATTACACGCACGACCGGCATCGCACCGTGGATGATTATCCGTACGGTGGCGGGGCCGGGATGGTGATGAAGCCGGGGCCGTTCTTCGAGGCGGTCGAGTCGCTCGACGTACGCGGTCCGGTGGTGCTGCTCTCGCCGCGAGGCCGCCGCTTCTCGCACGCCGACGCGGTCCGCTTCGCCGGCGGTGCGTCGTTGACGCTCCTCTGCGGCCACTACAAGGACGTGGACCAGCGCGTCGCCGATCACCTGGCCACCGAGCAGATCTCGCTGGGCGATTTCGTGCTGAGCGGCGGCGAGCCGGCGGCGCTCGCCATCGTCGACGCCGTGGTGCGGCTCCTCGATGGCGCGATGTCCGATCCGGCGAGTGCGCGCGGCGATTCGTTCTACGACCGCGAGCTGAGCGCACCGTCGTACACGCGCCCCCCCGAGTACCGCGGGCTGTCGGTGCCCGAGGTGCTGCTGAGCGGCGATCACGCGCGAATCGAGCGCTGGCGCACCGACGAGGGGTTACGACTGACGCGGGCACGAGAGGCTGCGGATCGCCGTTCCGATGAGAGCGATCTCACACCGGGTGTATCGGCAACGAACGCGTTGAACGATTCGTCAGATTGAGTGGTAGAACCAATGTGGTGCAGGTCTTGCCCTCACAGGTGCCAGGTTCTAACGTGGCTTCGGCCGCGCCCGACACCGGAAACGCTTCATCGCTCTCGTTCATCCAGGACTTCGCGCATGGGAGTCAGACACCTCCTGGTCGTTCCACTGCTGGTCTGTGCGGCGTGCGTCCCTTCGCGCGCGCGCAGCGGGGCAGTCGCGATTCCTGCCTCCTCAAACGGTGCCGCGCACGACGACGCAGAGCTGCCGCGCCTGCTCTCCGCCGAGCTCGGGCCTCGCGAGGTGACCGAGGAGAGTGAAGGAAACGGCGCGGCGGCCGACGACGATGCGTCGTTTGCCTCGGGGCGCCTGCGACTCGAGGTGCAGCGCGACGGCTCCGTGGAATACCGGATGTCGGTCTATAATCCGGGGCTCGAGACCATCACCGCCGCCCATGTGCTGCGCGCCCAGGGCAACGATGCCGGGACCCCGGTGGTGACGTTGTTCTCGTCGGCCACCATGCGCGACCGGTACCTGGACGTCCGGGGAACGGCGCTCGTGCTCGAGCTCGACGGCGCCGCCCTGCTGGAGGAGATGCGCCGCTCCCCGTCGTCGTTCTTCGTGAACGTGCGAAGCACCGCGCGCCCCGGGGGCACGCTGCGCGGCACGATGCACTAGCGCCCCGCCGCGACCTGCACGGGACGCCGGAGTGAGCCCGGACCACTGGCGCAGGCCTTGATGGTTGAATAGGTTACAGGTCTCTCTCGACCATCCTCCGCCGGGGCACGCCCCGTCGTTCCAGAGCGTCCCATGCATCCGTTCATCGAAACCCAGAAAGAGTGGATGCGCAGCGATGTCCCGCCGTTCCGGCCGGGCGACACACTGCGCGTCAATGTCCGCGTGAAGGAAGGCGAGAAGGAGCGTCTGCAGGCGTTCGAAGGTGTGTGCATCGCGCGGCGCGGCAGCGGCGTCAGCGAGACCTTCACCGTGCGCAAGATGTCCAGCGGCGTCGGGGTCGAGCGCATCTTCCCGGTCCACAGCCCCATGGTCGCGGCCATCAAGGTGCTGCGTCGCGGGCGCGTGCGTCGCGCCAAGCTCTACTACCTGCGCCACCTCACCGGCAAGGCGACGCGCATCAAGGAGAAGAAGGTGCGCGTCTCCGTACCGACCACGGGAACGAGCGGCACCGAGGACTGAGACGTGGCCGGCGCGGGCCGGAGTGCACCCCGGCGCTGGAGCGACATCGAGCGCGGCCTGCGGCGCGATGGTGGTTCGCTGATTGCCGGAGTCGATGAAGTCGGACGGGGCCCCCTGGCGGGCCCCGTTGTCGCATGCGCCGTCATCATGCCGCCCCCGCCCGGTGCCCGTGCCATTCGCGGCGTCGATGATTCCAAGCGACTCTCGCGCCCCGAGCGCGAACGCCTCGCCGGCATCATCCGGTCGCGCGCCCTCGCGATCTCGCTCGGCGCCGCATCCGTGCGCGAGATCGACCGGCTCAACATCTTCCACGCCACCGTCCTCGCCATGAAGCGCGCGCTGGGCCGGTTGCCCATCGCCCCCGACCACGTGCTCGTGGATGGCGTGCAGTTGCCGCAGTTGCAGCGGCCGCATCGTGCCGTCGTTGGCGGCGACGCGCGCTGCTTCAGTATCGCCTGCGCATCGATCGTCGCGAAGGTCACGCGCGATCGGCTCATGCGCGCGCTCGCCTGCCGGTATCCCGGCTATGCCTGGGAGCGCAACGTCGGGTACGGCACCGCCGAGCACATCGACGGGCTGCGACGCACCGGCGCCACGCCGCATCACCGGCGCGGCTTCCTGCCGGTACGGCAATTGACGTTCGACCTGCTGCCGGCGAGCGACCTCACCGACGATTCCGACGGGTGGCCCGAGGCGCTCTCGTAAGGCACCGACGAGGAATGTGATAGAATCTGCCTGATCTGTGACATACGTCGCAGGCACAGGCGTTGCACTGTGTTTAATTCAAGCCGACGGCCATGCGCACTCCGCGCCGGCCTCCGGTGACGCGGGTCACACCGCGTTGACGAATGCAGGCGACGGCCGGCCAGAGCCGCGATGCGGCAACGGCGACGTCATCACAAAGACCACAAGACAGGGGACTTCTACCATGATGGCCAATCTGCGGGCGGTGGGAACCGTGGCGCTGAGCAGCTTGATTCTCGGTGCCTGTGCAACGAAGGGTTTCGTACGGGATCGCGTGGCGACGGAGCGTACTGACCGGATCGCCGCTGACAGCTCGATCATGACCGACGTCTCGTCCGTGCGTTCGGACGTGGCGACGCTGCGCAATGATGTCACCAGCCTGCGCAACGACCTGCAGGCGCTGCGCACCGAGTTCGGTGCCAAGATCACCGCCATGGAAGAGGGCATGCGCTTCGCCTTCCCCGTGACGTTCGCCTTCGATGACGCCACGGTGCGCGAGGCCGACATGGCCGCGCTGGACCGCTTCGCGTCGGTGGTGGCCAAGTACTATCCGGGTTCGACGATCACTGTCGAGGGCTTTGCCGACCCGGCCGGCTCGCGCGCGTACAACATGGACCTGTCGCAGCGTCGTGCGGAGTCCGTGATGTCGTACCTGGGCGAGAAGGGGATGACCAACACGAACCTTCGCGCGGTGGGCTACGGCTCGGCGCGTCAGGTGAACCCGGGCGCGGAGCGTGACGATCCGGGCGCCGAGGCGAACCGTCGTGTCGTGTTCGTCGTCGAGAGCAAGGGCGGCGCGAACGCCGTCGCGATGCAGTAAGCGCGACTTCCATTTCGCGGTACACGACGGCCCCGGGGCATCTGCCTCGGGGCCGTCGTTGCGTCCGCGTGGGTTACACGCCGGTACCGAGCCGGATCAGCTCCCCGAGCGACCATGCCTGGAAGGGACAGCCGCGTGGCGTGTGGGGCGCGTCACCGTCGGCCAGCTCGGCAATGTGCCCCTGCTGGCTGTGCGCGGCGTAGTGCGCGATGAGCGGATCCACGAAGCGTCGTCGCGACTCCGCGCGTGCGTCCGCTCCTCCGCCATGGGTGCGTATCCATGCACTGACGAACGGCCCCGCCATCCATGGCCAGACGGTCCCCTGATGGTAGGCGGCGTCGCGCCGGGCTGGCGGTCCTTCGTAGCGGCCCGCATAGCCAGCGTCATCGCTCGCCAGCGTGCGCGGCCCCGCGGGGGTCCAGAGCGCCCGCTCCACGGTGTCGACAACAAGGCGGGCCCGCTCGACTTCGAGCACCGGCAAGGGGAGTCCGCCTGCGGCGAGAAGCTGGTTCGGACGCACCGAGGCATCGCGCACGTCGCGCTCGTGATCGACATCGATCACGTCGAACAGGCACTGGCGTTCGTTGTTCCAGAACCGCTCGTGAAAGGAGGTCCGGGCGCGATCGGCGAGCGCACTCCAGCGGGGTGCGGCACGTGAAGCCGCCTGAAGCGCGTTGATCCACAGCGCCTGGACCTCGACCGGCTTGCCGATGCGCGGCGTGACCGGACGCTGATCAATGCGTGCATCCATCCACGTGAGCGCCATGCCCCTGATGCCGGCGCGGAGGAGCCCATCGTCGTCGGCGCCGATCCCGAAGCGGGTGCCTCCTGCATATGCCGTGACGATTTCCTCGATGCTCGCGCGCAACGACTGTCGGTCGGCGGTGGTCAGCACCGAACCCGATGGCGCCTCGAGCAGTTCGTGTGCAGCCACCACGAACCAGAGCGAGGCATCGACGCTGTTGTAGCGTGGCGCCTCGCCGGATTCGGGGAAGTAGTTGGGGAGCATCCCCTCGCTGAGATGGCGCGACCACTCCAGCAGGATGGCCCGCGCCTCGGCCAGGCGGCCGGCGGCAATGCACAGCCCGCGCATCGCGATGAAGGTGTCGCGCCCCCAGTCGGAGAACCACGGATATCCGGCGACGATCGTCCGGCCGTCGCTGGCCTCGAGCGGGGACACGCGCGCCACGACGTAGGCCGCCGCGGCAGCGTGCATGGGATGCGCATAGTGCGCGCGTCGGCGTTCCTCGGCCGCGCGGAGTGCAGCAAAGCAATCCGACGCGGACACGCTGAGCAGCGGCGATTCCTGCGTACCGCGCACGCCGAACGCCAGAATTGCGTGCCGCACGCCCACGTCGAAGTGGAAGGTGCCCGGCGAGGCCAGGTCTTCCGTGAAGTCGAGGCCGCGCGCACGCTCTTCCTCGTAGTCGAACTGACGGAACCAGAGCGGCTCATGCTCGTACCGCCCGTTCGACAGCGCGGCGATCGCAGGGAGCGCCGCGTATGGTTGCCACGCGACGACATCGCCGGCGGTGTGTGCGTCGAACGTGAAGCTGTCGTTCTCGTGATGCGTGGAGTGCAGGTCGCGCCCGGAGATCAGCGGTCGCACGGTGAGCTGCACGGATGACGCGGGCGCACGCAGCCGCCAGCAGAGCGCCGTGAGCGGTGCGCCGGCTCCGCACCGCACGATCAGCTCCTGTTGCACCTCCACGCCGCCCGGCAGCCGCCACGTCCACGTCGGCCACGGCTCCCCGGTGAAGCCCGAGAGACGTTCGATGCCATCCGGATGGATGACGTCCGGCTCGTAGCGATGCGAGGTGAGCGCGAAGCGGCCGTCGGGCGTGGTGACCCAGGCTTCGACCGCGTTCACGAGCGTCACGCGCGAGGACGGCGGTTGGCGCGCCACCGTGAGCAGTGCGTGGTAGCGGCGCGTTCGCAGCCCGTCGGCGCGCCCCATCGCGAACCCGCCGTATCCGTCCGCCTCCAGCCACTCCGCCCCCGGCACAGACACGCGTGCCGGCGTCACGCGGGCGTGCCCGCGCGTTCCGGGGTGCCCTCGTGCGCCGCGCCGTCCGGCAGCCTGGTGGCCGCGATCGACTCCAGGGCGTGTACGATCAGCGCCGTCCATCCCGTCTGGTGGCTGGCGCCGAGCCCGCGCCCCGTGTCGCCGTGGAAGTATTCATGAAACAGCACGAGATCCCGCCACGGTCCGTCGCCCGCGAATCGCGAATCACCGCCGTGGCAGGGGCGATTACCTGCGCCGTCGGGGAGAAACAGCCGCGTGAGGCGCGCCGAGAGCTCGGCGGCGACCTCGGTGAGCGTCAGCATGGTGCCGCTCCCCACCGGACACTCCACGCGCAGCGTGTCGCCATAGAAGTGGCCGTAGCGCTCGAGCGCCTCGATCAGCAGGTGGTTGATGGGGAACCAGACGGGACCGCGCCAGTTCGAGTTGCCCCCGAACATTCCCGTTGTGCTCTCGGCAGGGTCGTAGCGAACCTCGTACGACTGGCCATCGAAGTGGAACACGTACGGATCATCGAGGTGTGCGCGCGAGAGCGACCGGATGCCGTATGGCGAGAGAAACTCGGATTCATCGAGCACTCGTCGCAGCACCCGGACGAGCCGTTCGCGCGAGGGCATGGCGAGGAGCCGGAATCCATGAAGCTGCGTGCCGCCACTGCCCGCGACCTCCGGCTCCATGTAGGAGCTGTAGCGGGCGAGATCCTTGCGGTGCTCGAGGAACCATTCCATCCGCTTGCGGAAGCCGGGGAGCTTCCGGATGCGTGCTTCGTCGATCACCTCGCAGGCGAGCAGCGGAATGAGGCCGACGATGGAGCGCACACGCAGCGGCTGGTGCACGCCGTCGACGTGGATCTCGTCGTAGTAGAAGCCATCCTCCTCGTCCCACAGCCCCTGGCCGCCGATCGCATTGATGGCATCGGTGATGGCCACGAAGTGTTCGAAGAACTTGGACGCCACGTCCTCGTACGCCGGATCCTCGATGGCCAGCTCCAGCGCCATCGAAAGCATCGTCGCGCAGAAGAATGCCATGAAGGCGGTGCCGTCGGCCTGCTCGAGCTGCCCGCCTGTGGGGAGCGGCTTGGACCGGTCGAATACGCCGACGTTATCGAGCCCGAGAAAGCCGCCGGAGAACAGGTTGTTCCCCTCGAGGTCCTTCCGGTTGACCCACCACGTGAAGTTGAGCATCAGCTTGTGGAACACGCGGGCGAGGAAGACACGATCGCGCAGGCCACGCGGATCACTCATCTTGTATACGCGCCACGCGGCCCACGCATGCACCGGGGGGTTCACGTCGTTGAATGCGAACTCGTAGGCCGGAATCTGGCCGTTGGGGTGCATGTACCACTCGCGCAGGAACAGCACCAGCTGCTGCTGTGCATAACGCGGGTCGACGCGCGAGAGGGGCAGGGTGTGAAACGCCGAGTCCCACGCCGCGTACCACGGATATTCCCACTTGTCGGGCATGGAGAGCACGTCGCGGTTGTAGACGTGGCGCCAGTCCACATTGCGCCCGTGGCGGCGTGACTCGGGGGGGCGTGGTTGCGACGGGTCGCCGTCCAGCCATTCGCGCACCACGTAGTGGTAGAACTGCTTCGTCCAGAGCAGCCCCGCGTAGGCCTGGCGCGCGATCAGCGTCTCCGCCTCGGTGAGCGTGGCCGGCAGCGCGGAGCTGTAGAACTCGTCGGCTTCCGAACGGCGCCGCGCAAACGTCGCGTCGAATGCCCGGCCGAATGGAGCCGCAGCCGCGTGCGACTCATGCCGCAGCCGCAGCTCCACGCTGAATGACTCACCGCTGGTAAGCGTACGCACGAGCCAGGCAGCGGCCTTGGTACCGGTACGCGATGGATCCACCGCATCCGTGCGACCGTTAATGACATACTCGTGAAAGGCGTCCTTCACGTACGGCGCC
>DASSBZ010000129.1:0-2296 GCA_035698205.1 Gemmatimonadaceae bacterium | reverse complement strand
CTTGAACACCGGTGCGCTCTTCTGCACGAACGCCTCGTAGGCGATCGCAAAGTCCTCGGTCTGCATGCATAACGCCTGCGTTTCGGCCTCGGCATCGATGGCCGCGTCGAGCGACAGGTCCCACTCCTGGTGCAGCGCCTTCTTCGTCATGGCGTGGGCGAAGGTCGGTCCGGACGCCAGCGCGGCGGCCTGGGACTGGGCCGCCGCGCGCAACTCGTCCGGTTCCACGAGGCGATTGAAGAATCCCCACCGCTCCGCTTCGTCGGCGGGCATCGTGCGACCGGTGAACAGCAGTTCGCTGGCGCGTCCGTGACCCACGATGCGCGGCAGCAGGGCGCACGCCCCCATGTCGGCCCCGGCGAGTCCCACCCGGACGAAGAGGAAGGCGACCCGTGCCCTCGGAGTGCCGATCCGAAGATCGCTGGCGAGCGCGATGCAGGCGCCGGCGCCCACACAGATTCCGTCGATTGCCGCCACGATCGGCTGTGGGCAGTGCCGCATGGCCTTCACCAGGTCGCCGGTCATCCGGGTGAACGCGAGCAGGTCATCCACGCGACGATTCGCGCGCATGGCAACGAGCGGCCCGATGATCTCGTGCACATCGCCGCCGGACGAGAAGTTCTCGCCGGCGCCCGTCACGATGACCGCCTTGACGTCGGGCACGTAGGCCAGCCGCCGGAACGTCTCGACCAGTTCGGCGTACGACTCGAACGTCAGCGGATTCTTCCGCTCGGGGCGATCGAGCGTGATGGTGGCAACCTGATCAATCAATGACCAGCCGAACGTCGCGGGGCGAATCGTGTCGGGGTCGAGCCCGGTTCGAGACATGGCGCGGGGTGAGGGGCAACATGGCGTCGCTGGCGCGGGCGACGCATCGGGGCGCCACAAGTCTCGCACTCGTCACAGGGGGGCGCAATGCATTGCTGCGGCGGACTATTGCGCGCCGCGGGCTCCCCGGCGATCGTCCAGCCATGCGTAGCGCACGAGTCGTGTTCATCGTACTGGCGCTCGCCGTTGCGCCACGGCCGGCGACAACGTTGCTCGCGCAGGGAGCCCCGGCCACGCGCATCAGCGGTTCGGTGTTCGACTCGCTGGCCATGCGTCCGCTGCCGGCCGCACTCGTCCAGCTCACCGCCGGTACCCGTGTGCTGAGCGATACCACCGATTCGCTCGGACGCTTCGTGATCGACAGCGCCCCCGGTGGCGAATATCTGCTCGGATTCCTCCATCCGCGGCTCGACTCGCTCGCACTCCAGCCGCCGCTCTACCGCGCCAGCCTGCACGGTGGCGAGGTGCACGCCGATCTTGCCATCCCCTCCGCGGCGACGCTGATCGCCCGGTCGTGCGGTGCGCAGTCACCGGACGACTCCCTCGGCATCCTCGTCGGACACATCCTCGACGCCGACGACCGAGCGCCGCGGGCGGACGCGACCATCAGCGCCGCCTGGCTGGAGCTGGAGCTGCGGCGGTCGGGCGTATTTCAGGCGGTACGAACAGCCTCCGCGCGCGCCGATGCCAATGGGAGGTTCGCCCTCTGCGGTGTTCCGCAGGGCACGATGCTGGGTGTGCATCTGGCGATGGCGTCGGATACGTCGCCGCTGCTCGAACTCTCCATGCCGGCATCGGGCTACCTGTCCCGCGACTTCTTCGCGGGGCCGCAACGCGCGGGGGCGGATGCGATGGACTCCACACTGGCTGCCGTTCAACTCACCGGTGCGGGCACGGTGCGCGGTCGCGTCGTCGGCTCCGCCGGCGAGCCGCTCACCGGCGCGCGTGTGCGCTCGACCTGGTCGGGCGTTGAAGTGGTCGCCGACGCCAGCGGCAACTTCGCGCTCACCGCGCTCCCCACGGGTTCACAGATGCTTGAAGCGCGCGCCATCGGATTTCTGAGCGGTGTGCAGCTCGTGGATGTGCTCGCGAATGAAGCGTCCCGGACCACCTTCGAGCTGATGGCCGCACCAACAGACCTCGACACGGTCCGCGTGGTGGCCACGCCGATCTACCTCGACCAGGAGCGGCGTGAGTTCGACGAACGTCGCGCGATGGGGCTCGGCCAGTTCTTCGCCGATGCGGAGATCACGCGACGCAACCCGGTCTGGCTCACGGACATCATACGGCTGGTACCTGGCGCGCAGGTGGTTCCCACGTCGCGGGCCGGGCGCACCATCGTCATGCGCGGCGGTCCCGCCCTGGGGAGCGGTTTCTGCAAACCCGACGTCTGGATGGATGGGGCTCGCACCGAGGCCGGCGACATGTCGTTCGACAGCCTGCTCCCGATCAATTCGATACGCGCGAT
>DASSBZ010000128.1:0-4239 GCA_035698205.1 Gemmatimonadaceae bacterium | reverse complement strand
GGCGGCAATGCTCGCATGGCTGCCGGGGGTGGAGCGTATTGACTCGCATACCGTACGCTATACCGCTGGCACCGTGCCGGAGATTTCACGCTTCATCGAGTTCGCCACCACCTACCAGGTCGATCTCACGCCGTAGCCCGCCGCATCGCACCGTATAGCATTCCCGTGCCGGGCCACGTGCTTCGCCTGCAGCCCTCGTTCGTTACCCTGCAACCTGCCTGACACCATGGAATGGCTTTCCGACCCTAACGCCTGGATCGGCCTGCTCACGCTGACGGTGCTGGAGATCGTCCTCGGCATCGACAACATCATCTTCATCTCGATCCTGGCGGGCAAGGCGGCCCCGCATGAGCGACCAAGAGCCCGGCGACTTGGCCTGATCGGTGCCTTCGTCACCAGGCTGCTGCTGCTGTTCAGCATCGCCTGGATCGTGCGCCTCACGGCCCCGTTCGCGAGCGTGTTCGGCATCGATCTCTCGGGCCGTGGGGTGATTCTCCTGCTTGGCGGCCTGTTCCTGATTGCCAAGGCCACGCACGAGATCCACAGCAAGCTGGAAGGGGATGACCTGACGGCGGCGTCCGGCCCGCGCGCGAGCACATCGCTGCGATCGGTGATCGTGCAGATCATGCTGATCGACATCGTCTTCTCGCTCGACTCGGTGATCACGGCGGTCGGCATGGTGGATCACCTCACGATCATGATCGCGGCCAATGTGGTGGCGCTCGGCGTCATGCTGTCAGCGGCCGGTCCGATATCCGACTTCGTGGACCGGCATCCGACCGTCAAGATGCTGGCGCTCTCCTTCCTCGTGCTGATCGGCACGAACCTCGTCGCGGAAGGGCTCGGCCAGCACATCCCGAAGGGCTACACGTACTTCGCCATGGCGTTCTCCACGCTCGTGGAGATGCTCAACATCCGGGTGCGGTCCAGGCGGGAAGCCATCCACCTGCGTGGCGTACCACACGAACCCGAACCGGACGCCGCCACCGGTGGATGACCGGATGGCGGCCACACGCTGCCCGATGCACGGGGCCTGTCGCGTCAGGCGGCAGGCACCTCGGCGTCTGTGAGCGCGGCAGCATCGTCAGGCACGACGCGTGACACGAGCACCGCTGAGCCGAGGTGCGAGGTGACGTTGGCGAGGGTCTTGAACATGTCCGGGACGGGGTCCACGGCGATCAGCAGACCGACGGCCTCGGGCGGCAGGCCGTACGACACGAGCACCGGTGCGAGGATGAACAGGCTCCCGCTGGGAATCCCGGGGACGCTGAAGCTGGCGAGCACCGATGTCACCACGAGCGCTGCCAGCGCCACGCCCGCGATCTGCACACCGTAGAGCGTGCCGAGAAAGAGCACGCACACCACCCACGTGATGGGAACGTTCGCGCGAAGGGTGGAAACGGCAAAGGGCAACGCGAAGCTCGTCACCGGCGTCGGCAGATGGAGCTGTTCGGTCGCCGACTCGATCTGTGCCGGGAGTGCCGCGAGCGATGACCGCGCGCTCAACGCGATGGACTGGGCCGGCGCCACCGCCGCCGCAAAGCGCCCGAACGACAGGCCACCGAACACCCGAACCGCGGGGTAGACACCGAGCGTGTAGAGCAGGCAGACCGCCGCCTGCAGCGCAACGAGCCAGATCAGCGCGCCGGCGGCGCCGATACCGGTACGCGCCGCCAGCGCGAAGCCGAGCGCGAAGATGCCGATGGGCGCAACGCGAAGAATCCAGCCGACGATCACGAGCATGGTGTCGGCGAGCGCCTGCGCCGGCCGCAGCATCGCATCGCGCGCGGCGGGCGCAAGGCGCCCGATGGCGAGCGCGAACAGCAGCGTGAAGATGATCAGCGGGAGCATGTCGCCATCGGCGGCCGCGCGCACGGGGTTCGACGGCAGCCACGCCACGATGCGCTCGGCGATGGATGGCAGCGCGGGGGTCGTCGCCGCGGATTCGCCACCCGCGGAGCCGCTCGCGCGGAGCGCCTCCGCGACTTCCGGCGCGAGCTGCATGCGCGCGAGCACCGGTGGCGTCACGATGGCCGCAAGCGTGCCGCCGGCGAACAACATCGCCGCAAAGACCAGCAGCGATCGCATGCCGAGTGCGCCCAGTGCGCGCGAGCCGACGCCGCTCAGCACGCCGGTCACCAGCAGGGCCACCACCAGCGGCACGACCGTCATCCGGATGCCGTTGACCCAGAGCGTGCCGACGGGGGCGATCAGGGCGACAAGCGCATCTCCGAACGGTGGCCTCGTGGCCCGCACGAGCGCGCCCAGCGCGAAGCCGGCCAGCAGCGCGGCGAGGACGATGAATGCCTCCCGCCTCCCGGCCGCCCGGGTATCAGGCCTCGCCGGCAAGTCGCTCGAGCGCGGAGTCGGTCACGCGATACACGGTCCAGTCGTTCATGGCGACAGCACCGAGCCGTTGGTAGAAGCGGATGGCCGGCGCGTTCCAGTCGAGCACCGACCATTCGAAGCGACCACACCCACGATCGAGCGCGATCCGTGCGAGGCGGGAGAGCAGCGCGCGTCCGATACCCTGTCCGCGGAAGCGCGGCCACACGAACAGATCCTCGAGATAGAGCCCATGACGGCCAACAAACGTGGAGTAGTTATGAAAGAAGAGCGCGAACCCGGCGACTTCATCATCGAGCCGGGCCAGGATCACTTCGGCCTGTGGATGTTCGCCGAACAGCGACGCGCGCAACTGCTCTTCCGTGACGGTGCATTCATGCGGCAGCCGCTCATATTCGGCAAGCCCACGGATGAGGGCGAGAATGACCGGCGTGTCTTCCACGCGGGCGGGGCGCAGGTGAAGCGATGGCACGGCTGGCAACGTGAGAGGAAAGCGGACGATCACACGAACGGTCGGCCGTCAGTATAGCGGTCCTGCGCGCATCCGCCAGTCGTCGTTGCGCTCCTGCGGGGCTACGACGCGCCGCGGTCAACCGCCGAGGTATCGCTCGCGCAGTATGCGCAGGTGGTGCGCAGTGTGCCCGTAGGTGATGAAGCCCGCCGCTCGCGCGGAGAGCGTGTGTCCGCTGGCGGTGCCGCGACGCACGAGGGCCGCGTCGTCCAGCGACGCGAACAGCGCGACGCTCGCATTGCGCACCACGCTCCATTCATCCGCGAGTGCGGCGAGCGAGTGCGCGTCGTGTCCCGCGATGTCCGCATAGGCGTTCTCGTCGAACGAGGCGAGCGGTGTGGGATCGTTCCGCGCGATGCGCAGGGCCCGGTAGGAGAATATCCGCTCGGTATCGGACATGTGGCCGACCACCTCGCGAATGCTCCACTTCGCCGGCGCATAGCGGTAGCCGCCGCGCGATTCGCCCGCGTCGGCAACGAGCCGCCGCACGTCGTCGCCCTGCGTGTGCAGCAGCGTGACGAGATCGCCGGCGGGGACGAGCGAGACGTAACCAAGGTAGTACTCGTTGAATTCGTCGGTGCCGGGCGGCGGCGTGGTTGCTATCGACATGCGGGTCCCCGAATGGAAAGAGCGTGGAGCACGACCGACATCACGGCCTGCCCTTGCGAGCCAGCGAACGATAATACTCCTCCACCAGCGCCTTGAACTCGGCGGGCACGTCGGAGTTACCGCCGAGCACGGGCATCGACTCGGTGCCGGCGCCCAACTGGCGCCGCAGCGCGAACTCGAATGCCTTGAGCCCCTCGATCACCTGCGATTGCAGTCGCTCGACCTCCGCCATGTCCTCATATGTGCCGGGGGCGCCGAGCCCGCGCATCTGCTCGATGGTGCGCTCCAGATCGCCCGTGTCGAGCCCGAGTTCGCGGAGTTCACGCTGCAGCTCGCGCGCGGACTCCAACCGGTTGCGATACTCGCGAGTGAACTGCCGCACCTCGTCGTCGCCGAGATTGCCGGGCATGCCGCGCGCACCGGTAGCAGGCCCCTGGCCACCGCTTCCGCCGGTGACGCCAAAGCCGCCGCGCTCACCGCGCGCCTGACCACCACCGCCCTGTCCTTGTTGTCCCTGACCCTGCTGTCCCTGGCCTTGTCCCTGTCCTTGCTGACCTTGGCCCTGTCCCTGTCCCTGGCCTTGGCCCTGTCCCTGGCCTTGCTGACCCTGACCCTGTCCCTGACCCTGTCCTTGCTGACCCTGGCTTTGTCCCTGACCCTGCTGACCCTGGCTTTGTCCCTGCCCCTGGCCCTGTTGTCCTTGACCCTGCTGTCCCTGCTGCCCCTGTCCCTGCTGTCCCTGCTGCCCCTGTCCCTGCCCCTGTCCCTCTGCG
>DASSBZ010000127.1:0-7827 GCA_035698205.1 Gemmatimonadaceae bacterium | reverse complement strand
TCGCGCGTGCGCTGTGCCACGGTGTACGCCAGCACGCCGTACAACCCCACCGCCGCCAGCAACGTCGCGAGAATCGCGAACGACGCCGAGAGCGTGCTGATCATCCGATCGAGAAAGACGTTCTCACGCACCTGCTGCGGCATCGTCTTGATGTCTTCGAGCGGCAGGTTCGGGTCGATGTTCTTCATGACCGCCGGGATGGTCCGCAGCAACTGCTCCGGCGCCAGCGACGAGCGCACATAGAAGTTGAGATCCCCGGCGCGCATGTCCTGCCGCCACGGCGTGAAGAAGAGCGGCGGAATGGTGTCCTTCACATCGCTGTACTTGGCGTCCCGAACGAAGCCGACGATCTGGATGTCGAGCTCACCCTCGCTGTTGCCCTGTGCCATGAACTTGCCGACCACGTCACGCCCCATGTTGAACTTCTTCGCGAACGTCTCGTTCACGATGGCCACCTGCGTCGTGCCGGACTTGTCGCTGGTGGTGAACTCGCGCCCCGCAATGAGCGGGATCCCGAGCATGGAGAAGTAGCCGGCGCTCACCTCGTTGTATCGCGAGTTGGAGTCGATGTCGGGGCCGGACTGGAACCCCTGCACCCGAATGGACGTGCCCCAGTTGCTCCCCGCGAGCAGCGGCACTATGGACGATGTCACGCCGTTCACGCCGGGGATGGCCGCCAGCTCCTCCTCCACGCGTTCGAACAGCGCATGCGCGCGCGTGCTGTCGTACCCGTTGCGCGACGGGGAGATGCCGAAGGTGACGACATCGTCGACCTTCACGCCGGTATCCACCCGGCTCACGTTCATCAGGCTCTTGATGAACAGCCCCGCCGAGACGAGCAGCGCCATGGAGAGCGCGATCTGCACGGTGACCAGTGTGGCGCGGAACCGCGCGGCCGCGCGATGTCCGCCGAGCTGGCCGGTGTTTGCCCGGATGATGGTCACGAGATCCGGGCGCGTGCTGTGCAGCGCCGGGAACATGCCGAACAGCAACCCCGTCGCCACCGACATGCCGCCGGCAAACAGCAGCACCGACGGTTGCAGCACGAAGTTCAGTGACTGCGCGGCCTCGGGCGGCAGCATCGACGAGATGGCGCCCAGCGTCCACTTGGCGACCAGCAGACTGGCCATCCCTCCCATGAATGCTAGCAGCACCGACTCGGTGAGCAGTTGCGTGAGCAGTTGTCGCCGACTGGCGCCGAGCGCCAGCCGTACTGCCATCTCCATGGAACGATTGGCGCCACGGGCGAGCAGCAGGTTGGCGATGTTGGCACAGGCAATGAGCAGCACGACGCCGGTGATCCCGAACAGCATGGCCAGCGGCGTCTTTGCTTCCTCGTGCATGGAGCTCTGGCCGCGCTGCCCCGGCGTGACGACGATCTCCTTGTCCTTGAAGCGGGCCATCGTCACGTCGCTCATCCCCTCCTGCAGCGGCGCCTCGATGTCGGTGATGATCGGCCTGTAGATCGTGTTGAGGGCGGTACTCGCCTGTTCGATCGACACACCGGGCTTCAGCCGGCCAAACACGTAGAGCCAGTAGCTGTTGCGTCGCTCCATGTCCGCGCGCCGGATCGGGGTGACCTCCCCGCGCATCGTGAGCGGCACGAACACCTGCGGACGCGCGCCGAGCGTGGTGCCCTCGAACCCGCGCGGCGCCACGCCGACGATCGTCATCGACTTGCCGTTGATGATGATCTGCTGGTTGAGTACCGCCGGATCGGATCCGAGCTTTGCTTCCCAGAAGCTGTGCGCGAGTACCACCACGAAGTGACCACCCAGCACGCGGTCATCGTCGGGGCCGAGCAGCCTGCCGAGCGCCGGCCGCACGCCGAGCGTGGGGAAGTACGAGCCCGAGACCTGCACCCCCTGCCCGGTCATCGGCTGGTTCCGGAACGACAGGTTGGCGCCGAACAGCACATGGCCGGCGAGCCCCGACAGCACCGTCTGCGACTTCTCGAGGTCCCGGAACATCGGATAGCTGAACACCAGTTCGCAGGAACCGGCCTGGTTGCACGACGTGGATCCGTTCTTCACACCAGGCGCCGCGAGGTCCACGAGCTGCCCCGGGTCGTGCACCGGCAGCGGCCGGAGCAGCATCTGGTCGAACAGCGAGAAGATCGCCGCGTTCGCGCCGATGCCCAGCGCCAGCGACAGGATTGCCACGGTGGTCACGAACGGCGTGCGAAACAGCGTCCGGAAGGCCAGCTTCAGTTGGCGCATGACGACGGGCGGAAGAAGTCGGGGCGAGGTCGAGCCGATAGACTGTCCGACAACCGGATCGGCCGGATAGTTGGCATGCCACTCGCCTACGGCGCGGCTCCGCGGGAAGATTCGCCGCCGCCATCGAGGGCCCGTCCCTAGCTTTCGGTGCTCACACGGTCGACGCGATCATCGAGGTGGTCGCTCGACCGGACTTCACCCCGGACCGGGAGTCAGATCATGGCGGGATCGTTCGAGCTGAAGAAGGCGGCAAGCGGCCAGTTCCACTTCAACCTCAAGGCCGGCAACGGCGAGATCCTCCTCACGAGCGAGATGTACGACTCGAAGGCATCCGCGCAGAACGGCGTTGCCTCGGTGCAGAAGAACTGCCAGGACGACGCGCGCTACGCGAAAGCGGTCGCCGCCAACGGCAAGTTCCACTTCACGCTGAAGGCAGCCAACCATCAGGTCATCGGCAGCAGCCAGATGTACGCGAGCGAGGCCTCACGAGACGCCGGCATCGAGTCGGTGAAGAACCACGGCACCTCCTCGAACATCACGGACGCCTCCTGATCGAGCGACTGATCGACTCGCTGCGGGCCCTGGCCGCGTCTCCCCCTGAGTCCGGGGGGGGTGCGGCACGCCTTGCCGGCGACTTCGCGGACGCATTGATGCTCGTGACCGACTGTCCGCAGATTCAGCTCGCCCCGCACCAGCGCTCGGCGCTCGATCGGGTTGGTGCACTTCTTGACGAAATGCCAGTCAGCGCGAACGCCATTCAGGGCGCGGCCCTTGCCGCGCTCATCTCGCTCGACCTGGGTGCAGCAACGGCTCGCTCTCGTCGTCCGGAAGGCTGAGCCCGTAATCGCAGGAGATTCAACCGCCCTCCGGAATCCGCGCATGAACCAGAAGCGATCGCGTCCGTTCGTTCGATTCGCGAAGGCGCTCTCCACCGGGGCGGGGCGGCCGGCAACGTTCGCCGCCGCCGTCGCGCTCATAGTCATATGGGCAGTAAGCGGACCGGTGTTCGGCTTCAGCGATACCTGGCAGCTCGTCATCAACACCTCCACGACGATCATCACCTTCCTGATGGTCTTCCTCATTCAGCATACGCAGAACCGCGACACCGAGGCCATCCAGCTCAAGCTCGACGAGATCATCCGATCGGTACACGGCGCGCGGAACGACCTGATTGACCTCGAGGACCAGGACGACGAGGAACTCGAGCTCGCGCGAAAGCACTTTGCCGATATGGCGGAGAAGGCACGGACGCGCCTCGAGCACAGGGCGTCACGCGCGAAGTCGCGGCCGACGCGCGACCACGATGAATCGACACACGACAACCGGGAGCGATGATCGGATGTCGACCCGAAAGCCGCGCATCAAGCGCGCGTACGAAGCGCCGGCGGAAGAGGACGGCTATCGCATCCTGATCGATCGGCTCTGGCCTCGCGGCATCTCCAAGGCGCACGCACGCATCGACCTCTGGCTGCGCGAGGTCGCTCCGTCAACCGACCTGCGCAAATGGTTCGGCCATCGCCCCGAGCGATGGGATGAGTTCGGCGAGCGGTACAGGCGGGAACTCGCCGGGAACCCGGAGCCGCTGGAACAGCTTCGTTCCCTCATGCGAAACGGTCCGATCACGCTCGTCTACGGGGCGAAGGACGAGGAGCATAACGACGCGGTTGTGCTGCTCGAGCTGCTCTCCGCTCCGCGCAAGGGTCGACACACCGGTACGTGATGCCGGTCGCCCCGCGCGCCTGGCGCTCCCCCGGAGCAGCCCAACCCGCCATATTCAGCGGTCCAATGACCGAGCCGCTGGAGCCGCTGCGCGCCGAGCTGGCGGATCGCTACCTGATCGACCGCGAGATCGGGCGCGGCGGGATGGCCACAGTCTACCTCGCCAACGATCGCAAGCACGATCGCCCTGTCGCGCTCAAGGTGCTCAGCCCGGAGCTGACGACAGCGCACGGCAGCGAGCGCTTCCTCCGCGAGATCGGCATCGCCGCGCGGCTCTCCCACCCGCACATCGTTCCCCTCATCGATTCGGGGGCGGCGGCCGGCCAGCTCTACTACGTCTCGCCATTCATCCCCGGAGGATCGCTGCGCGACCGGATTGCCACGGGCCGGCAACTCCCCGTGAACGAGGTCGCTCGCATCGCGCAGGAGATCGCCGCCGGGCTCGACTACGCGCACCGGCAGGGGATCGTCCACCGCGACGTGAAGCCCGAGAACATCCTGTTCGCCGACGGCCACGCGTTGCTCGCCGATTTCGGAATTGCGCGCGCGTTCAGCGGTACCGATGCGTCACCTCCGTCGGGATTCGTGACCGATGGTGGCCTCGTCGTGGGCACCGCCGAGTACATGAGCCCCGAGCAGGCGAGCGGCGACCCGGAGCTGGGGAGTTCGAGTGATATCTACGCACTGGCGTGTGTGCTTTACGAACTGCTCGCGGGCACACCGCCGATCCGCGGGGAGAATGCGCGCGCGACGATGGCACGGCAGGTGACCGAATCGCCGACGCCGTTGCGCGCGCTGCGACCCGACGCGCCGCGTGCCATGGCCGGTGCGATCGCGCGCGCACTCTCCAAGGAACCGGGTGATCGCTTCTCCGGCGTGATCGAGTTCGTCACCGCGCTCGTGGCACCCGAACCCGCCCAGGGTGCGCCACGCGACAACGACGAGTGCCGCGTCGCTGTCCTGCCCTTCGTGAATGCGAGCCCGGAGCCCGCCAACGAATATCTCAGCGACGGCATCACCGACGAACTGATCGACGCACTGGCCCACGTCGATGGGCTACAGGTGGCATCCCGGACGTCCGTGTTCGCCCTCAAGGGGCGCTCGCTCGATGTGCGGGCCATCGGCGCGCGCCTTGGAGTCGGCGTGGTGCTCGAAGGGACGGTTCGCAAGTCGGGAACCCGGCTCCGCATCACGGCGCAGCTCACGTCCACCGACGATGGCCGCCTGCTCTGGTCCGAGCGCTACGATCGTGAGCTCGACGATGTGTTCGCGATCCAGGACGACATCGCGCGCACCATCACGGAAACGCTGCGCGCCACGTCCTTTGGCGCGCTGGACAGGGAGCTGGCGTTACCGGGGGTGAGCCCGGCACCCAGGCGCTACACATCGAACGTCAAGGCGTACGGCTTCTATCTCAAGGGGCGCTACGCCTGGAACCAGCGAACCGTCGACGGGGTGACCGAGGCGGTCGAGTGGTTCGAGCGCGCCGTGCAGGAGGATCCCGGCTACGCACTGGCCTATACCGGCCTCTCCGATGCCTGGGCGCTGCACGTGGACTATCGCAGCGTGCCCGTCGCCGAAGGGCTCGAGCGCGCGAAGTCGTACGCCATCCAGGCACTCGAACTCGACGACACGCTCGCCGAGGCGCACACATCGCTTGCCTGGTGCCAGTTCATCTACGACTGGGACTGGCCGGCCGCCGAAAGGTCGTTTCGCCGCGCCATCGAGATCGATCCGCGTTATGCAACGGCGCGACAGTGGTACGCATTCCTGCTGGCGTCGCAGGGGCGGGTGGACGCGGCCGTTGCCGAGGGGCACCGCGCGCTGGCGCTGGATTCGACCTCGGTAAGTGTGCGACGATCGGTCGGGTGGCTGTATTTCTATGCCCGCCGCTGGGCCGATGCGCGTCATCACATGACGCGTGCGATCGCGATGAACCCGGTGACCGACGAGAACTATCGCGTGCTCGGGCTCATCCTCGTGCACGAGGGGAACTTCGCCGAGGCCGAGCGCGTGCTGCGAGACGCGGTGGAGATCCCGGGCTCCGGCAGCTACACGCTCGCCACGCTCGGCTACGCGCTGGCGCGCGCCGGAAAGCGCGATGAAGCCCAGGCGGTGCTGGCAGACCTCGAACAGCGCGCGCTCGGCGAGTACGTCTCCCCCGTGGCGTTCGCGACACTCCAGATCGGTCTCGGCAATCTCGACGAGGCGATGGCGTGGACCGAACGCGCCTACGTCGACCGACGCGGCTGGCTGTCCTACCTGCGTGTGAACCCCCTGTTCGACAGCGTGCGCGATCGCCCGGATTTCCAGGCGCTGGTGCGGCGCATGCGGCTGTAGTCGGGAGCACCGAACGCAACTGCGAAGGGTTGCACTTTCGGTATTTGTTCGGTATTATTGCTCCCCCGGAACACCAATACACCCACGAGGAGGTTCAGATGTCGGTCAAACCCGTGCCCCCCGGTTACCACACGGTCACACCGTACCTCATCGTCGACAGCGCTGCCGCGGCCATCGACTTCTACAGCAAGGCGTTCGGTGCGGAGGAGCTCTTCCGCTTCGAGCACGAGGGCACCATCGGCCATGCCGAAATGCGCATCGGCACCTCCACCATCATGCTGGCCGACGCCATGCCGGAGATGGGCTATCGCAGCCCGAGTGCGTACCAGGGCTCGCCGGTGAGCCTCATGATGTACGTGGAGGATTCGGACGAGGTGTTCAACCGCGCCGTGAAGCTCGGTGCCGAAGTCGTGCGCGAGCTGCGCGATGAGTTCTACGGCGACCGCTCGGGCAACATCAAGGATCCCTTCGGGCACGTGTGGACCATCTCCACCCACAAGGAAGACGTGGCCGCGGACGAGATGCAGCGCCGGTTCGCCAATCTCATGAGCGCGCCGCAGGGCTGATCGCTGCACTCGCGCGCCGCCGTGCCCGGTGTTACCATCGGCGGCAAGCCCATGCGTGAAACCACCGACGATCCGAGCATCATCCAGGTCGAGAACCTGACGAAGACCTACGGCAGCATCACCGCCGTTGAATCGCTTTCGTTCAGCGTGACCGCCGGGGAGGTGCTCGGATTGGTCGGCCCGAATGGCGCCGGGAAGACGACCACGCTGCGATCGCTGTGCGGCATCATCAATCCCACCAGCGGTCGCATCCGCATCGGCGGTCACGATCTCAACGATGACCCGGCGCGCGCGAAGGCACGCCTGGCTTTCATCCCCGACGAGCCGTCGCTCTTCGACTACCTCACCACCGAGGAGCACCTGCAGTTCGTCGGGCGCCTCTATGGCGTGGCCGACGCACCGGATCGCATTCCGGCGCTGCTCGACGAGTTCGAGCTCTCCGAGCGGCGAAGGGCGCTGCCGTCGGAGCTCTCGCGCGGGATGAAGCAGAAGCTCGCCATCGCCTGCGGACTCCTGCACCGTCCTGACGTGCTGATCCTCGATGAACCCCTCACGGGGCTCGATCCCGCCGGGATGAAACGGATGCGTGCGACCATCGCCGATCGCGCGCGACAGGGGGTCGCCGTGATCCTGAGCTCACACCTGCTGCAGCTCGTGGAGGAGCTGTGCACCTCCCTGCTGGTGATCCGGCGCGGACGCATGGTCGCGCGCGGTTCGGTGGCGAGCATCGTGCGGGAGCGCCCCGAGCTCGCCGGACTCGGGCTCGAGGACCTCTTCCTCACGCTCACCGGCGGTGACAGCGAGGGGCGCGCGATTCCGTGAGCGCGAGTGCACTCGGCTTCGTCGTCGTGCGCACGCTGCGCAATCGTGTGGCCCGGCAGCTCGCGCGCCTGCGCCAGCCGCGCTACGCGGTCGCGATGCTGGTGGGTGTGGCGTTCTTCTGGATGGTGTACTTCCAGCCGTCCGATACGCGCAACGCATCC
>DASSBZ010000126.1:0-4873 GCA_035698205.1 Gemmatimonadaceae bacterium | reverse complement strand
GGTGATACGGTACACGTGCACTTCAACACCGTGCTCGGACGCACCCGCCGCGCACCGAAGTTCGAGCGCACCGTCCGCAGGACATTGCCCCTGGTATTCGGTGCCGCCGCCGACTCCCTGCTCGCGCTGATCCCCGAGGGGGCGATGACTGCCGGCGGCGATCTCGTGCGCGACCTGCCCACGATGGGGATCCGTCTCGATGCCGGCTCCGGACTCAGCGTCCTGATCCACCCCGTGGCGCGACCGGGGAGGGACGGGCCGATCGTGGTTGCGTATCGCGTGATCGGCACGCGATAACAGCATGCTGACAGCTGCACGCCACTGGCTGGTGGCGGCCTGCATCCGCCGCCGGCTGCCAAGCTGACTCGGCTTGACGGGGCGTTGCATGCGGCATGCTGCAGGCTGCGCCCCGACAAGTCATCGCTGCATTGAACTACACCGCCGGTTGCAAGCAGCCACCAGCTAGTAGCGTGAAGCACGCAGCATGCTGTGCGTGCCCAGCCCCTACCGCACAACAACCTCCCGTATCATGCCATGCGCCAGATGGCTCTTCCCATCCGTCGCATCCGGGATGAAGCAGACAAGCGCATAACGCCCCGGCTTGAGGTCGACCGTCAGGTAGTTCGTCACGCCGGCTTCCAGCGGCGCGTTGCCGGTGATGAAGTCGAACGGCGGCGGGCCGCCGCTCATGTTCTGCTCCCACGCGGCGATGTCCTTCGCGCCCTTCCCCGGCAGCAGGTGCGCGATCACGAACTCGTGTGGCTGTCCCGGTGCCGTGGTGACCTTGATGACGTTCTTGCCGGCCGAGAGCGGCTTGGTCATCGTCCAGTCGTAGTTGGCCATCGTCATCTCGAGATCAACAACCGGCGGGGACTCGGCGGCAGCGCTCGAGGGGACTACGGTGAACGGCCGCACCATCCCCTTCATCGCGTGCGGCGTCCCGTCCGGCGACGGGATCATGCACAGCAGCACGTACTGCCCGGGGCCCAGGTTGAGCATGACGTCCGCGCCCACCTGCGGCCCCCCTTCGATATGCATCCACGATGGCGGCGGGCCCGGAATCTGGAGCGCACGCATCAGCTCATCGGCTGTGTGACCGTCGGCGAGCCGCACCACCATCGCCTGATGGGGTTCCTTCCCTTCGTTCACACCGCGCAACGTGATCATGCCGGCCGGAACGGTGTCCGGCATGTCGGCGAACGAATAGTCGGTGTAGGTGAGCGTGATCGTGCGCGGCGCCGCCGCGGCGTGCGCGGTGTGGGCATCGTGCGACTGCGCCAACAGTACGGTCGGTGCGAGTGCCGCGATCGCGACACCCGACATCAGCATTGATCTCATGTGGAATTTCCTCGATGTGTCCATGGCAGGCGTCACCCCACGGGGCTCGTCCCGTTCGTGACGCAGCGCGCCCTACGAAGCGGGACAGGCAAAGTGTCGATCCGGTCCAACCCCGGACGATGCACGCTTTCAATGTGAAATGCGAGGGGCACGGTCGAGCCGCCCCGGATCGTTGCGCACCCGGGGTACGAAAGCGGACACCCTCAGTCGCGCGCCGATGACGCCTTTCGGGGGTATCATTCGGGTATGCGACGCTCTCTCAACCCACGCCGGCAGCTCCTCGTCACCGGGGGCGCCATCGCCCTCGCCCTCGGTAGCGCCTGCGCACCACAGGCCCCCTCCCCTTCCGGAAGCTCCGGTGGCGGCGCGAACCCCGACCTCGCCGCACAGGCCGCCGGATCGCGACCGACTCCGCCACTGATCCAGGACGGCGAGTTCAACCTCGAACCGTCGTCCCGGCTCACCGGATGGCAGCAGCGCTGGGTCGACAGCACCCTCGCCACGCTATCGCTCCGCGAGCGAATCGGGCAGATGGTGCAGGTCTGGGTGCTGGCCGACTACGCCAACACCCAGGACTCGTCATTCGCCGAGCTGCGCCGGTGGATCGTGGACGACGGCGTGGGGAGCGCGACGATCTCGCTCGGCTCGCCGATCGAGGCAGCAGCGAAGATCAACGCCATGCAGGCGCTGGCGAAGGTGCCGATGCAGTTCGCCAGCGATCTCGAGCCGGCGCTCGGCCGCCTTCAGGGGGGCGTGTTCACCCACTACATGATCGCGGCCGGCGGGGCGACCGAGTTCCCAACCGCCATGGCCATCGCCGCCACCGGCCGCGACAGCGATGCCTACGAGGTGGGCAAGGTGATCGGTCGCGAGGCGCGTGCGGTCGGGATCGACATCAACTTCGCGCCGGTCGTCGACGTCAACAACAATCCGGCCAACCCCGTCATCAACACCCGGTCGTTCGGTGAGGACCCGGCGCGCGTCGCGCGGCTGTCGGCCGGCTTCGTGAAGGGGTCGCAGGAAGTGGGCGTTTTTGCCACGGCAAAGCATTTCCCGGGGCACGGTGACACCGACGTTGATTCGCACGTCGGGCTCCCGGTCGTCACGGCGGACTGGGCGCGCATGCAACGCGTGGAGCTCGTGCCCTTCCGGGCCGCGATCGACGCCGGCGTGGGGCTGGTGATGAGCGCCCACATCGCCCTTCCGGCCATCGAGGGTGATTCGACCACGCCGGCGACGCTCTCGCCGCACATCATCACCGACGTGCTCCGCGATACCCTCGGCTTCGAGGGACTCACCATTACCGATGCGCTTTCCATGGACGGCGTCGGCAAGGGTTACACGGTCGAAGAGAGCGCGGTGCTGGCGGTGAAGGCCGGAACCGACATCCTGCTCAAGCCCGATGACCCCACGCGCGCCATCAACGCCGTGCTGGCGGCGGTGCAGCGCGGCGAGATCAGCGAGGAGCGCATTGCGGCATCGGCGCGCCGGGTGCTCGAGCTCAAGGCACGTTCCGGGATTGCGTTCAATCCGATGGTCGACCTTGCGCGCCTCCGGCAGGTCGTCGGGGCGCCGGCGCATCGCGCGCTCGCGGAGGACATCGCCACACGGGCCGTCACGCTGGTGCGGGAACAGCCTGGGGCGCTGCCGGTCGGCGGTCGCGGCACCGTGGTGGTGCAGTACATGCCCGAGACCGAGCTGCGTGCCGGCCGGGAGTTCACCACCGCGCTGCGCACGGTGCTCCCGGACGTGCGCATCATCGCGCTCTCGCCATCATCGGCGCAGTCGCAGCTCGATGCGGCCCGGGCCCAGGCCGAGCGCGCCGAGCGCGTCGTGATCGCGGCGTATGTACGCCGCATGGAGGGACAGGGGCGTCCGGCGATCCCGGTGGCGGTGGCGTCCACGCTCGACGCGATCGCGAAGTCGAGGGGGGCACGCGCCGTGACGATCGCCTTCGGCAATCCGTACCTGCTGCGCCAGCTCCCGTCGGCTGGGACGTATCTCACGACATACAGCGTGGGCGACGCGTCGGAACGTGCCGCCGCCCAGGCGATCCTGGGACAGGCGGCGATCACCGGTCGCACGCCGGTGTCGCTGCCTGGTTACTTCAAGCTCGGCGACGGGGTGCAGCGGCCGGCGTCGCGTTAGGTTGCGTCACCCGCCGTCGCTGGTGCTCGTCCCGCCGGCCTTCACGTACCGGTCGAACCACCCCACCCAGCGCGCCCACATGTCGAGGTTGTTCTCGATGGCGCGCGGGGTGTGCGACTCGAAGGGATACTTGTAGAGCACGGCGGTCTTGCCGAGGCTCGTCAGCGCCTGCATCAGCCGCTCCGACTGCACCGGCCAGGTGCCGGTGTTGTTGTCGTCGGCCCCGTGGTACATGAGCAGCGGCGTGTTGATCTGGTCGACCTTGAAGAACGGGGACATCTCGATATACGTGTCCGGCGCCGCCCAGATGGTTCGCGGCTCCGCCTGGAATCCCGTTGGCGTGAGCGAGCGATTGTAGGCGCCATCGCCCGCGATACCGGCGCGGAAGAAGGGGGTGTGCGCCAGCAGGTTCGCCGTCGCGAACGCGCCGTAGCTGTGGCCACCGTGCCCGATGCGATCCATATCGACGAGGCCAAGCTTGTCCACGGCCCGCATCGCACCGTACATCGCGTCCACGAGGCTCGAGATGTAAGTGTCGTTGTAGTTCTCGCCGATGATCGGAATGTCGGGGTAGACCAGCGCGTACCCCTGCGTGAGCCACAGGTCGGACCAGCGCAACCAGGTGAGGTTCGTGTACGCGTTGTGGTTCCGCGCCTCGATCGCCGACCGCGTGTATTCGTCCGCCTGCGTGAACTCGCGCGGGTACGTCCAGAATATGGCCGGGACGCGCTCGCCCTCGCGATAGTTGAGCGGCAGCGACACGCGGCCCTGCACCTCGAGCCCGTCGCGCCGAGTGAAGGAGAAGTCCACGCGCTTCGCCGCCGTGAGCTCCGGGAACGGATCCGGGTTGTTCGTCAGGTTGGTGAAGCCTGCGTCGCTCGTCCAGAGGTAGCTGTCCGGGAACACGTGCATCGACTCGCGGGTCACGATCAGGCGGCCGGCATCGGGATCGAGCGCCACGATGGGCTGGTCCCACGAGTCGCTTGCGCCCTCGAAGATCCGGGACCGCGCGCCGTCGGCCAGCGCCACGCGGTCGACGAACGGACGAGGCTTGAAGTCCGGCTTGAGCCCGTCGCCCCGGAGCCAGGCGGCATCACCGGCCCTGCTCACGACCACGAAGTCGATGCCGTTAGGCGTATGGTCGGTCCAGAGCGAACCGGGGTTGGTGAAAAGGCTGTCCGGATGATGGAAGTCGACCAGCATGCGGCGCTCCGCCGACGACTGCCCGAGCTCCCAGTACGCGATGCCGCTGCGGCCGCTCTTCGTGACGGTGGCGAACGCCTTTGACCCGTCGCGACTGTACGTCACGTTGCGAATGGGATCCGGGCTGGTCGCGACCACCTCGGCGCTGGCGGTATCGAACGGAGCCGCCATGCGCATGACCTGG
>DASSBZ010000125.1:0-8639 GCA_035698205.1 Gemmatimonadaceae bacterium | reverse complement strand
CCTACCAGCCATGCATATCTCGATGCCAGTCCGCGCTCGCTGCCGCTGGGGCGCGTCTGGTCGTTCGATCCGGTCCCCGCGGGGTTGTCCGACGAAGAGGCGCGCCACGTCCTTGGTGGCGAAGCGAATCTCTGGGCAGAGTACATCACGACCGCCAACTTCGACGCCATGGCGTTTCCGCGCATCCTCGCGATGTCCGAAGCGCTCTGGAGCAGGTCGCCTCGCGACTCGCTGGATTTCCTCGAGCGCGTGCGCGGCGAGCATGCGCGACGGCTCGCGGCGCTGCAGGTGCGGATGGGCCCCGAAGACCAGGACATCGTGCGCCTCAGTACCCGCTACGACGCAACGGCAGGCGTCGCGCGGGTCGACGTGACTCGCGGCATGGATGACATCGTGGTGCGACTCACCTCCGATGGCTCGGCGCCGACGCCCTCATCGAGCGTGTATGCCGATGCTGAAGCGCTTCCGCGTGCCGGGACCGTGCGGCTGCGCGCGTTCCTCGATGGTGATCCGCTGCCGCGCGAGCTGCACCTCGAACTCGAGGCGCATCTGGCGCGCGGACGGTCGGTCACCGTGCGCCCGATGCCGCGCGAGAGCTATCCGGGGACCGGTCGCTTCACGCTCACGGACGGACTGCACGGCACCACGAACCACCAGGACGGCCTCTGGCAGGGGTGGGCGGGCGTCGATGTCGAGGCGACCGTCGATCTCGGGGCATTGACCGCGATCGACACGATTCGCGCCTCGTTCCTGCAGGCTACGCTGTCCTGGATTCTGCTGCCGATCGACGTCGCGTTCGCGTACTCTACGGACGGCAGCAGATGGATCGAGGCCGGCCGCGTGGGGCACCGCGAACCGGCGGAGCGCGATGACAGCTTCCGCCACGCGTTCGTGTATCCGCTCCCGCGCGGTACGCGGGCGCGGTTCGTCCGGATCACGGCGCGCAACGCCGGACCGCTCCCGATGTGGCACCCGGGCGCGGGACGCCCCTCCTGGATTTTCGCCGACGAGGTAGTGGTGCGATGAATGTATCGGACTGGACCGCATGAATCAGGAATCCGCAGCGGCATTGCCAGAGGTACCGAAGCGCTCTGACGCCTTCGTCTTCTTCGGCGCGACGGGCGACCTGGCCTACAAGAAAATCTTCCCCGCGCTCTACGCGATGGCGCGGCGCGGGCGTCTCGACTTTCCCATCATCGGCGTCGCCAAGTCCGGGTGGACGCTCCGGCAGCTTGTGGATCGCGCGAGGGCCAGCGTCGACGAGCACGGAGGCGGGGCGACGTCCGAGGTGTTCGCCGTGCTCGCGGACCACCTGCGCTATGTGGACGGCGACTATCGCGAACCCGCGACGTTCGCCCAGCTCAAGCAGGCACTCGCGGGGGCGCATCGCCCGCTGCACTACCTCGCCATTCCGTCCAGCCTGTTCGGTACAGTCGTCAGGCAGCTCCACGAAGCCGGGGCCACCCAGGATGCCCGTGTGGTGGTCGAGAAGCCGTTCGGCCACGATCTCGAGTCGGCACGTGCGCTCAATCGTACGCTGCACGAGTTCTTCGACGAATCGGCGGTGTTCCGCATCGATCACTTCCTGGGGAAGGAGACCGTCCAGAACCTCATCTACTTCCGGTTCGCGAATGCCTTTCTCGAGCCCATCTGGAATCGCCACTTCGTGGAGAACGTACAGATCACGATGGCAGAGGATTTCGGCGTGGCGGGGCGCGGGAAGTTCTACGACGAAACCGGGGTGGTGCGCGACGTCATCCAGAACCACCTGCTGCAGGTGGTGGGATTCCTGGCCATGGAGCCACCATCATCCATCGCGCCGGACGCCATCCGGAGCGAACAGGCAAAGGTGCTGCGCACCATCCGACCGATGCGCGCGAGCGATGCGGTGCGGGGGCAGTTCCGGGGGTATCGCGCCGAACCCGGGGTGGCCGCCGACTCGGAAGTGGCCACATTTGCCGCCATCCGGCTGTGCATCGATTCATGGCGCTGGGACGGCGTGCCGTTCTACGTCCGGACAGGCAAGTCCATGGCCACCACCGTCACCGAGGTGCTGGTGGAGCTTCGCAAGCCGCCGTCGGTGGTCTTCCGCGAGCTGCCTCCGCACCTGGGGAACTACGTGCGGTTTCGCATCAAGCCGCAGGTGGAGATCGCGATGGGGGCTCGGGTGAAGCGTGCGGGGGAAGAGATGACCGGCCGGTCCGTGGAACTTTCGGTGCTGAATGAGTCGGAAGTGGACCGCGCGACGTATCTCGGCGACTACGAACGACTGCTCGGCGATGCCATGGAGGGTGACGCCACACTGTTCGCGCGGCAGGACGTTGTGGAGGCGGCGTGGGAAATCGTGGACGATCTCGTTCGTGCGCCCGGTGCGCCACCGCTGTCGTACGAGCCGGGAACGTGGGGCCCTCCCGATGCCGACCGTCTGGTCGCCGACATCGGAGGCTGGAACACACCCCGGTAACCGACCATAGCTTTCGTGCTCGCGCGCTGGCACCGGGAGGGGGTCCGCCACGGTGAAGGCGCGCGCGACGCTGCACCGGCGCTGGCCGCGCTCCCCTGTCGGCCGCCCTCCTACTCATTCACAACCCGATGCTCGACCGCATCCGTCATCTGGAGCGCGCCTCGCGCGTGCTCGAACCCGGCGCCACGCGCCGCAAGCAGCTTCGAGGCGCCGTCATGGCGTCCTCGGAGCGATTCCTCCGGCGGATCGAGACGCTGCCGGCATTCGTGGAGTTGGATCGCCCCGCCGCCGGTTTGCTCGACGCGCCCATCAGCGAGCGCGGGCTGCCGGTCGACGAAGTCATCGAGCTGTTCGACCGGGAGGTGGTGCGCCCCGGCGCCAATACCGCCTCCGGCGCACACCTCGCCTACATACCGGGTGGAGGCCTCTACCACGGCGCGTTAGGCGATTTTCTTGCCGCCGTTTCCGACAAGTACGCGGGGATCTTCTTTACCGGCCCCGGCCCCGTGCGCATGGAGAACATGCTCCTGCGCTGGGTAGCGGGGCTCGTGGGCTACCCCGCGAGCGGCGGTGGCACGATCGCCTCCGGCGGCAGTCTGGCCACCCTCACCGCCGTCGTGGCCGCCCGCGATGCGCATCGCCTGCGTTCCGCCGACTATCCGCGAGCGGTTGTCTATCTCACGAGCCAGGCTCACCATTGCATTGCCAAGGCGCTTCGGATCGCCGGGCTGGCCGAGGCACCGGTGCGCACGGTCGCCGTGGACGAGCAGTTCCGCATGCGGCCCGATGCCCTCGGGGAGGCCATTGAGTCCGACCGGCGCGCCGGGCTGCGCCCCTGGTTCGTGGCGGCCGCCGCCGGTGCCACCGACACCGGTGCCGTCGACCCGTTGAACGCCGTCGCCGACATCGCCGCCCGTGAGGGGTGCTGGTATCACGTCGACGCGGCCTATGGCGGTTTCTTTCTGCTCACGGAGCAGGGGCGCGCCGCGATGGCCGGCATCGAGCGATCCGACTCCGTCATCCTCGACCCGCACAAGGGACTGTTCCTGCCGTATGGATCGGGCATCGTGCTCGTGCGCGATGTGGGCACGCTGGTCGCGAGCCACGCCGGCGCCGGACACTACATGCAGGATGCCGTCAAGGATCTCGAGGAGTTCGATCCCGCCGACCTGTCCCCCGAGCTGTCGCGGCACTTTCGCGCACTGCGAATGTGGCTGCCGCTCATGCTGTGCGGCACGGCTCCATTTCGTGATGCGCTCGACGAGAAGCTGCTGCTCGCACGATATTTCCGGCAGGAGATCGCGCGCATCGGCTTCGAGGTCGGCCCGGAGCCGGATCTCTCGATCGTGACATTCCGATGGGTGCCACCTGGCGCCGATCGCGAGACGGCCAACGCGGCGAACGCGACGATCGTCGAACGAATGCGCCGCGACGGCCGGATGTTCATCTCGTCGACGATGCTCGACGGCCGGTTCACGCTGCGCGCGGCCATCCTCGCCTTCCGCACCCACCGGCGTACCATCGATATGGCCATCCGCCTGCTGGGCGAGCAGGCCGCGACGCTCAGCGGCTGACCCAGCGGCCGAGGCCGACTGCGCCGACCGCGGGACGACTGGCCCGACTCCTGCTCATTCTGCTGCTGGTGCCCGCGTACATGACGGTCTCAACGGCGATGATCGATGTTCCATCCCGACACCCGAACGGAGCGAACGTGAACAAGGCAACACTTATCAAGAAGCTCAACGACGATCTCTCCGGCGAATACGCGGCGATCATCCAGTATCTCGTCTACGCGGCCAAGGTCACCGGGCCGTATCGACCACAGCTCGTGCAGTTCTTCCTCGGGGAAGTGCCGGATGAGCAGGGGCACGCCCAGTTCCTGTCGAACAAGATCGTCGCACTCGGCGGCGAACCGACGACGCTGGCCCGTGAGGTGCCGATTGTCCACACCAACCGTGAGATGATCGAGGCGGTGCTGGCCGCCGAGCTGCAGGCGGTGGCCGATTACACCAGGCGCGCCGAAGAAGCGGACAAGTTCGGTGACAAGGGCCTCGTGGTGCAGCTCGAAGACATGATCCGCGACGAGAGCACGCACTCCGAGGAGACCGAACGCATTCTCAGGGACTGGCCGCTCTGACCCAAGGAGGCAGCCATGGCCGACCGCGCGATCTGGTCGGGCAACATCAGCTTCGGGCTTGTCAGCATTCCCGTGAAGCTGCACAGCGCAACCCGCTCCGAGGACGTCTCGTTCAGACAGGTGCACGTCACCTGTGGAACGCCCATCCAGCAGAAGCGCTGGTGCCCTACCGACGACGAGGAGGTGCCGTGGGACGAGATTGCGCGCGGCTACGAGTATGGCAAGGGCAGGTTTGTCCTGCTCACCGACGAGGACTTCGAGTCGCTGCCGGTGCCGAGCCGCCACACGATCGATATCCGCGCGTTCGTGCCTGGCGACGAGATCGATCCGGTGTACTACGAGAAGGCGTACCAGTTGCTGCCGGCCGAGCGCGGGGAGAAGCCGTACGCGCTGCTCATGCGGGCCATCGCCGACAAGGACCTCGTGGCCATCGCTTCGATCACGATCCGCAAGAAGGAGCAGCTCTGCGCGCTGCGCCCTCGGGCCGGTTCGCTCGTGCTCGAAACGCTGTTCTACCCGGACGAGATCAGGATCGATGAGGATGCAGGGATCTCGGGCACCAAGGTGTCCGCCGAGGAGTTGAAGCTGGCGCACCAGTTGATCGGCATGCTGCGCAAGCCGTTCGAACCCGCGGACTACAAGGATACGTATCGCGAGGCCGTGCTCGCGCTCATCGAGGCCAAGCGGGAGGGGAAGGAAGTCGTCGCCGCGCCGGAGCAGAAGGAAGCGGGCATCATCGACCTCCGTGAGGCGCTGGCTCGCAGCCTCGATCGCTCCCGGGGCGGCAAGAAGACCAGGAAGACCGCTGGCACTCGCCGCAAGTCTGCCCGTGGCTCGACACGCAAGGCCGGCTGAACCACCCGCCTCGACCGCGGCGGTACGTCGCGCGTCGAGCGTGGTGGAGCAGTTGGAGCGCGCCGACGTCGACGCGGAGATCAAAGTGGGGCGCGTCACGCTGAAGGTGACGAGCCTGGACAAACCGCTCTGGCCGGCGGCGCGCCCCGCCGTCACCAAGCGGGACTTCCTGCGCTACCTCGCCACGGTCTCGCCGGTACTGCTCCCGCATCTGGCCGACCGCCCGGTGTTTGCTACCCGGGCCCCCGACGGTGCGGACGGCAAGCGGTTCTTCCAGCGCAAGTTTCCGGACGCGCCGGACTTCGTGAAGTCCATTCCGGTGTGGAGCACCGACAACGACAGCGCCCTCGATCTCCTGCGCGTCTCCGACCTCGCGACACTCCTCTGGCTCGGGCAGATGGCCGCGCTGGAGCTGCACGCGTGGTTCTCGCGCATCGCGCGTGATGCGGACGGACGCAGCCTCGGGACGGACTATTCCTCCTCTGGCGCATCGGTCGGGGCCTCGCGCCTCAACTATCCGGACTTCCTGGTGGTCGACCTGGATGCCTACCGGTATTCCGGCAAGGAGGCCGAGGGCGAGGAACCGCGACTGCACCGCGCCGGATTCGAGATGGTACGCACCGTGGCGCTCGAGATCCGGGAGATCGTGCAGTCGCTGGGTCTCGTGCCATTCGTCAAGACATCGGGCAAGACCGGGCTGCACCTCTACCTGCCGATTCGTCGCCGGTTCACGTTCGATGAAGTGCGTCGCATGGCCCGCGCCATCGGCGAGCATGCGGAACGGCGCCTGCCGAAGCTCGTGACGCTGGCGTGGTCGGTGCCGGATCGCCGCGGCAAGGTGTTCTTCGACTTCAACCAGAACGTGCGCGGCAAGTCGCTCGCGGTGCCGTACTCGCCGCGGCTGCATCCATCCGCGACCGTCTCCATGCCCCTCACGTGGGATGCGCTCGCCGGGATCTATCCCACCGACTTCACTCTGCATACCGTACCGGCGATTGTCGCACGCGATGGCGATGCGTGGCGTGACATCCTCGATGGCAAGGTGGACCTCGGTGACGCGCTCGATGTCGAGGAGCTGGACGAGGAGCCGTGAGCGAGCGCGACGCGCGCGACTGGATCGCGCCGATGCTCGCGACGCTGGTGAGTGCGGCGCCGTTGCCCGAGGGGTGGATCTACGAGCCGAAGCTGGACGGTGTTCGCGCCATCGTTTCGCGGCAGGCGGACGGGATCCACATCCATTCGCGAAATCACATCCGGATCGAGCGCAACTACCCCGAGGTCGTAGCGGCGCTGCAGCGGGCGATTCCTGCAGGAGTGATTCTCGACGGTGAGATCGTCGCGTCCGATCCGCGCACCGGTGTCCCGAGCTTTGCCCGACTGCAGCAGCGCATGAAGCGCGCCGATCCACCGCCCGCGCTGCAGCACGAGGTGCCGGTGGAACTCTGGCTGTTCGACTGCCTCAGGTCGGGGCGGTCGCTGCTCACGTCGCGTCCCTGGGCCGACCGGCGCGAACTGCTCGAACGGATGGTGAAGGAGCAGGCGGCGGTACGGATCGCGCCGGTGCTCGACGGCAGCTTCGACGAACTCTACGGCGCAGCCTGCGGCCTCGGCATGGAAGGGCTGATCGGCAAGCGGAGGGAGGCTGCCTATCGCAGCGGCCGGTCGCGCGACTGGGTCAAGTTGAAGTGCGTGTCCGAACAGGAGTTTGTCATCATCGGCTGGACCGAGCCGAAGGGATCGCGATCCGGGCTCGGCGCCCTGCTCATCGGCTACCACGAGGGGAAGCAGTTGCGGTATGCCGGAAAGGTGGGCACCGGGTTCACCGAACGCGTGCTCGCCGGGCTGTCGGCGCAGCTCGCGCGCCTGGAGCGGAAGACACCGCCGGTGGCAGGCCTGTCGCTGCCACCGCGGGATGGGGCGCACTGGGTGGAACCGCGCCTTGTCGCACAGGTCGGCTTCACCGAATGGACCGGGGACGGCATGCTCCGCCACCCGCGCTACCTCGGACTGCGCGACGACCGGCGCGCCGCGGACGTCGTCCGCGAGCGGCCGGCCGCCACCCCCGCCTAACGCGGGTCGGGATAGCGGAACGCCCGTACCGGATATGGCGGGGGCGCGGGAACGGGGCGTGGATCCTCCGCGATCTTCCGCTCCAGCCATGCGAGGGCGGCATCGAGCTGCGCGTCTCCGCCGGCAAACGTCGCGTGCGGCAGGTTGTCGACCACGATGTCGGGGATCACCCCCTCCTGCTCGATCAGCCACTTGCGTTCGGGACCATACACGCCACTCATCGGCGCGCGAGCCAGCCCGTTGTCGCTGAGGGTGTTGACCGAGCTGAGCCAGATCTCGCCCCCCCACGTCCGGGCTCCGATCACCGGGCCGAGGCCGAGCCGACGGAAGCCTTCGGCGAATGCCTCGCCATCGGACGCCGTCTCCTGGTCGACCAGCACGACCATATGTCCGCGGAATGCGTAGTTCATGTTCCAGTACGGCTCGCCGACACGGTCCTGCCAGTACATCCATGCGCGTCGTATCAGCTTCTCGAGGATCCAGCTGTCGATATTGCCGCCGCGATTCTGGCGCATATCGAGCACGAGTCCCTGCCGGTTGAACACGGGATAGAACTGCCGGTACCAGGCATTCGCATCCGACGTTCCCATCGCGCGCAGGTGCACATAGCCGATGCGTCCGTCGCTGCCTTCGTCGGTCGCGACGCGACGCGTGTATTCCCAGTCGGCGTAGCGCAGGTTTGACTCGTTGCCGATCGGCGTGACGATCACGTCGCGTGAGGCGGTGCCGGAGCGGACGGTCACGAGCACCTGCTTCCCCGCCTGGTTGCGCAGCAGCGCACCAATGTCCACCACCGTCAGCGTCCCCACGCCGTTTACGGCGGTGATCACGTCGCCAGCGCTGATCTCGAGGGCCGGATCGGCCAGCGGCGAGCGCTCGTCGGGGTAATCCGGGTCACTGCGATAGATGTAGTCGATGCGGTAACCGCCGCGTTGCGGATCGCGGAACAGCCGGGCACCGAGCGAAGCCACCTCCACGTCATCGTCCCCGCGGCGCATCTCGCCGCCGCGCACCGCCGTGTGCAGCGCGGACAGTTCACCCACCGCCCACCCGATCAGCTCACTCAGCTCCTCCCGGGTCGTGATCCGATCCACCAGCGCCAGGTACTTGTCG
>DASSBZ010000124.1:0-17800 GCA_035698205.1 Gemmatimonadaceae bacterium | reverse complement strand
ACCCGAGTGGGACAAGGATCCCTATCGCGTATTCGTTTACACCACGCTGCAGGAGCGGGCCACGCAGGTGAGCCACGCCAACACCGGGCGAGTTGCGAGCGAATTCGAGCCGATGATCGGCACGGTGCTGCAGAACGTGGCCAAGGAAGAGGCGCGGCACTACGCGTTCTATCGCGCGATTTTCCTGGGCGTACTGGAGCGCGATCCGAACGCCGCGCTGCAATCGGCGGCGTCGGTGATGCCGTCAATCGACATGCCGGGTGTCAACATGCCGCACTTCCGCGAGATGGCCGACGTGATCCGTCGTGCGGGGATCTACGGCCCGCGTGATTATCTCAAGATCGTGCAGGAACAGATCCGCTACTGGGCAATCGAGACGATGGACGGGCTGAACGAACTCGGGAAGAAGGCACAGGAGCGCATCCTCGGAATCCCGGCGCGACTGGAGCGCGTTGCCGACGCGATGGAGACGCGGAGCCGGGCGAAGACGTTCACGTTCGCGGTGGCGTTCTCGAAAGAGTTCGATATGTAGGGGCTGAGTGCAGCTCGTCGGGGCGGCGCGGAAACAGCATGCTGCGAGCTTCATGCTGTTTGCTGGTGGCTGCGCGCATCCGAGGCGGCTGGCGACGCGGAGTTAGGCTACTCGGGGCGGCTGCACGCAGCGCCCTTCAGCGAATAGATGCCCCTCCGCTCAGCAAGCAGCGAGCAGCGTGCAGCATGGCGCACTTACCTCCATGCAGCGCCGATCAGAGAATAGATGCCCCTCCGCTCAGCAAGTAGCGAGCAGCAAGCAGCATGAAGCGTCACCCGCACCCCTCCACCCACTCCACCTCCGGAAGCCGCCCGCCGCGCATCGCGGTCACGCGACCGTTCGCCGTCTCGAAGACGAGTCGCTCGACGCTGTCAGCCCCCGGGCCGCGCGGCACGATGAGATAGCGGCCGTCCTCCACGTACTTGTGCGGCTGGATGCGGGCTCGGCTGCCATACATCTCCAGCACACGCACTTCGGTGTCGCCCACGCGCGCGCCGGCCTCGGTGGTGATCGACGAGTCGGACACGTCGACACGCGCGAGGCGGCCGTCGACCATCATCAGCCGCACCCCCGACGAGTCGCCGCCCGGCGGCAGGTGGAGCGTGACGTAGCTGCACGCGGGATCTCCCGCTTCGCCCAGGTCCTGCCCAACCGCAGCCTCGATCTCGGCGAGCGTCATGCCGACACGTGCCGGCCCGAAGCCCAGCTCGCTCAGCACACCCGGTGCGGTATCGGAAATCGACGCTGCCGCCGAATCCACGCTCGGCACCGCGGCACTGTCACCGGATTCCGAGGTGCGCACGGTCTGCATCTCACACGCCACCAATGCGAAGGCGAGCGGCAGCAGCGTGAACGATCGCCGCATGGGTCTCATGGTTGAGGTGGTGATCCGCGCGGGATCATGGGCGGCGGGCCTCAGCGTCCGGGTGCGACCCGCTGTGCCAGGTCGCTTCGAACGAGCTCCCACTCGTGCCGGAACGGCGATTCGTCGGACTCACCCTCCACGGCAATGAACAGCACGTCCCCCGACACGTCGCTCCCGAATTCATACCGTCGCCACGAGCGCAGCTCCGGGTTCTCGAAGACGAACAGCGGTACCGGCGCCAACTGCACGCGTCGCGCCGGGAAGTGCCCCGTCGGACCGCCCAGATGCGAGGCGTGATATGCGAGCGTCCCGTCCTCGTCGGAGAACCGGAACGTCTCCCAGTAACGCGTGCGGCCATCGCTCACCGCCTGCATCGCGCCGAAGAGCATGTTGCCATCCGGCGCCCCGAACTCCATCACGTAACCATCGCCCGTCCATCGCCCCGTCAGGAATGACAGCGACTGGATGGGTGCATGTGCTCTGAACACGATTGGCAACCGATCCGCTTGACTCCCAGGTGGCGCTGCCGCGCCACGACCACGATACAATACCCCGCCTACGCGCGGGTGGTCACGGAACGTTGGACCGGAACGACGTCGCGCGTTCACGGCGTCCAGGCGCGGGTACCGAGCGGCGTGATGCTCCCCTCCTGATACACCTGCACGATGTATGAGCGTCCCGCCTCGAGCACAACCGACGGTGGGATGAGCGTGGTGCCCGCCGGGTGCGATCCGTACTGCACGCCGGGGACGATGAGCGTCTCCCCGGCCTGGAGCCCCCATGTGCTCGCCGGATCGGTGGGAAGCGGAGCCTGCGGAACAACGATGATCGCCCACGCGCCGCAGCGAGGGGTCCACGTAAACGACGGCGTCGCACCAACGGGTGCGGCGAGCTGTACGGCCTGTGTGCACGCCTCGGGCACCGGAGCCAGCAGGTCATCGTCAGAGCATCCCGTGACTACGATCAGGGCAGCAAAAAAGGGAATCGAAAGAAGTCGACTGATCACATCATCATCCGTGAAGGAGTCACAGGGTCCGCGTTCGCCATGGCGCCGCGGAGCGCATCAGCGCCAGACTCCTGCGGAATTCATGCCGGAATTCCTGCCCGGCAGGCCCCGATTACCTTCAGTTCTGGCCGGCTGGCCGCGCTGGCTGGAATCGGCGCGGTTTTCCCCGAATCCGGAGATCCGTCGTGCGTCGCACCATGTGTCGTTCCAAGATCCATCGCGCCACGCTCACCGGGGCAGATCTGCACTACGAAGGCAGCCTCACGATCGACCGCGAGCTCATGAACGCCGCGGACATGCGCGTGTACGAGCGAGTCCAGGTCGTGAACGTGAACAACGGCTCGCGCCTCGAGACGTACATCATTGCCGGTGAGCCGGGGAGTGGCGTGATTCAGCTCAACGGCGCCGCCGCGCGCCTGGGCGCCCCCGGCGATCTCGTGATCATCATGACGTACGCCGACTACGAACCCCACGAACTCGATGACTTCCGGCCGATCGTCGTGCACGTCGACGAACACAACCGGATCATCGCCGCCGACGAATGATCGCGCGCCGGACGCGTCGCGCTACGTTCGCGGGATGACCATCACCGCCCGGATCCGCCCGCCGCGACGGCTCAGCAGATAGTTCAGGAAATCGCTGAGGAGCGTTGCCGGAAGCGCCACGCCGCGAGTGACCATGCGGCAGGTGAGCAGGCGTGTGTCGGCATCCCACTCGATGTTCACGACGCCACGACCCCCCCGTCGGGTGCTGCTCAGCTTGAGCCAGCCAGGCGAGCGCCCCGGCTGATGCATCTTCACCACCTGCAGGCCGAACTTTTCCAGCCGGCCATCCCTGGCGATGGCCTCGCGCAAACTCGGCCCCCGCGAACAGAACACCTGGACGAGCGTCTGCATTCGTGATTCTCGCTGCGGGTGGACACCGGTACGTCACCCGTATCCGATGAACGGCCACCGTGGAACGCGCCGTCGGAACTCATCGTATGCGGCGCCGAACCGTCGCGACAGATACGCCTCCTCGCGCGCGATGATGTAGCGCTGCATCAGCACCACCGCCAGTGGAAGGAGCAGCAGCGGCCAGAGCTGGTTGAGGAGGAGCGCGAGTCCCGCGTGCAGGAGCGCGAGCCCGGAGTACATCGGATTTCTCGTGATCCGGTACACGCCACGATCCACGAGCAGGGTTGCCCCGCCGTGTGGCATGATGGACGTGTGCGCCCTGAAGAACAGCAGCAGCGCGTTCATCACCAGCAGCAGCCCGGCTATCACGAGCACGAGCCCCGCTGCCTCGGCTGCCGTATGCCACCGCGCCGGCGCGATCGGCACGGGGAGCAGGCGTTGCACCGCCATGCCGGCCAGGAAGCAGCCGGCGAACACGAACGGGGGAGGAAAGCGGACTCCGGGGCTGTCGACGCCCTCGCTCATGAACCGCCCCCATCAACCCGACCGGTCGCCGGCAGGTCACGCACCAGGCGAAACCCGACGTGAAAGAACGAACTTTCCGGCGTGGCGTGACTGCGCGCCGAGACCCGATAGCCGTGGCAATACGATTCGTGGCACAGGAACGACCCGCCTCGCATGGAACGCTCGCTGGTCGGCGTCGGTGAGAATGGTAGCGCGCGATCGGCGTACGCACGATACCAGTCGGCGGTCCATTCCCACACGTTGCCGCCCAGATCAGCCAGCCCCAGCGCCGTCGTACCGAACGCGCCGACCGGTGACGTGAACATGTAGCCATCCTCGCCGGTGTTCCGTTCGGGAAAGCTCCCCTGCCAGACGTTCGCGTGACGGGCCACGTCATCGATTCCCTGGTCATCGCCGCCCCACGCATAACGATTGCGCGAGTCGTTGCCGCCGCGCGCCGCGTGCTCCCACTCGACTTCGGCAGGCAGCCGCTTGCCGGCAAATGCGGCGTACGCGCTGGCGTCGAACCAGGAGACCTGCGTCACCGGATGATCATCGCGCGCACCCGGTGACCCCGGACCTCGCGGGTGATGCCACGTGGCACCAGCGACAAGTTCCCACTCGCCCGTGCCCGGGCGCAGCATCGCACCGTTCCCGAATCGTTCGGCATCGGTCACATACCCTGTCGCCTCGACGAATTCGCGGAACTCGGCCACGGTGACCGGATGTACGTCCATGAAGAACCCGCGCACACGCGCCGTGAACACCGGTCGCTCGGCTGCCGGACCATCCGTCGATCCCACATGCGTCTCGCCGCCAGGGACAAAGACCATGTCGTCGGGTACGTCGACGCCGGCAGGCAGGACGGACAGCAACGGAAGCGAGGAGCCGTTGCTGTCATCTTCGCCGCGCATGCCGCACCCCGCCAGGATCGGCACGACCACCAGGCACGCGAGCGCGAGCTGATTCACGGCACCCGCCGTTCGGCCGCCTGCCAGTCGCCACGGCGAAGCGGCACCTTCATCCCGCCCGTCGCTTCAAGCAGGTCGAACAGCCGATGGCGCATGGCAAGCACGCGTTCAGCCTGCGCCGGCACGGCGACCAGGTTCACGCGCTCGTCGGGATCGGCCTCGAGGTCATACAGCTCGCTCAGGTCCCACACGCCGTGGTAGTAGATGTATTTGTAGCGACCGTCGCGCAGCGCGAATGTCGTGGGAGTGTGGGGGAAGGCGTACTCCCAGTAGTACTCGTACAGCAGCTCACTGTCCCACGTCGCGCTGTCGCCGCGAAACAGCGGGAGCACCGAGCGGCCGTCCATCGCGGTGTCCGGCGCCAGGCCCGCCAGCTCGAGCATCGTCGGTGCGATGTCGATGTTCCGCACGAGCGGTTCAATGGTCTCTCCCGGCGAGATGTACCCCGGAGCCCAGGCGAGCATGGGAATGCGCATCGACTCCTCGTAGGCGTGTCGCTTGTCGATCAGTCCGTGCTCGCCGAGCGAGAATCCGTTGTCGCCCAGGTAGATCACCAGCGTCGATGAGTCGACGCCGATTCGCACGAGCTCGTCGAGCACCCGGCCCACGCTCTCGTCGAGTGCCAGCAGCGTCTCGGCGTACCGCCGGTAGAAGGTGTCGAAGTCCAGGGCGCCGTGATAGGCATAGTCCACGCCGTGCCACCCGTCACGTTGCGCCCGTACCCAGTGGGGTTTGTCACGATAGTTGGACTCGGTGCGCGCCATCGTGACCGGATACGGAATGACGGAATCGGCATATCGCCCCGCATGTCGGGGAGCCGGCACGAACTCGGCGTGCACCGCCTTGTGCGAAAGCACCAGGAAGAACGGACGGTCCGGCTCGCGCGTGCGCGCGGTGTCCAGCCACTGCACGGCGAGGTCGGTGAGCAGGTCGGTGGTGTAACCCGTCATCTGTCGATGTTCGCCGTTGATGTTGAGGAGCGGGTCGGTATATGTGCCCTGCCCGCGGAAGCTCGCCCAGTAGTCGAACCCCGGTTGCGGCGCATCGCTCTCCTCACCCATATGCCACTTGCCGATGAACGCGGTGCGATACCCCGCTTGCTGCAATCGCGTCGGGAAGAACACAGTCCCTTCCGGAATCGGGCTGGAGTTGTCCACCACGCCATGGCGGTGCGCGTACTGGCCGGTCATGATCGATGCACGGCTCGGCGAGCACAGCGCCGTGGTGACGAAGGCGTTTCGCACGTGCGCCCCCTCGGCCGCCATCCGATCGAGGCTCGGGGTCTCCAGCCACGAGGGCGCGCGCTCCATGAAGCCCATGAAGTCGTAGCGGTGGTCGTCGCTGAGAATGATCACGACGTTCCGCGGTGCATCCGACGGCCGCTGGGCGCGCAGCACCGCCGTCGGCGCCGCGAGCAGCACCGCAACGCCCATGAGCACAGTCGTCCGGACACCACGCCCCCCGGCATGGCGGGGCGGGGATCCGGACGAGCGCCAGCGCCGCACTGTCGCTACCGGAAGTGGTAGCGGACGCCGAGTTGCATGCGACGGGAGCTGTCGCCGATGACTCCCGTGGGCGTCGCGAACTCCGGATTCAGCGTGACCTGGTTGGTGGCCGGATCGAACGTGGCGTAGGTCTCGTTGAAGTTCGAGAAGTTGTCGTAGTTGAAGACGTTGAACGCCTCGAACACGAAGCCGACGGTCTGGGCGCCCACCGTGAAATCCTTCTCCACCCGCATGTCCACGTTGCGGTAGGCCCACGCCTTCGGGATGATGAAGTCCTTCTTTTCCGGATACTCGCTCAGCCGCGCGCCCGTGCCGTCCTTGAAGTCATCGCCACCGAGGTTGTTGCGATTCGGGTCGCCGTTGATTCTGGCGTTGAATGGACGCCCCGAGCCAAGCGTGATGATGCCGCTGAAGCGGAATTCCCAGGGGAGCCGGGTGACCCAGTTCGCCACCACACGGTGCCGCTCATCGGTGTTGTCGGGGTAGCGCTCGAGTCCCGACTCATCCAGCACGTCGAGCGTGAAGTTGCCGTTCACGTCGGTTTCCGCCTTGCTGAGCGTATACGACAGGCCCGCGCCCCAGCGGCGCCCCGGCGTCATGGGACGCTCGACCGTGAGATACATGGCGTCGTACCAGGATTTGCCGATCGATTTGGCGAGCAGCAGGTTGCTGAAGCTCGCGGTGCTTTCACAGCACGAACCGTCGGCCCGACGGTTGCCGAAGAAGTACGTCAGGCGGTTGTAGCCGCGCACCCCGGAATAGCTCAGCGACACGCGGTAGTCGCCGAACTGCTGCCGGATCCCCGCGCTCGTGTGATAGGCCTTGGGCGGCTTCATGTCGTTCTCCAGCAGGAACACCTCCGGCTTGGCCGCCGGATTGCCGCTCGCAATGATCCCCTGCAGGCCGGCGCGGCTCAGATACGCGGGGTCCCATGCGATGGTCTGGTTGCCGTCGACGACGCCACCGGTCTCCGAGAAGCGGAAGCGATAGGTCGGGAACTGCAGGCGATAGCGTTCGTCGAGGAACGTGTTGTAGTTGGTGCGATCGTAAAAGACGCCGAAACCGCCGAACAGCGTGGTGCCGAGCTCTCGCGATACCTCCCACGAGAACCCGACGCGCGGCTGGAATGCGCCGTAGAAGGGCTCGCGATCGTCGCCGTCGGTGAAGTAGTTCGCCTGCTCCGCGGGCGTCAGGAACGGGGCGATCTGGGTGCGCACCGAATCAGGAGTCACCCAGTTGTAGTCCATCATCTCGCTCTCGTAGTCCCACCGGACACCGAGGCTGAGCAGGAAGCTCGGCGTGATGCTCCAGTCGTCCTGGACGAACAGGCCGACCTGCGCGTTGTCGGCCTGCACATTCGGCTCACCAAATCCCGCCGATGCCTCGAACGGGAACGCGTAGTTCTCCGTCGCGCGATACTGGAACTGCGGGTTGCCGGTGAGAAACTTCGTCACGTCGTACTTCATGAAGTTCACGGCGAAGCCGGTCTTGAAGAGGTGGGTTCCCCCCCAGTCGGCCTTCTCGTACGTCACGTCGTTGCGCAACGTGAGGCGGTCCTGGATGAAGTCCTGTTCCGTGGACCGTCCGCCGAGATTGATGATGCCCTGGAAGTTCTGGCCGATCATCCCCTCGTTGAGCGGGATGGGATTCCAGCGGTAGCGCTGCAGGTCGATGTGTGCTTCGTTCAGCAGGTTGCCCCTGACGTAGTCCCAACCCAGCACGCCGGTGTAGACATCGTTGTTGAAGTACTCGGCCTGCTCGTAGCTCGTCTGGCCGCCGAAGTTGCGGATCTCGTACTCATCGCGGATGGAGACGCTTGCCTCGAGCCGGTGCGCGGGGGCGGGCTGCCAGGTGAGCTTCCCGAATCCATTGTCGGACCGGAATGGCACGCCGAAGGTTCCGGCCGCGTTCTCGGCGCGCGCGCGCACGTCGGTGGGGAGCAGCGCGAGGTTGGCCGGACTCACCGCCACCACGCTCGAGGCGCGGTCCTGGTGGTTGGCCTCGTACGAGCCGAACACGAACAGCTTGTCCGGGATGATCGGGCCGCCCACGCTGCCGCCGAACTGCAGCTTGCCGAGGTCGGGGCGTGTGAAGTCCGGATTCTGCTTCTCGAAGAACGAGCGCGCGATGGAGCTCTCGTTCTGGCCGAACAGGAAGGCGTCGCCCTCCCACTGGTTCGTGCCGCTCTTGGTGGTCGCCGTAATCAGCGTGCTCGTCGCCTTCTGGTACTCCGCCTTGTACTGCTGCGTGATCACGCGGAATTCCTGGATGGCGCTCTGCGGGAACGGATTGCCCTTGCTGGCATCCTGGCCGGCAACGCCGCCGTTGAGGACGTCGTTCTTGTAGCTGGCCCCGTCGATGAAGAGGTTGACGTTGTTCTCGCTCAGCCCCGGGGTCGTGATGGTATTGCGATTGGCGCTGGGCACCACGCCCGGTACGAGGAGCGCGAACGAGAGGAAGTTGCGATCGTTGGCAGGGAGGTTCTCCACCTGCTCCGTGCGGATGTTCTGCGCGACCTCGGGGTTGCGGGTCTCCGTGACCGAGATATCCTCGGCGGTGACCTGCACCTGCGACAGCGTGACGGCGGCCGCGCCAAGCGTGAAGTTCAATGTGAGCGTCTGACCGATCTGGGCGCGGACGCGCCGGGTCTGCGGCTGGAGACCGAGCCGTCGGACGCTGACGTCATAGACGTCCGGCGGGAGGCCGAGCAGCGTGTAGCTGCCATTTGCGCTCGTCGTTGCCTGTCGCTCGAGGTTGGTCGTGATGCTGGTGGCGGTCACGGTGGCCTGCGCGACGGGTGCGTTGGCATCGCCGAGGACGACGCCGGTGATGCGCGCGGAGCTCGACTGGGCGAGGGCAGGGAGGGGGAGCTGGACGCTGGCGAGCGCGATACAGATTGCTGCGAGGGGCGTACGGAGACCGATCGAGTGACACGAACGCCTTATCGACATGTGTACCTCTCCGTGAGCGGGTGGGACGGATACGGTGAGCAGGTCTTCGACGGCGTGGCCGCTCGCTGCCGCGAGCAGGGTACGGAGCTTTGGCGGAGTGCTGGTGTGGTTGGCGGCAGCGATTCCAGGCTGGACTGTAAACGATTACATGGCCATGTAAACGTTTGCAGAAATGGCGCCAGAAGGTCAAGGGTCGTGCCGGTGAACGGGGGATGCTGGCGGCGGGGCCCCACGGACATCAGCGCTTCATGTACTTCCAGTTACGCGACTTACCCTCCGACATCCACTCGATCGCTGTCGCCAGCCGCCGCTCCCGCGTCGCCTCCGTCCGCGCCTCGGTGAGCCACTCCACGTACTCCCGGCGCTTCCCGGGGGTGAATCCATCGAACGTCGCGCGCGCCTTCGGATTCCTGCGCAACGCCGTCGCCAGGTACGTCGGTACCAGGATCTCCGGCCTCGAGTCCGACGCCGTCTTGCGCGTTCTCGGCCGCTTCACCCCGGCCTCGTTCAGCTTCATCGCCTTCTTCACGAGACCGATCAGCGTGCGATCGGAGGGCAGGTCGGACTCGTCCTCGATTCGCCCGAACTGCCCCATTGCCTCGGCCGCCTTCCCTTCGCGGGTATCGAGAACCAGCTCACCCTTCCAGAAGCCGAACGCGCAATGCTCCTTGAACGCCGCCATGTGGCACATCATGCCGTTGTACAGGAAGTGCGGCGCGCCCCATTTCACCGCCTCCTCCACGTCGGGACAGGCCGTATGCACGACCAGCCGTAGATGACGAAGGATCGGCTTCGCGAACGTCGCGGATTTCTCGATGTAGGCGTCCACGCGCGGGTCGCGTGATCCCATGGGATCCCCCCAGTCTCTGGTACGAACGTCGTTCGAGCGTCGGTCGAGAATGAAACGACGGTCGCGCGATCGCGCTAGCTGATCCAGGTGCCGAGGGCGAGCGCAAGCGCCCCGAACGCCAGCAGAAGGGCGGCCGATGCTCCGATCACGGCCGCCAGCAGGCGCAGCGCCGACAGAACGTGTCGCGAAAGCGACGGGTCGCCGTCCGGGCGCCCGTGCAACTCGCGATCGGCAATCCCCCACGCACCGAACGACACGAAGCAGAGCGCTGCCGCCAGAAGGAGATGCCACGGGCCCGGGCGCCAGATGATCGCGGCGACAGACACCAGCAGCCCCACCCCGACATCGAGCGCCAGCCGGGCGTCCGAGGCTCGTCGTGCCCGATCTGCCAACAGCTCCCGAAGCGACGTGTCCCGATTCTTCACGCGCGTCACCGGTTGCTGCCGAACGACCTCACCAGTTCGCTGGATGGCTCAGGTCCACGTCGAATGTCGAAGACCGCCAGGGCGTCAAGGTCGATCCATCGTCCGGTGCCGCGCTCCACGAGCGAGTTGGGATGGAAGTGCAGGAACTGGCCGTCGGCGTGCACCGTGTCGATGGCGACCGCTCCCTCGAGGTCGCCGATCTCGCGCACGCGAGGGCCGGTCCGCGCGACGGCATCGTCGTAGTTGAGCGCCACGTCGGCCAGGATCGGCGCCCGCCCGGGGAGCACAATTCGCGCGCCGAGCACGATCACATCGCTCGCCCCGCCCTGGTTGAACGGCAGGTCGTCGTACGCGGCGGAGCCCGTGGCGCCGTAGCTCCCGGTCGCGATCGCATCCAGCGCGCCGAGAATCGCGGCCACATTGATGGCGCGCAGTCGCTGCTTCTGTGGGTCGTCGGGCAAGGCCCCGCTCTCGATCAGTACGGTGCTCGTGCCCCACTGCTGGATCAGGTCGCCGAATGCACGAGGATTGAAGGTGTCGTCATACTTGGCCACGCGCCCCGGGATCTCCGCCTGGAGCAGACGTGCGATCGTCGACGCGAGCAGGCGTGCCCGCGTGCGCCCCGGCGTCCAGCCGCGATCCGGCCCCGACGCCGGCGCGAGCAGCGCGATCGCTGCCTGTTCGCCATCGCGCCCGACGCGGGTGCGCGCGTTCTGGTCGTGCAGGTTGAACCCGAAGTCCGGTTCGAGCCGGTCACGCAGCCCCTTGAGTGCGCGCGCCTCCGGGGTGGACAGGCGCCGGGCATCGCGATTGACGTCGATGCCGACCGCATTCTGCCGCTGGAAGAGTTCCGCGCCGTCGGGATTCAGCATTGGCACGAACGTCACCGTCAGCCCGGACATCAGGCGTTCGCGCAGCGAGTCGCCGCGGGCTTCGGCCAGATACCGGAAGATGTCGGCCAGCGCCATCGTGGCCGTCGATTCGTCTCCGTGCATCTGCGACCAGAGGAGTACAGTCGTCGGTCCGTGGCCGAATGTCACCGCGCGGATGGAGCGGCCGAGGAGCGATTGCCCGATCTCCTCGGAGCGCAGCGCGGAGTCAGCGAGCGACGGCGCGACAGCTCGCCAGAATTCGTCGTGCGTGAACCGGCGCGTGGTGATGGCGCCAACGCGATACCGCGCGGCAACGGCGAGTCCACCTTCGATGTCGGAAGCGTTCGCCGACGCCGATCCGCAAGAGGTGGAGGCATCGATACAAGTCCTGACCCCCGCGCCCCCCGCGCGTGGTGTGGCGCAGGCGGCGGGGAGGAGCAGCAGGGGGAGGACCGCCACGCGGGCGGTTCTGGAGAAGAGCGGGGTCATCGCGCTCAGCGCCCGAAGAGCGCGAGCAGCGGAATTCGCACGCCGAGGATGTTGTGGTCGGTGCCGCCTTTGGGCTCCCCGTCATTCGGTGAACCCACGTCGAACTGCGTGACGACGACGGCGGCGGCGACGGCGGTGATGGCCGCGACCACGATGCCGGTCCGAAATCGATCGAGCCGGCGCTCCTCGACTTCGAGCAGCGACGAGCGTGGGACGAGAATGCGCTGGTGCGTGATCCCCTCGGGGCCGATGCGCGACGTCGGAACGGCCATCAGCAGGCCGCTGTCCGACGACGCCATCAGCCTGCCGTCGAGGGTCCGGTCGGTGCGTCCGAGCACACCCTGCAGCCGTGTTGCCTCATCGGCCGACAGCCGTGCCCGAACGGACTTCCCCACGGACAGCTGCTCCGTGGGGACGACGTGATACGAATAGCACGCGGGGAGGGCGGCGACGAGCATCACGCCCGCCACCACCCTGCTTCCGCGCTGGATCCAGCCTGCGTGCATCAGGGCCTAGGGAATGTTCGGGTTGGAATTGACCTCTTCCTCGCTGATCGGGAGACAACCGTCGCGTCCCGCCAGGAAATCATGATGTGCCGGTCCCGATTCCGCGAACCACCGTCGCAGATCCCAGAACCGGCGATTCTCGAGCCAGGTGATTGCCCCGCGCTCGAAGTGCAGCGTGGTCCATGCTTCGGCGAGCGAGCCCGGGATCGGCAGGTCGGACATGCCATCGTGCGCACGCGCCTGGTTGATCAGCCCGAAGGCGCCCGGGATGTCATTGTTCCGCAACGCCGCCTCGGCGCGCAGGATCAGCATTTCGGTACCCTTCACGAGCGGGATGTTGGCACCGCCACCGATGTACTTCTGCTGCTGGAACATCGGTGTCTGGCCGTTGGCACCGGTGGCGATCGACCCATCCTCGTAGAACACGGTGTCCCACGGTGCCCGTGAATCATTGGGGTGCTCGCCGAATTCGGTGTCGAACGCCGTGTACTCGAACCGGTCGTGCGTCTCGTAGGCGAGCGTGTTGCTGAGTCCGTCGGTCATGAGCGCCGCTTCGTACACGAATCCGATGGGCACCTGTTGGGCGTCGGCAACGGCCCCTGCCCAGTCGCCCATCCATGCCTTGAGCGACGCGCGACCGGCGTAGGCGGCGTTGACCACGTCGGCCGAGCCGCTGCCCGCCGCGGTTCCGGTCTGGATGGCGTTCGTGAACGCGGCGATGCCGTTCTCGAACTCCACCGTGTTCGGCTGTGCGCCACCCCCCTCGGCGACGGATTCGCAGACGTTCTCGCCGATCATCCGGTTGGCGAAACCGCCCAGAAGGTATGCGCGCGCCACCAGTGGCTGCCTGGCGAACTCCTCGGGCGTGAACATCCCCTGCAACCGCACGACGCCACTGCTGGTGACATAGCGGGCCTGCATCAGGCTCCCCCACGTGCCGTTGACGTTCTCGGGGAGGATCACTCCGCGGGGGATATCGGCCCAATCGTAGCTGCCGCCGTGAAAGAGCTCGCCGGCGGCGAGCGCCGTGAGATCGTTCAGCGAGTTGGTTGCGCCGGCGACGTCGTACGACATGCCGGTCACGATGCCAGGCGCGGCATCGGGATCATTGAGGTCGTCGTCGGCGATGCGCCCCGGGCTCTCCACGTCGAAGATGTCGCACGCGGAGAGTGCGAACAGCAACGACAGGGCGAGGACGGCGCCATTGCGATATCGAGTCATCTTCATCGTTGGCTTCTCCTCGCTCAGTAGCTGAGTTTGAGTGCGATCGTGAACACCTTCGACTGCGGGATCTGATAGTAGTCGCGCCGGCCGAACTGGCCGTTGAAGCCCACGAGATCCGCCTGGTCAACGACATCCTGCACTTCCGGGTCGCCGCCGTGGTAATCGGTCCACGTGAACAGGTTGCGCCCGGAGAGCGTGATGCTCGCGCTGTTCGCGCGAAGGAAGCGCGCCGGCAGGCGATACGTCAGCGAGACGTAGCGCAGCTTGGTGAAGTCGCCCGGCTCGGTCCAGAAGCCGATGTCGTAGTCCGATGCGCTGCACTGCCCACGCTGCTGCGCGGTCACGCCGCTCAGGTCGCCGGCGATCATCTTCTCCTGCGCGCCGTAGCACGGATGCCAGGCGCCACGTCGGGCGTTCTGGTAGCCGGTGTAGTTCTGCACCATGAAGCCGCCCTGGTGCTCGATGAGCGCGTCGAGGGTGAACCGGTTGAACAGGCTCACCGTCGTGCCCAGCCCCCAGAGTTGATCCGGGTTCACGTTGCCGAGCAGGGTGTCGACCACCTCCGGATCGGCGAACTCATTCGGGTTGAGAATCTTGAGGCCCCAGTACGTGGGGAATTCCTGGTTTTCCTTGATGTACGAGTTGAGGCCCGTGTAGACCTCGTTTTCCTCGCCGAGGTCGCCGGCCTTGCTCTTCAGCTTGGAATAGGTGCCGCGAACCGTCCATTCCAGGTTGGACGTGCGCAGGACCGCAGCGGTCAGCATGGCTTCGTAGCCGCTCGTTTCCAGCTCACCGATGTTCGAGAGTCGCGACTGGAGGAAGCCGTTCGACGGCGGCAGCGTCACCGGGACGAGCGCATCCGACGTCTTGGCCTGGTAGGCCGTGAACTCCACACCCAGCCGACCTTGGAGGAAGCTGGCGTCAAAGCCGCCCTCGATCTCACGCGTGCGCTCCGGTCCGATGTCGGGGTTGCCGACGTTGCCCGGCGTGAACCCCGGCTGGTTCTCATCGCCGGTCACCGGCGACCACGTGCGCAGCTTGTCGAACGCGCCGGGAGCCTTGCCGCTCTCGCCCATCGCCGCGCGGATCTTGAAGGTCTCGAACCAGCTCGACGGCCAGAAGTCATGATCGGAGAGCACGTACGCCGCACCGATCTTGGGATACTTCTGCAGACCGAAGTCGTCGCCGAACGCGCTGTGGCCGTCCACGCGCAGGCCGGCCGTCACGAACAGCCGATCGCGCCAGGCGAGCTGCTCCTGGAGGAAGAAGCCGGCGGTGGTGATGGCGTTTGCCACTTCCTCGCGATACGTCAGCTCGGCGCCGGTGGAGATGGTCGGCTCACCCGGGCCGGCGAACTTCTGCACGTCGATCTCCGTCCACCGGTGCCGGTCGCGGAAGAGCTGACCGCCCCAGGAGAACGTGGACTGAAAGTTCTGCAGGAGTCCCTGCTGCCATGTCCCGGCATAGTCCAGCGACAGCTTGCTGTGCTCCGTGTTCTCGTCCCAGAAGTAGCCGTCGTCCAGCGTCAGGAAGCCGAACGGCAGGTTCGTGACGTTCTGGATGTCGACGATGTCCCAGCCCACCGCGAACCGGTTGGACAGGTTCGGGATCGGGGTGTAATTGACGGTGAAGCCGGAGAGGAAGTGATCGGTCTTGGTGAGCAGATCCTGGTCGAAGACGTAGCCGTTGGTCACGCAGGTGACGTCGGCGGCCACGTTGGCGCAATCCTCGCCCTTGCCACCCTTCATGTAATTGAACGGGCCACGTCCGACGTTCAGCAGAAATCCCTCGGCGTTGTTGCCGTCACCGACCCAGCGCGTGTCGCGACGCGTATACGAGGTCTGAAGCTGGAACTGGAGCGCGTCGAGCGGCAGGAAGGCGAAGTTGCCGCGGAAGCCGCCGTCCTTGGAGTTCTGCGTTGGCAGGATGCCGTCGACGTCGCCGAAGTTGCCGGAGACGAAGTACGTCACGTTCTGTGAGCCGCCGCGAACGGCAAGGTTGTACTGCTGAAGCAGCCCGGGATCGGTCCAGTTGCCGTCGCTCGGACAGGTGGGATCCTGGAAGTAGAGCCGCTGCCCCTTGTTCGATCCGCTCAGCCGCAGGCCGTACATCTCGCTCACGTTGTCGCACTGCGTGAACGCCTCGGTGGGATCGTCGGGATCCCCCCACCGGTCGCTGACGTTGTAACCGGAGGTGGCGCTGAAGTCCCACTGCGGCGCACCGGCCAGCCCCCGCTTGGTGAAGATCTGGATCACCCCGCCGGACGCTTCGGTACCGTAGAGCGTCGTGGCGGCCGCCCCCTTCACGATCTCGACGCGCTCGATGTCGTTCGCGTTGATGTCCTGCAGCGGGTTGGTTCCGGTGCGCGAACCCCAGTTTCCGCGTGTCGTTTCGTTGAAGATCCGGACGCCATCGACGTAGATGAGCGGATCGGTGTTCTGCGTGATGGTGTTGGTGCCGCGGATCTTGATGGTGCCGCCGGCACCCGGCTGTCCGCTGTTCGCAAGCACGGTTACGCTCGGAATGCGGCCGGAGATCGCCTGTTGCGCATCGGCCACCGGCGCACGCTCGAACGCCTCCGCGTTCAGCACAGCGGTGCTGACAGGGACCTCCTTTGCACGCGTGGCGATTGCGGTTCCGGTCACGACCACCTGGTCGAGCGAGATGACCGCCTCGCCGAGGGCGAAGTTCTGTTGCACCGTCTGTCCCGCCACCACGGTCACGGTGTCGGACATGCTGGCGAAGCCGATGCGCCGAGCCTGCACCACATGCGTGCCCGCGGGAACGTTGAGCATCGTGAACGCACCGGCATCGTTCGTCTGTGTGCCGATGCCCAGCGCCGCGATGTGCACCGTGGCGTTGGAAACCGGCGTGCCATTTCGCGACTCGGTCACCGTACCCTCGATGCGACCGGTGTTCGCAGCCTGCGCTCCAACCGGATCGTTTGCGACGAACAGCAGCGCGCCGCCGCCGAGTAGCGAGAACAACCGTGTGACTCTCATGAGCATGCCCTGGGGGGAGGGTGGAGAGTGAACTGCAGGCGAATTCCGCTGTCTCCATCAGGCCGGACGAACTGCACGCCGCCCGCGGACAACGTGCTGGAGGCGAGTGCGGCTCGACGCGCGCAGTCGCGCGCTCGACGTTGATGGGCGCCTATTGTGGCACCGGTCGCGCGATGCCGCAAGACGTCAAGTCAGATTGGATGAAACGACGGACCGATCCGCTGAAGGGACGGCGGGGATTCGCGAAGTGCGAACGGGCGTATGTGTTGGCGCGGTCCAATCGTTCGCGTCAAATCGCTCGCGACAGCCGATCCGGCTCTGCTAGTGCTGCGTCGTCGCCGGGAATCCACGCCCGGCCAGCTCCGTCCGCAGCGTGGCGACATCCCGGTAGAGCAGCCCCTGCATCCCCAGCTCGCGTGCCGGCGCGAGGTTCTGCTCCCGGTCGTCGATGAACAGCGACTCGTCCGCTCGCGCCTGCGCGATGCCAAGTGCGCGATCGAACATGCGCGGCGACGGCTTCCTCGCACCCAGCCAGCACGACGACAGGAACGCCGAGAAGATTTCGCGAAGTCCGAACCGCTCTATGCGATATCGGTTAAGGTCGGCTGACTCGTTGTTGAGCGTCATGAGCCTGACCCCGCCGGCCGCCTTCAACGCGCGGGCGATGCCAATGGTCTCGTCGAACGGTCGGCTCTGCTCGCACATCCACGCGAAGAACTCCGCCGGGGTGAACTCACGCGGCCGGAAGAAGATCGTACTCGCGAGATACTGATTGGTGGTCAGCGCGCCAACCTCCCAGTCGCCGACCACCTCATGGTGACGTACGTCACATTCGTCCTCGAGTCCGAAGTGCGCGGCGGCGGTGGCGCGCTGCTCGCGATCCCAGCCGTTGGTGCCGAGTACGCCACCGATGTCGAAGAAGATGTGCGTGATGGTCATGAGTGCGATGGGTACGAGACGTTTTGCATCGATCAGCCTGTCCCGGGGGCGGCGGCTGCCCGACCGGCGGCGCGCCCGGAGAACAGGCATCCGCCCAGAAAGGTGCCTTCGAGCGCGCGATATCCGTGTACGCCGCCTCCGCCGAACCCCGCCGCCTCTCCAGCGGCGTACAACCCGGGGACGGGGTTGCCATCGGCGCCGAGTGCACGCGAGGCGAGGTCGGTTTCGATGCCGCCAAGGGTCTTGCGCGTGAGCACGCTGAG
>DASSBZ010000123.1:0-8742 GCA_035698205.1 Gemmatimonadaceae bacterium | reverse complement strand
GGCGCGGCCAGTCGCATCGAGTCGCCGAGCAGCGCCACCTCGGTGACGTGCACCCCTGCCGACTCGAGCGTGGCCTCGAGCTGTTCGCGCACGATCCCCCACGGTCGGATGAAGATCGGTGCCTCGCTGTTGTTCGACTCGAGCAGTCGCGCCGTCTCGCGCTCCCCCCACCGTGCCGTCCAGCGCGCGACCAGCCAGCGCGGATGCGAATGCGCCAGCGCGAGTTCGTCGATCGGATCCGTCAGTGGGGTGGTCGTTGCGTGCGCCGGGAGGCTCGAGGCGTCAGGGTCGAGCGCCAGCGCGTCGTGCTCGCGATCGAGGCGTCGCAGCACCGCGTTCACCAGCTTGCTCGCGCCCAATCCGTGCCGGCGCTTGGTGAGCTCCACGGTCTGTGCGATCGCCGCATACGCCGGCACGCTGCGCATGAACAGCAACTGATAGGCGCCCAGGCGCAGCAGGTCGGTGAGGTCGGCATCGAGTCGAACGAGCCCGCCGCGCACGCGATCGCCGAGCACCGCGTCCAGCCAGGAGCGCCGCCGCAGCATGCCGAACAGCAACTCGTGCAGCCAGCGCCGGTCGCGGCTCTCCAGATGCGCGCCCCGCCGCTCGAACGACCCGTCGAGCAATTCACCGGTGCGAAGGTCCGCGCACACCTCGGCGGCGGCCGACCGCGCCTCGGTGACCCCGCCGTGTACGACGGCCGTTCGGCGTCCGGTCGCGGCGCCGGACCGTTCGTCGGGTCCGCTCATCCCGGACGGCCGGCGAAGACGGTGATGCGGGGGCGTGGGCGCGATTGCGTCATGCCCCGAAAGGTAGTCAATGCGGCTCAGCCGCCGAAACGGTCGCCCGCTGCGATGCCGCGACCGCGCCCCCATTCGGCCGCTCGCATCCGTCGCTTCCCCGCCGGCTGCACGTCGCTCACCCGCACGGCACCGCTGCCACAGGCGACCACCAGCCCCCCCGGATCCACGGACAGCACCGTCCCCGGCACTGAACCGCCGCGATCGGTCGCGACGCTCACGTCGCGCGCCGCGTACAGCTTCACTTCGTCGGCGTGCAGCGTGGTCAGCGCACCGGGGCGCGGATCATACGCGCGGATCTGGCACGAGACCGACACCGACGACCTGTTCCAGTCGATGACGGTGTGCTCGCGCTCGACCTTGTGCGCGAACGTCGCCATCGATTCATCCTGCGGCTTCTCACCCGCGATGTCGAGCTCGATCATCGCCATCGCCTCGATCAGCGCCAGCGCGCCGAGCTCCGAGAGGCGCATCTGGAGCTCGCCGTACGACTCCTCGGGGCCGATCGGCGTGGCGACCTGCAGGATGGACGGGCCCGCGTCCATCTTCCGCACCATCCGCATGATGGTGATCCCCGTCGCGTCGTCGCCGTTGCGAATGGCGGCCTGGATGGGGGCGGCGCCGCGCCATGCCGGCAGCAGCGACGCATGAATGTTGATCGTGCCGCGCGACGGCAGGTCGATGACCGCGAGCGGCAGCAGGTTCCCGTACGCCACCACGACCGAGATGTCCGGATCGAGCGCGCGTATCGCGTCGAGAAATTCGTCGCCCCGCGGCTTCTCCGGCTGGAGCACGGGCAGGTGCTCGGCAAGCGCGATCTGCTTGACGGGCGATGGCTCCAGTTGAGTTCGCGACCGGCCGCGCGGGCGATCGGGTTGCGTCACGACCCCGACGACGTCGGAGCCCTCACCAAGCAGCGCGCGCAGCGCCGGGGTGGCGAAGTCGGGGGTGCCCCAGAAGAGCACGCGCATGGTGCGCGAAGGCGGCGGCGCCGCCTAGCCGACTCCTTTGCCCGCCTCGGGTGCCGCCCGCTCGTGCTTCACGCGTCGCAGCAGATCCGGGAAGTCCTTCTTCATGGATTCCCATCGTGCGAGTGCGCTGCGGCGCTTGAACATGCCGAGGTAGTCGAGAAAGAGCTTGCCGTGCAGATGGTCGATCTCGTGCTGGATGGCCCGCGCCGCCAGTTCGCTGGCGTCGAACTCGAACGGCTCTCCTTCACGGTCGAGCGCGCTCAGGCGGACGCGCGCGGCCCGCTCCACGTCGCCGAAGACCTCCGGGATGGAGAGACATCCTTCCTCTCCCTTCTCGGTCCCCTCGGCGAGGATGATTTCCGGATTGATGATTACCAGCGGCGAATCGCCGGGGTCGACCACCGCCACGCGCTCGAGGCGTCCCACCTGGGGCGCGGCGAGACCGACGCCGTTGGCGGCGTACATCGTCTCGAACATGTCGTCGATCAACCGGCGCAGGTCGTCGGTGACGCCCTCGACGGGCGTTGTTTCCTGGCGCAGGATGGGCTGCCCGAGGCAGTAGATGTCGAGAATTGACACGCGATACGAAAAATAAAGTCGAGGTCAGCGGTGACCGGTGGGGTCGGCGGTTGCCTGCTCCCCGAGCACGCGGGCAATGCGCCCGCGCTCTACCACGAGGCGCGACTCGCCGGTTCGAATGGTCACCTCGTCCTCCATCATGCGTTTGGGGTCGGCGCTCTCGCCCGACGCGCCAGACGTGCCCTTGATCGCCATCACCTCGGCGATGATACCTCCGGCGGTGACGATGCGATCTCCACGCTTGAGGGAGCGGAGCCGTTCTTCATGAGCCCGGCGCTGCTTCTGCTGCGGCCGGATCATGATGAAGTAGAAGATGCCGAAGATGGCAACGACCTGGAACAGGAAGGGGAGCAACGATCCCCCACCAGCCCCAGTGGGCGCCGGAGTCTGCCGGAGCAGCGCGAGCACTGGATTCACGATCATGAGTCGGACGCGGTTCGGGAGTAGTAGCGCGCGAGCCAGTCGCGGCTCCACGCCTCGAACGCGCCGTCGACGATGGCCTGGCGCGCGCGGCGCATGAGCGCCACGAGGAAATGTACGTTGTGCAGCGAGAGGAGGCGGAGCCCCAGCAGCTCCTCGCTCACGAACAGGTGGCGGAGATAGGCGCGTGAGAAGCGCGCGCAGGTGGAGCAGGTGCAGTCGTCGTCGAGCGGTCGAAGGTCGTCGCGCAATCCGGCGTTGCGCACGTTGAGGCGGCCGCTACCGGTGAAGGCGGTGCCGTTGCGCCCCATGCGTGTGGGGGCGACGCAGTCGAACAGGTCCACGCCTCGCGCCACCCCCTCGATCAGATCCTCCGGGAAGCCGACGCCCATCAGGTAGCGGGGGCGATCCCGCGGCAGTTCACCGTGCAGCAGCTCGAGGGTGGCGTACATGTCGGGCTTGGGTTCACCCACCGAGAGCCCGCCGATTCCGTAGCCGATCCAGTCGTGCATGTCACGCACGGCGGTGGCCGCTTCGCGGCGGAGTTCCGGATGAATCCCGCCCTGGAGCACCGGGAAGAGCGCCTGAGCAGGGGATTCGAGCCGCTCGAACGCCGCGAGGCAGCGCGCCAGCCACCGTATGCTGCGCTCACTCGCCTCGCGCGACGCCGCCAGCTCCGACTGTCCGGGGATCACATGATCGAACTGCATGATCACGTCGGCACCGAGGTTCCGCTCGATCTCCATCACCGACTCCGGTGTGAACGTCCGGCGAGAACCGTCGATGTGGCTGCGGAACTCCACGCCGTCCTCCGTCACTGTGCGCAGCGATTCCAGGGAGAACACCTGAAAGCCGCCGGAGTCGGTGAGAATGGGACCGTCCCACGCCATGAACGCGTGCAGGCCGCCGAGCTGGCGCACGAGTGCATCGCCGGGACGCAGGTGCAGGTGATAGGCGTTGGCGAGGATCATTGTCGCACCAGCGGTCCGCAGCTCGGCGGGGTCGAGCGACTTTACCGTGGCCTGCGTGCCCACCGGCATGAACGCCGGCGTGCTGACGGCGCCGTGCGGCGTGTCGAACCGGCCGGCGCGCGCCGCTCCGTGAGTGGCGTCGATGGTGAACGAGAAACGCGTCATCACCGCACCAGCATCGCGTCGCCGTACGAATAGAAACGGTAGCCCGATTCGCGGGCCACGCGATACGCGTCCATGATCAACTCGTAGCCGGCAAACGCCGCGACGAGCATCAGCAGCGTCGATCGCGGCAGGTGGAAGTTCGTGATCAGCCTGTCCACTCCCCGGAACGCGTACGGCGGTCGGATGAACAGTCGGGTGCTCCCCGAGATGGCGGCGAACCGGCCGTCGGCACCGGCCGCGCTCTCGAGCGTGCGCACGCTCGTCGTACCAACCGCCCACACGCTGGCGCCGCGGGCACGGGCATCGTTCAGGGTTGCCGCCGTGCGTTCGCCGAGTTCGAAGTGCTCCTCGTGCATGACGTGCGCGGCGGGGTCGTCCGACTCCACCGGCTTGAACGTGCCGGCGCCCACGTGCAGCAGGACATCGGCGCGGATCACGCCCTGCGCTGCAAGCTGCTGCAGGAGCTCGGGGGTGAAGTGCAACCCGGCCGTCGGCGCCGCGGCGGATCCGGTCTCGCGTGCGTACACGGTCTGATAGCGCTCGGCGTCGTCATCGCCGTCGGCATGGTGGATATACGGCGGCAGCGGCACATGACCGAACCGCTCGATCGCCTCGTCCGGTGGCATCGCGGTAAGCAGTGACACGATGCGCGTGCGTCGGTCGGTGGTGGACTCGATCCGTACGTCGAAGCCGGGGGCGATGTGCACCACGCGCCCCGGTTTGAGTTTGCCGCCGGGGTGCACCATCGCCTCCCATTGCGCCTGTGCATCTCCCACCGGGTGCAGGAGCAGCACCTCGGCCGCTCCACCGGAGGCGCGCGTACCGAGCAGTCGGGCGCGGCGAACGCGCGTGGTGTTGAGCACCAGCACGTCGCCGGCGGGAACGAGCGATGGGAGATCGGCGAAGTGTGCGTGCTCGATCGTCCCCGAGGCGCGGTCCACGATCATGAGCCGGCTCGCATCGCGCCGGTCGGATGGCGACTGCGCAATGCGATCGGCTGGCAGGTCGTAGTCGTAGTCGGCGGTACGAGCGCCCGCCGGCGCCGTGGATCCGGGATCGTCGTGCATCGTGCGGAGGGCGTGGTGATCGACGCGGGATTCGTCGTGCATCCGACGCGCAGCGCGTGGGTTCAGAACAGCGACGGCTGCGCGCCGTCGGCGCCGCGCTCGGGAACCGTGTACCCGAAGTGCCGGTACGTCTGCGTCGTGGCCATGCGGCCGCGTGGGGTGCGCTGGAGGAAGCCGTTCTGCACGAGGAAGGGTTCGTACACCTCCTCGATGGTTTCGGCGTCCTCGCCGACGGCGGCCGAGATGGTGTTGAGCCCCACCGGTCCCCCCTCGAACTTCTCGATGATCACGCGGAGGATGCGCGAGTCCATGTCATCGAGCCCGAACTCGTCGACGTCGAGCAGCGCCAGCCCCTGCGCCGCGACGTCGAGGGTGATGTGTCCGTCGGCCCGTACCTGCGCGTAGTCGCGCACACGGCGGAGCAGACGATTGGCCACGCGCGGCGTGCCGCGGGCACGGCGCGCGATCTCCGTGACGCCGTCGTCATCCACCCCAACCTTGAGCACCTCGGCCGTGCGGCGGACGATCTGTTCGAGGTCGCTCACCGGGTAGTAGTTGAGCCGCTGCTCGATGCCGAATCGGGCGCGCATCGGCGCCGTGAGCATGCCGAGCCGGGTGGTGGCGCCGATGAGGGTGAACCGTTCGATCGGCATCGTGATCGTCTGCGCCTTGGGTCCTTCGCTGAGGCGGATGTCGATCTTGAAGTCCTCCATGGCCGGATAGAGGAATTCCTCGATGATGGCGCGGAGGCGGTGGATCTCGTCGATGAAGAGGATGTCGCCGGCGCGGAGGTTGGTGAGGGTGCCGACCAGGTCGCCGGGGCGCTCGAGCGCGGGCCCGGAGGTGGAGTGCAGGTTGACGCCCAGCTCGCGCGCGACGAGTTCCGCGAGGGTGGTCTTGCCGAGTCCCGGGGGGCCGAAGAAGAGGATGTGGTCGAGCGGTTCGCGCCGCGCGAGGGCGGCATCGACGCTGATGCGGAGGCTCGTCTTGACCTTGTCCTGTCCGATGAACTCGGCCAGGCGCTGCGGGCGCAGCGAGAGCTCGACCGGGCCCTCCTCGGCGAGCTCCTCGGGGGTCGTGATTTCGCGGGGGGACATCGTGTGGGGGAATGTAGTCCGGCGGCTCCGGGGCGGGGTGACGCGCGGCGGGTGCGATGCCGATTGCCTATGGCACTCGCTGGAGTTCCGCCGTCTGATGCTCTGAAACCACCTGCGGCACGGGGTTCCGAGCGGTCGTTCGTCCTCTGGCGATCCGATAGCTTTTCATCATGCGCACGACATCTGACACCATCGCCACGTTCCACCGCCTGCACGCCGCTGGCACGTTCGTCATGCCGAACCCGTGGGACGTGGGGAGCGCGCGCATGCTCGCGCACCTGGGCTTCCCGGCCCTCGCCACCACCAGCGCCGGCTTTGCCTGGTCGCTGGGGCGACGCGACAATCGTGTGCCGCTGGCCGACGTGCTCGATCACCTGCGCGCCATCACGAGCGCCGTCGACGTGCCGGTGAACGCGGACTTCGAGGGTGGGTTCGCCATCGAGCCGGATGGCGTGGCCGCGAACGTCGCCGCCGCCTGCGCCACCGGAGGTGCCGGTCTCTCCATCGAGGATTCCACGGGCGACGCGGCCAACCCGCTGTTCGCCTTCGAACTTGCGGTCGATCGGGTGCGTGCCGCGCGACGGGCGATCGACGAAAGCGGCACTGGCGTCGTGCTCACCGGTCGATCGGAGGGATTCATTGCGGGTCGACCGGACATGGCCGAGACGATTCGCAGGCTCCGCGCCTACGCCGACGCCGGTGCGGACTGTCTGTACGCACCCGGCATCCGGTCGAGCGCCGACATCGCCGCGGTGGTCGCGGCGGTCGCGCCCAGGCCGGTGAATGTGCTCGTGGGTGGCAATTTCACGACCGTTGCGGAGCTGTCCGCGATGGGTGTACGCCGGATCAGCGTCGGTGGCGCACTGGCGCGCACAGCCTGGGCCGGGTTCGTTGCGGTGGCGAAGGAGATTGCGGAGCAGGGGACGTTCGCCGGTCTGGCTCACGGCGTGCGCTCGACCGAGATCGAAGCGTCGTTCGCCGCTGACGCGGAGCCGATCGCGTGATCCGGAGTGTCATGATGATCGGTTGCGGCTCGACCACGCCCTGCACGGAGCTCGACTGATGGGACGCCGACTTCTCCTGTTCGCTATCGCCCTGGTCGTCGGCATCGCCGTTGCGAGGTATTCGGGGACGGGGAGCGACGAGCGTTCTACCCGCCCGGATGATGGATCGCCTGCCACTGCCGTGGCAACGCCCGGTGCGAACGGGATTGCACCCGCCGGCGGCGCGACAGCGTCCTCGCCGGATGACGTCGGGGGTGCTGGCGCCGCGGCACCGGGTGACCTCGTTGTGCACAACGTCACCGTCCGCGATACCGACGGCCGCGTTGCGTTTCGCGGCGACGTGGACCTCGCGCCCGAACTCGCACGCATAGACGCCGGCACCCGCGATCCCCACCGCAACGACGGCGGAATCTTCGGCAATCGCGAAGGGCGCCTGCCCGATCACGGGCGCGGCTACTACCACGAGTACGTCGTACGCACCCCGGGCATCTCACACGCGGGCCCGCAGCGACTCATACTCGGCGCCGGCGGGGAGGTGTGGTATACGTTCGATCACTACGAGAGCTTCCGGCGGATCCGCTGATGGCACGCACTCCCGACGACACGGCGCGAGTGCAGGCGCTGGTGCAGCGGTTTCGCGACGAGGGCTTCGACGCCGTGTGGGTCGATCGCGCCCCGGTATTCGACAAGACGTCGCTGCTGCACGCGATCTACCAGGCCGTTCCGCTCACCGGCGACTTCGGTTTCAACTGGGATGCGCTCGAAGATGCGCTCTACGGACCTGAGGATCCGGCCGCAAAGCCGCGCGTGCTGGTATTCCAGGACCTGGAGTTGCTGGAGGAGCGGGACCCTGAAGTGGCGCGGGTGTTTCTCGATATCGTGAAGACGGTTTCGGAGAATCCGGCGAGCGCTTTGGCGGGTGTGGTGCGTGGCTGAGCCGCCTGCGGCACATGCCGATGGTTCGGCTGATCCGCCTGCGGCGGGCTCACGCAGAGGGGCGCCGAGTACGCGCAGAGGTTCGCGGAGGATCGCTCGACGTTGCATTCCCTCGGCGCTCGTGAACACGCAGTTCCAGCAGTTCCAAAAGAAACAGCGACACCCGGCCCACGCGCGATATCTCCCGTTACGCCGTAGGCACTACCCCTGCGGACCTCCGCGTCCTCCGCGTCCTCCTTGTGGCGGTTAAAAGCGCCGGCCAGCCCCCCACCTACAGCATCCGGCGCGGTGGCGCTACCCCCTGCGCACGCGTCGCGGGTCACGACGATCCTCCCGCCGATCGCGAACGTCCTCCCGCCGATCGCGAACGTTCTCGCGCCGGTCACGAACGTCCTCGCGTCGATCGACACGGTTTTCACGACGGTCCCTGACGTCTTCGGCACGGTCGACCCGATCCTCCATGCGATCGCGCCGCCCACCCTGATGCAGCGCGTCACGGCGGTCTTCGCGGCGATCGCGAACATCCTCGTGCCGGTCGCGCCGATTCTCGCGGCGGTCGGCGACGTTCTCCCTCGCATCGCGCCGGTCTTCGCGGCGATCCCGCACATCCTCCACCCGATCCCGGGTGGGCCGCCGCAACTCCGGCCGCGAGCGTGCCTGCGCTGCAGCGCCGTCGGCGAGCGCCAGGCTCATCGCAATGGCGGCCATCGGCATGAAATATCTGCCAGTCAT
>DASSBZ010000122.1:0-2604 GCA_035698205.1 Gemmatimonadaceae bacterium | reverse complement strand
CTGTGGGAGCGCAAGTACGGCGGTGATCCCCGAATTGTCGGACGAGGCATCCGGGTGGACGGCGTGGAGCGCGAAGTGGTGGGCGTCATGCCGGCCGGGTTCCGCTTCCCGAAACCGCGAACGGAACTCTGGCTTCCCATCGGGATCGATCCGGCGCGCACGCGATCGGCGGCGTTCGACTACCGTGCGGTCGGTCGGCTGCGCGATGGCGTCACGGTCGAGACGGCGCGCGCCGACCTGCAACGGCTCCTGCCGCAGGTCCCGGTGGCGTTCCCCGGGCGACTCACGGCGCCGGCCATCGAGCAGACGCGGATGCAGGCGGTGGTCCGCCCGCTGCGCGACGTGGTGATCGGTGACACGGGCCGTATGCTCTGGGTGGTGCTGGGCGCCGTCGGATTCGTGCTGCTCATTGCCTGCGCGAACGTCGCGAACCTGTTCCTGGTACGCGGCGAGGCGCGCCATCACGAGCTGGCGATCCGGCGCGCACTTGGCGGTGGGCGCGGGAGCATCATGGCGGCGTTCATCGCCGAGGGGGTGCTCGTTGCCGCGGTGGGCGGCGCGCTCGGCGTGATGCTCGCGGCGGCCGGGGTCGGGTTCCTCCGCGACATGGTCGGGGTGATCCCCCTGCCGCGACTGGCCGAACTGCACGTGGATGCCGCGACGCTGGGTGTTGCCGCAGGCACGACGATCCTCGCGGCGCTGCTGGTGAGCGCGCTCCCCGCGTTGCGGATGAGTGGCGCGGCCATCACCGCTGCGCTCTCTGACGGCAGCCACACCGCGACGAGCGGGCCGGTGCGCCATCGCGCGCGCCACGCGCTCGTGATCGTGCAACTGGCGCTCGCGCTCATCCTGCTGGCGGGTGCCGGGCTGATGGCGCGCAGCTTCGCGCAACTGCGGGCGGTGGAGCCGGGCTTTGACGCGGCGAATGTGCTGGTGTTCCGTGCCGCGCTGCCGGAGGCGAGCTACGACGCCGATGCAGCCGCCGGTTTCGTGATGCGCGCGCTCGATGCACTGGGCTCGCTGCCTGGTGTGGAGCGAACGGCGGCGATCTCCAAGCTGCCGCTCGATGCCGTGGCGCGGCAGGACACGGCGCTGTTCGTGGAGGACCGGCCGCTTGAACCCGGGGACCTCCCGTCGATCCACCAGGTCTCGTTCGTGACGCCGGGCTACTTCCAGGCGCTCGGCATCCCGCTGCTGGCCGGCCGGGATATCGATGCGCCGGATCCCGCGCGCACCGTGCACGACCTGGTGGTGAGCGCATCGCTGGCTGCGCGCTACTGGACCGACCCCGCGACGGCGATCGGCAGGCGGGTCCGCATGTCGCCCCTCGGCACGTGGTTCACCATTGTCGGCGTGGCCGGCGACGTGCGCGGCACGACGCTCGAGGCACCGCCCGACGAGATGCTCTACCTGCCATTGCTCACCGTGCCCGGTACGGCGGACGTGGCGTCGGCCGCCGGGACCCGCTGGGCGCCACGAGACGTGGCCTATGTGCTGCGGACAACGCTGGAGCCGTCCACGCTGCTGGCGAGTGCGACGCACACGTTAGGCACGCTCGACCCGTCGGTCCCCGTTTACGCGTCGCGGACCATGGGTGAGGTCGTGGCGCATGCTTCGGCGTCGACCTCGTTCAGCATGATCCTGCTCGGCATCGCTTCGGTGGCCGCGCTCGCGCTTGGCGCCGTGGGGATCCATGGCGTGATTGCCTACGGGGTGACGCTTCGCGAGCGGGAGTTCGCCGTCCGGCTGGCGCTGGGGGCACGGCCGGTGGATGTGCGGCGGCTGGTCTCGCGTCAGGCCGTGACGTCGATCGTCCTGGGGATGACCATCGGCATTGCGGGCGCGGTGGCGCTGACGCGGTTCATGAGTGCCCTGCTGTATGGTGTTCGTCCGGTCGACCCGATCACGCTGGGCGCCGCCGCGGCGCTGCTGTTCGTTGTGGCGCTGGGGTCGAGCTGGTCGTCGGCGCGGCGGGCGGCGGCGCAGGACCCGGCTCGCGCGCTCCGGGCGGGCTAGCGGGCAGGCCCCTTCGCCCATGCAGGCTCGTTGCGAGCAGTGTGCGTCCTATCGTGGTGGCCGTTTGCCACCCCGGCGCAGGCGCTCCGCCTCCTGTAGCGCGGCTGGCAGGTTCTCGAGCGGGGCGAAGTCGTAGTAGCCGTCGGTCATGACAATCAGCGAGTCGGAAACCAGTCGCCACCGTCCAGGCGCCTCGCGGGCGAACTGGAGTCGATACTCGCCCGACGTGAACGTCGACGGTCGCACGTCGTGGTTCGACGTATGCGTCAGCAGTATGAACGCGGAATCGCGAGCGAACGCGAACCCTGCAATGGCAAAGACACTCGGATAGGTTGACTCGTGACGCCTCGCACTTTCGAGTGCCTCCGGTCCACGCGGCAGCGGCACGGTTTCGATCCGGCCGGACGCGTGGGAGCGGATCGTGGCAATCAGCGGCGCCGCGGCGGCGGCGGACAACGACGGCACGTGCGTCGTGCGTCGTGCCCCGGGCATCAGGAGTGGGTCGAAGCCATCTCGCACGGCGATGCGATCCGGGCCGGAGGTTTCGACCATGTAACGCGCAAGTGCATCCATAAGGCCGACTGAATC
>DASSBZ010000121.1:0-17142 GCA_035698205.1 Gemmatimonadaceae bacterium | reverse complement strand
GTCGTGAGCGACGCGCGCTGCGGGGATGCGCTCGCGGCCCTGCCCGCTGCGGCCTCACCTTGTGCGAAGGCGTTGGCGGGTGCCAATGTCGCGAGTGCGAGCCCCGCGGTGACAGCGAGCCGGGTCATCGGGAGAGGGGAGTACCGCAGATTCATGAACTGGTCCTCTGAGGGTGGGTGCGAAGGGATACGCTCCGTCGCGCGCGGTCGTTGTGCGATATGCGTGAACCGGCGCGCGAACGCCAGCGGTGCACGCGCCCTGATGTAGATTCCACCGATGCGCCGGACCCTGAAGGATGTGCTCGCCGAGTACGGAGCGATCGCGCTGGTCGTGTACCTCGCGATTTTCGTCGTGGTACTGGCCAGCTTCCTGTTCGCGATCCGCCTCGGGTTCCGCCCCGAGAGCACGGCCGGCGGGCTGGGCACGCTGGCCGCCGCATACATCGCGACGAAGGTTACGCAGCCGCTGCGGATCGCGGGCGCCCTGCTGTTGACGCCGCTGGTGGCGCGGTTGTGGGAGCGGTGGCGTCCGCGCCCTGCGGCGTCGCAAAACGGGCCGGGCGCCGCCGACGACTGACGACGCGATCGTCGTCCCCTTCATCCGCCTCATCGCCGAGGATCGATGCCGGATCATCCGCTTTCCCGCCGCGAGTTCGTGGCCGCCGGCACCGTCGCCGGCCTCGCCGCCATCCCCTGGCAACCGCTGGCGGCGCTGGGCGCGCCAGCCGTGCACACGCGCCGCGCCTCCCGCCCCGTGGTCATCAGCGACTACAGCGGCTTCGAGTTCCGCAACGGCGGCACCGAGAATGCCGTGGAGCATGCGTTCCGCCAGATGACCGGCGGCGACGACATTCTCGACGCCCTGATTGCCGGGGTGAACATCCCGGAGCTGGATCCCACCGAGACCGGCATCGGCTACGGCGGCCTGCCTAACGCCGACGGGGTGGTGCAGCTCGATGCATCGTGCATGCACGGACCGCTCCGCCGCGCCGGCGCCGTCGCGTGCATCGAGGGGGTCCGGACGCCGTCGCTGGTGGCGCGCGCCGTGATGGACCGGACCGACCACCACCTGCTCGTGGGTGACGGGGCGCGCCAGTTCGCCCGCGACCTCGGCATGACGGTGGAGGACGACCTGAACACCGAGCGTTCGCGCGCGCTCTGGATGGAGTGGCGCCGGCGGATGGATCCCGGGCACTGGCTGGATCCCGACCGGCGGCCGTCGCAGGGCGCGATCGACCGGCACGAGAAGGACCCGGGCGACGCCGACCTCGCCGCGCGCGCGCAGCGCGCCGGCTGGTCGATGGTGCAGGACGGGCTGATCCCCGAGGGGAGCTACTGGGGGACGATCAACTGCAACGGCGTGAACGCGGCCGGCGACGTGGCCGGCGTGACGACGACGAGCGGGCTCGCGTGGAAGATCCCCGGACGCGCGGGGGATTCACCGATCCTCGGCGCGGGGCTGTACGTCGATAACGACGTGGGCGCGTGCGGCAGCACCGGACGCGGCGAGGCGAATCTCTACAACTGCTCCTCATACCTGGTGGTGGAGGAGATGCGCCGCGGCCGTTCGCCGAAGGATGCCGGCATGGAGGCACTTCGTCGTATCCGGCGCAACACCGTGGAGGACCGACTGCTCAACGCGCGCGGCGAGCCGAACTTCAATGTGCGGTTCTTCGCCGTGAACAAGGCCGGCGAGTGGGCCGGCGTGGCGATGTACCACTCGGGGGAGACGCGTTTCGCGTTGTGCGACGAGAACGGGGCGCGGACGCCGGAGCTGGAACCGCTGCTCGAGGGTAAGCCGGGCGATTAAGGGGCGCATGCGATGGGGGCCGCCTTTTCTCTTCGGCGGGGTGCTGCTGGAACGCGGAGGTACGCAGAGGGTGCGCTAGTGTCACGTGTCTAGTTGCACCAGCAGTTCTCTGCGTACCTCTTCGTCCTCTGTGGTAGCGCCGCAGGCTACGATTACTTCCCTTCCCCCGGCCGCAGGTGCTTCTCGAAGAACGCCCACGTCAGGTTCCACGAGTCGATCTGCTCGGGGCTGTCGTCGCGTTCCAGCGTCTCCCGATTTACGCGACGGCTGAACGTATGGCCGCCGCTCGACGGACCGGGCGTCGGATCCACATACACCTTCGTCTCCGCCAAATCGGGCTTCTGCGAGCGGAGCGCCCAGATCATCTGCACGTCCTCCACGTAGTTCACGTCCTCGTCGTTGGTGGCCACGTGCACGAGGATGGGCACCCGCAGGCTGTCCACCTTGTAGACGGGTGAACGGCGGATGTACTCGTCGCGCTGCTCGTGCGGCATGCCACGGATCCCGCGCTGCGTGGAGAAGCTCCGCGCATAACGCGGACCCTTGAAGCCGAGCCGGAAGACGAGGTTGGTGACCGGCACGATCGCGGCACCGGCGGCGAACGGGGTCTTCGTGTCGAACAGCAGGTGCGCCGTGATGAATCCGCCGTGGCTCCACCCCATCACGCCGATCCGCTCGGGATCCACCTCGGGGAGCGTCTTGAGATACTCCACGGCCGAACGCACGTCATCGACCTCCTTCCCGCCGTAGTCAATCGCGTTGTAGTGCTCGGCGCCGTAGCCGGTGCTGCCGCGATACTCGGGTGCGATGATGATGTACCCCTTCGCGATCGCTTCCTTCACGAACGGCAGGTAGCTGGGCGTCCAGCTGCTGTGGACACCGCCGTGCACCCAGACCATCGCGGCGCGGCCGCGCGGGCCACGGCTCTCGAGCGGCTGGAAGACATACGCCGGGATGTCCATGTCGCCCACGCTGCTGCGATAGGACACCTTGGAGTACTTCATCACGCCCTTGCTGCGCGCGGCGAAGGTGCTGTCCATGGCGGCCTTGGCGGCGCGATCGCGCTCGAAATTGCGCTGCGGATGATCGGCCGGATCGGCACTGACATACAACGAATCGGCTCGCGTCTGTGGCGCCTGACGGCCGCGCTGGCCGGCACCCTGCGCATCGAGCGCCGAGCTGCCAACCATGGCGACCATGGCCGCCACCAGCAGCGAGGTGCCGGATGTGGGAAAACGAAGGGGAACACGCATGCGAAAGGTCTCCGGTAGAGAGTGACGCGTTATCGGTCGGTCGTGATCGAGCGGCGGGCCCGCAGGTCATAACGGTCGCCGGCATGAAGCGTGTGGTATGGCTTGCCCGCGTCCGGGGTGTCGCGACCGCCGTGCAGAAAGACGACGCCCGGCCCCATGACCGTGAAGGTGTCGCGCTGGACGACGATCGCGGTGCTTTCATCCAGGCCGATCCCGAGCAGCGCGGGGTGCGCGGCAAGGACTTCCTGAAGGTCGAGCTGGCGGTCGCGTGCGCTGACGTGCTGGTCGACGGCGATGTTGCGCAGGTAGCCGAAGCCGGCCTCGTGCCCCGGCGACATCAGGATGCGATTGCCCTCAGGCGCGCCGCGCATGAGATACGAGGCCAGGATCGATGCGCCGGCCGAAGTGCCGCCGATCACGCCGCCGCGTTCGAGCACCTCGGCCAGCGCCAGTTCGGTGCGCGTGCCGGTGTACGCGTCCACGAGGCGCCACTGGCGCCCGCCGGGGAACCAGACGCCGCGCGCGCGACGGATCGGTGCGATGAACGCCTCGGTGTCGGCCTCCTTCGGGTCATACGTGTGAACCACGGTGACATCCAGGGCGCCGGCATCGACGAGTTGTCGGATGCAGCGGCACGTCTGGTCGTAGAGCGAATCTCCGCCGGCGGTCGGGATGACGACGATCGGCGCCGACGGCCCCCCGGCCAGTTCGATGAACTTCTTCATGATGGTGCTGTCGATGCGCCCGCCGCCCACGACCACCAGCGCGCCGCGTTCCGGCGACACCGACGCAGACGCCGGTGCGGCCGTCGCCGGTGCGCCCGGGACGCCACTCGAGCACGCGGTCGCCACGAACATGACGGCCGCAAGCCCGAACCGCGCGCGCCTCGTGCGCAACACCATCGGTGCACTGCCACGACGGCGAGTCACATCGCTGCTCATGGTGTCGTTCGTCATCGCGATCACCATGCGCCCGCTGGCAGATCCCACGAACAGATCGGCTCCAGCGTCCCCAGGAAGTCGAGCGCCGCGCGATGCCGACCCAGCCAGTCCATCCCCGGGTCACCAATCGGAGCACCGGGTGGTGCCTGTGGTACGCTCGTGCGCTGCACCGCCTCCGCCGGCCGATCGAGGAACCGCTCGATCTCCGACGACATGAACTGCGCGTTCGCCAGCACCACGCGGTCGGCGCCGCTCACGCCGTTCGCGGCGTCGCGCATGCCCCGCAACTCGAGCGCGGCCATGGCGCGCACCGCGGGCATCGGGGCATTGGCCGCGAGGTCCATCAGGTTCTCCGCCACCACCCACTGCACCGCGCGTTTGATCTCGGCTTCGTACGGTGACGCCGTCGGAGCGTCTGTTGCCGTCGAGACGATGGCGTCGAGCACGTCGTCGAGCCCCGGCAGCGACGGGTCGATCGCGCTCTGCTCCACGAGCCGAGCCGCACGGTCATTGGTCAGCAGCGTCGAGATGGTATGCTCGGCGGCCACCACGGCCGGCGAGATCGCGTCGAACATCAACCCGGTGGAGCGCGGGAAGAGCTCACGACTGCGCCCCGATCCCGGTGCCCGCGGCGGGATCGCCTGCAGCACCGACGCCGGGAGTGCCAGCGCCGACGGCTGGATGGTGGCCAGCAATGCATCGAGCGCCGCACGCTGCTGTGCCGCCGGTACCATGCTCACCGGCTCGCGACCATCCCCCTTGATGGCGTAGATCCAGTTCATGCCGCCCACGGCGTTCACGGCGGCTTCCACCTGGTAGCGATGGTGCAGGTAGAGCGGCACCAGCACTTCCTCGAGCTCCGCCATGGGCGTGCCGCTCTTGATGACGTTCTCGCCGAAGCGCGAGAGCGCCACCTTGCGCACCGCCATCATGCGATTCAGTTCGGCCGCGGGATCGGTGCCATTGGACCACTGGTTCACGCGCGGGTTGGCGCCGAGGTCCTGGTTCGTCATGTAGCGCACGTCGCGCTGCCACGCATCATCGAGGATCTTCTGCAGCGCGCTTGTCTCGTCCGCACCGTCCGGGAAATCCTGGTAGCCATAGGTGATGGCGACCTTGTCCCAGTCGCCGATCTCGGCGGTGTAGACGTGCGAGTAGTCGAAGCCGCCGTCCGCCGTGAGCGTCACCAGGGGATGCGGATAGTCCATCACCGAGGTGATGCCGAGGTTGCTGTCGTAGTAGTTGTGTCCGAGGCCGAGCGTGTGGCCGATCTCGTGCGCCGAGAGCTGGCGGATGCGCGCGAGCGCCCACTGCCGGATGCCATCCGGCGTTTCATCGGTGTTTGCGTACGGGGCCAGCAGCCCTTCGGCAATCATCCAGTCCTGCCTCACGCGAAGCGAGCCGAGGGTCACGTTCGCCTTGAGGATCTCGCCGGTGCGCGGGTCGCTGATCGACGCGCCATAGCTCCAGCCGCGCGTGGAACGGTGCACCCAGTTGATCACGTTGTAGCGGATGTCGAGCGAGCTCACGCTGTCCGGCAGCATCCGCACCTGAAAGGCATTGCGATAGCCGGCGGCCTCGAACGCCTGGTTCCACCAGCGTGCGCCATCGAGCAGCGCCGAGCGGATCGGTTCCGGGGTACCGGGATCGAGGTAGTACACGATGGGTTCGACGGGATCGCTGATGGCGGCCGACGGATCCTTCTTGGCCAGCCGATGGCGCGAGATGTAGCGTTTCGTCATGTCCACGCCGAGCGGCGCCGAGTAGTCCTCGTAGGTGAAGCCGAAGTAGCCGGCGCGCGGGTCGAACGCGCGCGGTTCGTAGCCCGGCCCGGGGAGCTCGATGAACGACTGGTGGAGGCGCATGCTCGCGGCTTCCGATGTCGCGGCCACGCTGCCGACGCCCTCGAATGCGCCGCGCCCGCCGAAGCCGCCCCCGCCGCCCCCCGCACCGGGCTGCAGCACGTAGGTGAGTTCGACTTCCATCTCCGTGTTCTTCGGGAAGTTCTGCGTCATCGGCGTGTAGATCGAGCTGCGCGATGCATCCAGCCGGTACGAACCGGGGCGCAGCTGCGACGCCATGCCGGTGGCATCACGCAGCAGGAAGTCGTTGAGCGCTACCAGCACGCGCCCATCGCTCTCCGCCACCACGGGGAAGCTCCACAGCACCGAACGCGCGAAGGCGTCGCGCACCGATTTCACCTCGGCGGCGCTGGAGCTCGACGAGCGATACTCGAGGTTCGGCTGGACCATCAGCACCTTCGGACCCTTGCGCTCGAAGACCACGACCTCGGAGCCCTGCGTCTGGCCGCGATCGAGGCCGATGTCGTTGGAGCCGAGTCCGGCGGCGAGCCCTGCCATGTGGAGGACCTCGGTGTCGAACCGTCCGATCTCCATGAACAGCTCGGCGGCGCGCGCATCCCAGTAGAGGGGGAAGAAGCCGTCGAGCTTCTGCATGCCGGCGGTGCGCTGGGCTATCGTCTGAGGCTCGGCGCGCGCTGCACCGCCGGCTCGCTGGGCCCCTCCCTGGGCGTCGAGCGCCCCAGGTTGAAGTGCGAGGAAGACGGTCGCCACGGCGGCGGCAACGAGCGGGCGTACAACGGCGTTAACGGGAAACCCGCGACGGGCCATGACATCCTCCGGGGGGAACGTGTGCGCCGCGGGAACGGCGCGCTGCAGGGCGAGGGGCGCGCTGTCGTACGTCGAAGCGCGACAGGGTAGCGCGGGGATAAACTGTTGCCGGGTTACTCCGATCTGCAACGAGGGAAGGGGGCGGAACGCTGGGCGAGGTGCAATGCTCGATGCTCGCGCGCCATTCTCTCGATGTCAGGAACACGGCCGGTCTTGCGTACAGCGCACGCGGGGCCTGTCGTTCGATGGCCGCGAGGGCTAGAGTATCGCTCGCATCCACCAGCAAACCCGAGGCACCGGACATGTCCCTCAAGCGTTCATATCGCCGCGCGACGTTCGTCGCGGCCGCCTTCCTTGCGCCCGTGGCCGTGGGCGCCCAGGCACCGGAGCGCGACAGCGCGCGGACCCCGCGCAACCCGATGCAGGAAGGGTTGCCGCTCGTACCGACGCGAACGACGGCGTTTACCACCGACGTCGGCAGCTGGATGTCGGTGGACGTGAGCCCGGATGGGCAGACTCTCATTTTCGATCTGCTCGGCGATCTGTACACCATGCCGATAGGCGGCGGCAACGCGACGTGGTTCACGCGAGGGATGGCGTTCGACGGCCAGCCGCGATTCTCGCCGGATGGCAGGAAGGTGGCGTTCATCTCCGATCGCGACGGCGGCTGGAACCTCTGGACGATCTCGCTCGACCGGAAAGACACGGTACAGGTCACGCGCGGCAAGTCCAACCAGTACGAATCCCCCGAATGGACACCCGACGGCAAGTATCTCGTGGTGACCCGGAACCAGAAGCTCCACCTCTATCATGCATCGGGGGGGAGCGGGCAGCAGTTGATCCGCGAGCCGAACAACCTCCGCACGCTCGGTGCGGCGCTGAGCCCCGACGGCCGCTACATCTGGTACGCGCGCAGGCTCGGGCAGTGGGTGTACAACACGCCGCTCGGCGACTGGCAGCTCGCGACGTACGATCGCGAAACCGGTGAGACGGCGACGCGCACCAGCCGATATGGCTCCGCATTCCGACCGACGCTCTCTCCCGACGGAAAGTGGCTGGTGTACGGTTCGCGGCACATCAATGAAACCGGGTTGCGCATTCGCGACATGGCCAGCGGGGACGAGCGGTGGCTTGCGTTCCCCGTGCAGCGCGACGACCAGGAATCGCGCGCATCGCTGGACGTGTATCCGGGGCTGTCGTTCACGCCCGATTCGAAGCACGTGGTGACGACGTGGGACGGGAAGCTGTGGAAGGTGCCGGTGGAGGGCGGTTCGGCGGCAGCGATTCCGATGTCGGTAGACGTGTCGCTGCCCATGGGGCCGGCGGTTGCGTTCCAGTATCCGATTTCCGACTCCGCGACGTTCATCGTCAAGCAGATCCGCGACGCGGTGCCATCGCCGGATGGCGCGCGGCTGGCCTTCGTCTCGCTCGACCGACTCTATGTGATGGACTGGCCGAACGGCACGCCGCGTCGCCTGACCGACTCCGAATCCGGCGAGTACGAGCCGGCGTGGAGCCGCGATGGCCGATGGATCGTGTACACGTCCATGTCCGAGGGTGACGAAGGCCACCTGTATCGGTTGCGCATGGATGGTCGATCGCAACCCGAGCGGATCACCACGGCGTCGGCGCTCTACACCGATCCGGTGTTCTCCCCCGACGGCCGGCGTGTGGTGGCGGTGCGCGGCCCCGCGCGCGCATACCACGATGCGCTCGCGGGCGGGATACCTGGCGGCGCGGAGGAGATCGTGTGGGTGCCTGCCACCGGCGGCGATGCCACGTCGATCGCGCCGGCATCGGGGCTGGGCAATCCTCACTTCACCAACGACAGCTTGCGCGTGTGGCTGTACAGCGGCCAGCGCGGCCTGGTGTCGATGCGATGGGACGGCACCGATGTGAAGGAGCACGTGAAGGTCACCGGCAATCCGCCCCCCGGTGCGCCACCGACGCAGACACAGGGGCCGTCCGCCAGCGTGGTCATCATGGCGCCGACCGGCGACCAGGCGCTGGCACAGGTGAACAGCGACCTGTTCGTCGTGACCGTGCCGGTGGTGGGTGGTACCGTGCCCACGATCCGGGTGGGCAACCCGGAGAACGCGTCGTTCCCGGCGCGCCGGCTGACTGAAATCGGCGGACAGTTCCCGGTGTGGGGTGCCGACGCGCAGACCGTGCACTGGTCGATCGGCAACGCACACGTGGTCTATGATCTCGAGCGGGCGCGCGTGTTCGACGACAGCGTGCGGACCGTGCAGCGCAGTCGTCCGGCGGGCGCACGCAGCGACTCGGCGGCGCGGGCGAACCGGCCGCGTTATGAGCCGGTGGAGCGCCGCATCCGCATGACGGCCCCACGGGACATCCCGCGCGGTACGGCGGTGCTGCGCGGTGCGCGCGTGATCACGATGAACGGCGATGAAGTCATCGAGAACGGTGACATCGTCATTCGCGACAATAGAATCATCGCCGTCGGCGCAAGCGGTCAGGTTCCGGTGCCGCCTGACGCGCGCGTGATCGACGTGGCGGGGAAGACCATTCTCCCTGGCTTCGTCGACACGCACGCCCATCTGCGCGCCACCTTCGACATCCATCGCGAACAGGTCTGGTCGTACGCGGTGAACCTGGCCTATGGCGTCACGACCGCGCGCGACCCGCAGACCAGCACGACCGACGTGCTCAGCTACGAAGACCAGGTGACGGCGGGCACCATACTTGGCCCGCGCATCTATTCAACGGGCCCCGGGGTGTTCTCGGGCGAGCAGATCCGCGATCTCGATCATGCGCGACGCGTGCTGCGCCGTTACAGCGACTACTACGATACGAAGACGATCAAGCAATACGTGGTTGGCAACCGTGAGCAGCGGCAGTGGATCATCCAGGCGGCCAACGAGCTGAAGCTGATGCCGACGACCGAGGGGAGCCTGGACATCAAGATGAACATCACGGAGGGGCTGGACGGCTACTCCGGGCATGAGCACACATGGCCCACGTTCCCGAATCACGGCGACCTCTTCCGCATGTTCGCGGAATCGGGGATCAGCTACACCCCGACGATTCTCGTCGCATACGGCGGCCCGTGGGCCGAGAACTATTACTATGCGACCGAGAACGTCCTGCACGACGAGAAGCTGCGCCACTTCACGCCCTGGGCCGACCTCGAAGGGAAGGTGCTGCGTCGCGGTGGATCGCGCACGCCCGCATCGAACGGCGCGAGCGCCGGATGGTTCCACCCGGAGGTGCAGGTTTTCAAGTTGATCGGCGAGCAGGTGCGCGACTTCGTGGCGGCGGGTGGGCGCGTGGGGGTGGGCTCACACGGACAGTTGCAGGGCCTTGGCTATCATTGGGAGCTGTGGAATGTGGGAAGCGGGGGGCTGCCAGTGCACGACGCCCTGCGCGCTGCCACGATCAGTGGTGCAGAGGCATTGGGCCTGCAGCAGGATGTCGGGTCCATCGTTCCCGGCAAGTTGGCCGACCTCGTGATCCTCGACCGGAACCCGCTGGATGATCTTCGCAACAGCAACAGTGTGCGCATGGTCATGAAGAACGGACGGCTCTACGATGGCGACACGCTCAACGAACTGTGGCCGCGCCAGGTGAAGCGCACGCCATGGTACTGGCAGAACGACGGCGTTCCGGTGGCGCCATGACACGCCGACTGTCGTGGCTTGTGCTGTCGGTTGTCGCGTGCGCGCCGGCGCCCGCGCCACGCATCACCGCGCCTCCGGACGACGGCCGTCGCGTGGTGGCGCATAACGGCGTCGTGACATCGGCGCATCCGCTGGCCAGCGAGGCCGGCGTGGCGATGCTGCGCGCCGGTGGGAACGCCGTGGACGCCGCCGTGGCAGCCGGTTTCGCGATCGGCGTGGTGGAGCCGGAGATGTCGGGCCTTGGCGGCGGCGGCGCGATGCTGCTCTGGCAGAACGCGGGGCGCGACGTGGAGTACGCCGACTTCTATTCGTCGCAGCCGGCGCGTGCCTTCCTCGACGCCGGCGCCACCCGTGCCGATTCCACCAAGCCGCTGCGCGAGGTGGCGATCCCCGGCCTGGTGGCGGGGCTGCTCGAGGCGCTCGATCGCCACGGTTCGCTGCCGCGCAGCGTGGTCATGGCGCCAGCCATCCGTTATGCGCGCGAGGGGTTCCCGGTATACTCGACGCTGGCGGAGTTCATCTCACGCGACACCGCGCGTCTCGGCGCCGATCCCGTTGCGCGAAAGCTGTTCGCGCCGAATGGCCACTGGCTGCAGATGGGGGAGCGACTCGTGAACCCTCAGCTGGCTGACGCACTTGAACGAATCGCGAACGAAGGGCGCGACGGGTTCTATCGCGGCGCGCTGGCGTCGGAGATCGTGAAGCGCCTCGCCGCGGGGGGGCACCCCGCGAGTCTCGAGGACCTGGCGGCCTATCAGCCGCTCTGGAAGCGGCCGCTGTGCACGACGTATCGCGGACGTGTCGTGCTGTCGGCGCCTCCGCCGCAGGGGGGGATGCAGCTGCTGCACAGCCTGGAGCTGCTCGAGCGAGGCGACGCGTCGGCGGCCGGCCTGCCGGCGGAATCGGCACGCGGGTTCGACCTGTTCGCATCGGCCATGCGTGCGGGCACGCAGGGCGCCCGGTTATCGGGTGACCCGCGATGGGAGGCGATTCCGGCGCGTGCGGCGACGTCCGATGCCTACGCGGCGGCACGCGCGAACGTGATCGCCACCGGCCGTGCCGCGGACACGGTGCGTGCGATCGACGCCGCGCCTTACGAGAGCTCGCCGCCGCCGGCGGCATGCGTTCCCTACCTGCCGTATGGCGACGCGACCAGCCCGCGTGCGGTGAGCGATACCGCACGTGAATCGCACGGCGCGGCCGGCGGCGAGACCACGCACATCTCGGTGGTCGACCGTAACGGGGACGCGGTGTCGCTCACCGTCACGAACAGCTCGGCGTTCGGCTCGGGGGTCGCGGTACATGGCTTCTTCCTGAACGACTCGGGGGTGCGGTGGTTTGCCGATGCGGGCACAGGCGCCGCCTGGCTCACGCGCAACTCCACCATTGCGCCGACGATGATGTTCGAGGACGGCCGGCTCATGCTCGTGATCGGATCGCCCGGGGGCGGACGCATTCCGCTGGCCATGACGCAGGTGATCAGCTACGTCGCCGATTTCGGGATGGATGCGCTCGACGCGATCCGGATGCCGCGACTATATACGACGGGTGCCAGTTCACGACGCGTGGAGGTCGAGGTCGGATTCGCCCCGGGTGTACTCGAAGCGGCGAGAGGGATGGGATACGTGCCGGTGGCCCAGGCGTTCGGGTATGCGCGGCTCTACCTGATTGCTCGTGAGGGGGATGCGTGGGTGGGGGCGGCGGATCCTCGGCATGATGGGAGGGCTGTTGGGTACTGAGTGCTGCATGCTTCATGCTGCACGCTGTTTGCTGCGGCTGCATGCTGCGCGCTGACGCTGCATGCTGCATGCTGACGCTGCATGCTGCACGCTGACGCTGTATGCTGCACGCTGACGCTGCATGCTGCATGCTGACTGCTGATTGCTCCATCGACTTTCGATTTCCGCATTGGAGGGTTTTTGCATGCGCCCATATTCGCTGATCTTCGGCTGTCTCATCCTGGCGCTGGGGTGCGCGCCGGCCGATGACGCGGCGATCGATTCGCTTGCGGATCAGCCCACGCCGCCTGCCGCTCCCATGGACGTGTCACCCACGCTGGAAAACACGCGTTGGGAGTTGGTACAGGTCGCCGACACCCTGATGGTGCCGACCGACCTGCGGAACGCGCCCTACTTCCGCCTCGTGGCCGATTCGGCGCGCGCGGTCGGACATACGGGGTGCAACCAGATGTCCGGCGGCTACTCGGTGAAGGGCGACTCGCTCTCCTTCTCGGCGATGGTGATGACGAGAATGGCGTGCGTCGGTCCGGGGATGAACGTGGAAGTTGCGTTCACGGGCGCGCTCGACCAGACGCGGAGCTGGAGCATGACGGGCGATACGTTGCGCCTGCTCGATGCCGCTGGTGCGCCGCTGGCCCGCCTCGTGGCGCGGCCGCAGTGAGGCGTTGGCGCGGCGCCGGCGCGCTGATCGCCGCGGCGACCATCGCTGCAGCGGGCGCGCTCGGCGCGCAGTCGCCTCCAGACATCGTCGAACTCACCATCGCCGGGCTGCACGACGCCCTGCGCAACGGGCGCACCTCGTGCCGGGATGTGGTCGAGGCGTATCTCGCCCGTATTGATTCATTCGACAAGCATGGTCCGGCACTCAACGCCATCGTGGTCGTCAATCCGCGAGCGCGATCGATAGCCGATTCACTCGATGGCGCCTGGCGTCGCACGCATGCGTTCGTCGGCTCGCTGCACTGTGTGCCGATGATCGTGAAGGACAACTTCCAGACCGCCGGGCTGCAGACCACTGGCGGGTCACTGGCATTCGCGGGGTGGGAACCGCGGAGCGATGCCACCATGGTCCGACAGATCAAGGCTGCCGGCGCCATCGTGCTCGCCAAGTCCAACATGGCCGAGCTGGCATTCAGCCCGGTGGAAACGGTGAGCTCGATCCTGCCTGGGTACGCGCGCAATCCGTATGCACTCGATCGGGTGACCGCGGGATCCAGTGGCGGCACCGCGGCGTCGATCGCCGCCAGCTTCGGCCTCGTGGGGCTCGGCACCGACACCGGCAATTCCATCCGAGGACCGTCGTCGCACACGGCACTCGTCGGCATTCGCTCCACGATGGGGCTGACCAGTCGTGCCGGCATCGTGCCGCTGAACCTCGCCGCCGACGTGGCGGGACCGATGGCGCGCACGGTCGCCGATGCCGTGGCAGTCTTCCAGGTGATCACCGGCGAGGACCCCGCCGACCCGGCCACCGCTGTCGCCCGCGGTCGAACCGTGCCGGATTACGCCGCCGCACTGCGCACCGATGGTCTGCGTGGCGCGCGCGTTGGTGTCCTTCCGCAAGCGTATCTCTCGTCGACCACCGACGCCGAGGTCCGCGCCGTGTTCGCGCGTGCCGTCGACGACCTCCGCCGGCTCGGCGCGACGGTCGTGGATTCGGTGATGCTCCCCGAACTCGACTCGCTGCGCAGGGCCTTTCGCGGTTCGTGCAATCCGTTCAAGCACGATTTCGAGCAGTACATCGCCTCGCAGGGTGACGGGGGACCGCCCGTTCGCTCGCTTGACTCGCTCATTCGATCGCGTCGATTCCATCCGTCCATAGAACGACGCCTGCGGTCGGCGGCGGAGTCCGACGACGATCCGGGCACGACCAGCGGGTGCGCGGTGCGCGATTCGTTTCGTGTGGCGTTGCGCGCCGCAGTGACCGCCGCGATGGACGCACAGCAGCTCGACGCCCTGATCCACCCAACGTGGAGCAACCCGCCTCGCCTGATCGGCGACCTCAACACGCCTGCTGGGGACAACAGTCAACTGTTCTCGCCGAGCACCGGGTTCCCGGCGATCACCGTGCCGATGGGGTACACGCGCGGAACGCTCCCCGCCGGCCTGCAGATGCTCGGCCGTCCGTTCGCCGAATCGACGCTGATTCGACTTGCATACGCCTACGAACAGGGCACGCAGCACCGTCATCCGCCGGCATCGACGACGATGCGCGTATCGTCACAGGCGGGGGCGTGCATGGTGGACGGCACCGGGGTGATGCCCGGTGTGGAGGTACTGCTGCGCGACTCACTGCACCTGGTGCGCGGCAAGCGCGTGGGGTTGATCACGAATCATTCGGGGCGCGACCGCGCCGGCACCAGCACGATCGACCTGTTGCATGACGCACCAGGCGTGACGCTCGCGGCGCTGTTCTCGCCGGAGCACGGCATTCGCGGGGCCGCGGACGCCGGCGAGCAGGTGGCGTCATCGGTCGACTCCGCCACGGGTGTACCGATCCATTCGCTGTACGGTGAGCACCGCGTACCGACGCCGGCGATGCTGCGCGACATCGACGTGCTGGTGTACGACATCCAGGACGTGGGCGCGCGCGTCTACACGTACGAATGGACGATGGCGCTGTCGGCGGCGGCCGCGGCGGCCGCCGATGTGCCGTTCATCGTGCTCGATCGCCCCGATCCGGTGCGTGCGGATCGGGTGGACGGCGGCGTGCTGCATCGCGAGTTCGCATCGTTCGTCGGACAGTTTCCGGTGGCGCTCCGCTATGGTCTCACCCCCGGCGAGCTCGCGCGCTATCTCGTGTTCACCGGAGAGATTCAGGCAAGGCTGACCGTGGTGCCGATGTGCGGCTATCGGCGAGCGATGTGGTGGGACGAGACCGGCCTCACGTGGGTGAACCCGTCGCCCAACCTGCGGACGCTGGACGCGACGCTGCTCTATACGGGGACCGTGTTCTTCGAGGGTACCAACCTCAGCGAGGGGCGCGGCACGGACGCGCCGTTCCAGCTCGTGGGGGCGAAGTGGATGACCGATGCGGCGGCGATCGCGGCGTCGCTCAACGCGATGGAGCTCCCCGGCGTACGGTTCGATACCACGACGCGCACCGTTGCCGCCGGCCAGAAGTGGGGCGGTGAGACGATTCCGATGATCCGTGTGACGGTCACGGACCGCGACGCGGTGACGCCTGTGAACGTCGGCGCGTGGATGGTGCGCGCGATCTACGCGCGCCATCGCGGCGACTGGGAGTGGCGGACGTCGCACTTCGATCGCCTTGCGGGAACGGATGCGCTGCGGCTGGCGATCATCGAGGGCGATGAGGCACTGCGCGCACTGCTGGGGAAGTGGGAGGAGGAGGCAGTCGGCTTCGCGGCCGCGCGGCAGGAGGCGTTGCTGTACCGGTGATGGCTGTGACGCTACCGGGTCCCTCTGACTTCGGGGCGATCCGATACTCTTGCGTGCGGCGCTACCGGGTCCTCTGATTGCGGGGCGGGTCCCTCTGACTTCGGGGCGATCCGATACTCTTGCCTGCGGCGCTACCGCAGAGGACGCAAAGGTCACGCAGAGGTACGCGGAGGAGTTTGCAGTAAGTGAAAAATTCAAGAATTGAGTGACAGCGGTACATAGGTAATTGCCGGGGCAGATCGCTGCGCACCTCTGCGTGACCTCGGCGTACCTCTGTGTATCGCTTTGATGTTTTTTACTTTGATGTGGACGCAGTCAGCCAGAGTCGACAACCCCACGGGCCACCCGATGATCATCGCCAGTAAATACGCAAGACTCGTCGCCGCGCTCATGATCGCGGCACTCGCTATGCCGCTGGAGGCCCAGAACAACACAACTGCGCCAGCGGACGAGTCGGCGCGGGAGGAAGCCGCGGTCCGCTATATCCAGCCGCCGGCGCCCATCGGTGAGTTCTATCATCGGGACCCGAACTGGGCCACGCTGAATGCGCCATCTCCCGATGGCCGCTACTTCATCGTGCCGCACGCCACCCAGCTCTCCACGCTGGAGCTGATGTCGCGCCCCACCTATCGGCTGGCCGAGCTCGAAATCCGGCCGGCGACCGATCGCCTGTGGCATCTCGATACCTACGGCATCGACGGACTGCGCATCTATGACATGACGGCGCGCCGCTTCCGCGACGTCGCGCTGCCGGAGAGCACGTTCGTAAGCGACATGATCTGGTCGCCGGACGGCTCGAAGATCGCCTTTCTCGCGCATCTGCCGCGCGGCTCGCAGGTGTGGACGGCCGATGCCGCCACGGGGCGCGCGAGTCGCGTGAGCGACGCGCGTGTGCTCGCGACGCTCGGCACCTCCGCCCACGTCAACATCGCACCACAGGTGAGCATGCGTACGCCGAGCATGCTGCAGTGGACCCCCGAGGGCACGCTGCTCACGTTCATGGTTCCGCGCGATCGCGGCAGCGAACCCGCGCGCAATCGCATTCCCGTCGGACCGATGATGCGGCAGACGCGCCCCGAGCCGGTGCTCACGCGAACCTTCCCGAACCTGCTCAACGACAATCACGACGCCGACCTGTTCGAGTTCTATACGAAGTCGCAGTTGGTGGAGCTCGCCGCAGGGAAGGCTCCGAAGCCGCTTGGCGAGCCGAGGATGTACGAGTCCATCGCGCTCAGCGCCGACGGGAAGCATGTGCTGGCGACATATCTGGAGCGGCCGTTCTCGTTTATCGTCAGCTACCGCAGCTTCCCGTCCGAGACCGTCGTGCTCGACCGGGACGGTGCGCTCGTAGCGACGATTGAACGGCAGGCGCTTCGCGAGGGCGGCGGGCGCTTTGGCGGTGGCGGGATTCGCAGCCTCGCCTGGCGCCCCGACGGCGCCGGCCTGTCGTTCCTGAAGCGCGGCAATGGCAGCACCGACCAGGTCATGCGCATGGCGGCACCGTTCGATACCGCCAGGGCCGAGGTGGTCGCGACCAGCCCGGATCCGATTCGCAACGTGACGTACAGCCGCGACGGGACGAAGGCGTTCGGCACCGTGACGAAGAGCGGCCGCAGCGGTATCGCCTATTGGGATCTCGGCCAGTCACCGGCGGAGCGGCGGATGCTGGTCGACTTCTACCATCCGGACAGCCTGTTTACCAACCCCGGTTCGCTCTGGACCGACCA
>DASSBZ010000120.1:0-14611 GCA_035698205.1 Gemmatimonadaceae bacterium | reverse complement strand
CGCGCGCTTCCGGATGGCGCCCTGGAACCGGCGACCGCCGAGCTCGGGGTCGACGTGGAAGCGCTCGAACTGGTGAAACCCTGGGTCAAGCCGCCGGGGTCGCGACTGCTCGTCTGTGTGATGGATCCGTCCGCGCGCCGTCGCGTGGCCGACGTGCTCCGCGCCATGGCGCTGCTCGTGCCGCGCCATCCGCAACTGCGGCTGGCGCTGGTCGGCTCGGGCGCCGCACACGACGACCTGCGAATGCATGCGGCGTCGCTCGGCATCACGGACCTCGTGCTGCACGCCAACGAGGATGAGGATCGCACCGCCATTCTCCGCGCGGCCGACCTCGGCTGGGTCGTCGCCGACCACGACACCGCCGGTTTCGCGCTCCTCGACCTGCAGGCGCTGCGTGTGCCGGTCGTCGCGATGCGCACGGCCATTGCCCAGCGCTACCTCGCCGATGGAATCGCCGGCCTGCTGCTGCCGCGACACGAACCATCGGTGGTGGCTGGCCGGCTGGCGGTGCTGCTGGCACAGGACGAACGCCGCTTTGCCATGGGCAACGCGGGGCGCACGCGCGTGGCCCGCGACTTTCCCGAGCGCGCGATGATCGACGGCTTTGAACGGGCCGTCACCATTGCCCGCGACCGGTCGCAGTGGCGGGGATGAGCGCGAAGGTCCCCGTATCGGTCGTGATCGCCGCGCGCGACGAGTCCGCGCAGATCGCCGACTGCATCGCCAGCGTGTCGTGGGCGGACGAGATCGTGGTCGTCGAGAACGACTCGGTGGACGATACCGTGCCGCGCGCCGTGTCCGCGGGAGCAACGCTGGTGTTCTCGCACCCCTTCCACACCATCGGTGCGCAGCGCAACGCCGCCATCGCCCGCGCGCGCTGCGACTGGATTCTCGTGGTCGATGCGGATGAGCGGGGCACGCCGGAACTCGGCGATGAGGTGCTCCGGCGCATCGCCACCGCGGGGCCCGCCGAGGCGTGGCGCGTTGCCCGCCGCAACTTCTTCCTTGGCCGCGAGATCCGCCACGGTGGATGGGAGCGCGACCGTCCGGTGCGCCTGTTCCGGCGTACCTTGCGTTATGACGAACGACCGGTACACGAGCACGTGATCGTATCCCGCGACGACGGCACGCTCGACGCGCGGCTGCTGCACCACCCCTACGCGTCGCTGGACGAGTACTTCGAGAAGTTCAACCGCTACAGCCGCTCCTGGGCCGCGCAGGCCCATGCCGCCGGGCGACGAGCATCGGTGTGGCAGGTCGTGATGCGTGCCCCCGCTCGCTTCGTCACGATGTACGTGGTGCGCGGCGGGTGGCGGGACGGCGCCCACGGCGCCGTGCTCGCCGTGCTGGCGGCGATGAGCGTCGCCGCGAAGTATGCGCGACTGTGGGCGCTCCAGCGCGGCGCGACGGCGCGGAACGCCGTACGTCATGGCTGACGCCCCCGTGCCCGATCACACGCCGCGCCTCTCGCACCGCCTGGAATACGGTGCCCTGCGCCTCCTCCTTGGCGTACTCGGTGCGCTTCCGCCGCGTGCTGCCGCCGAAGTCGGCGCGTGGGTGGGCGCGCTCGGTTACGCGCCGCTGCGCATCCGACGCCGCGTGGTCGAGCGTCAGGTGGCGGCCGCGTTCCCCGGGCTGTACAACGATTCCGTTCAGAGTATTGCGCGTGCGGCCTATTCGCACATCGGTCGCGAGATGGTGGAGACGATGCTGCTTCCGGCCCGTGGACCGGGTGCGGTGCTCGAGCGCTTCTCGGGGTGCGACGGATGGGAGCACGCCACCAGTGCCATGGACGCGGGGCGGGGGCTGATCATCGTGTCGGGACACATCGGGAACTGGGAACTCGCCGGATCGTACGTGGCCGCCCGCGGCATTCCGCTCGACGTGATCGTGCGCCGCCAGAGCAACCCGCTGTTCGATGGTTACATCGGGCGCACGCGCGAGCGCATCGGCATGCACGTGGTCTACGATGCCGATGCCGTCCGTCGCACGCCGCGGGCGCTGCGCGAGAACCGCGCGGTGGCGTTCATCTCCGATCAGGGGGTGAAGGGGCTGGCCTCCACCTTCGTACCGTTCTTCGGCCGGCCGGCCAAGACACCGCGCGGGCCGGCGGTGCTTGCACTGCGGCTCGATGTGCCGGTCGTGTTCGCGGCGGCGTTCCGACAGCCTGACGGCCGGTACCGGATGCTCTTCGAGCCGGTGCTGGTGGAACGTACCGGCGATCGCGACGCGGACGTCGACGCGATCGTGCTGCGCTACACCCAGGCGCTGGAGCGATGGGTGCGCCGCTACCCCGAACAGTACTTCTGGCACCACCGCCGCTGGCGGCGGCAGCCCGATGATACGCCCGCCGAGTTAAGGGAGCCGGGCTGATGCCGCCGTCGGTGTGGCGCCAGCTTCTGGGCGATGGCCGCGCGCGGCTCGGACTCGTGGTGGTCGCGATGCTGTTCACCGCAGCGGTTGCCGCGCCCTGGCTGGCGCGCTACGACCCCGTGCGCATCGATCTCGTCAACCAGTTGCTGCCGCCATCGACCGCGCACTGGATGGGAACCGACATACAGGGGCGTGACGTGTGGGCGCGCGTGGTGCATGGGGCGCGTGTGTCGCTGGCGGTCGGCGTGGTGTCACAGGGGGTGGCGCTGCTGCTGGGCGTGACGCTCGGGCTCGTAGCCGGCTACTACGGCCGATGGATCGACGAACTCGTGATGCGGCTCGCCGACATCACGCTGGCCTTTCCCACGCTGCTGCTATTGATCGCGATGGTGGCGGCGCTCAAGCCGTCGCTGGGAGTGGTATTCCTGACCATCGGCGTCGTGGGGTGGGCGGCGATGGCACGGCTGGTCCGCGGCCAGGTGCTCGTGGTCCGCCAGCTCGAGTACGTACAGGCCATCCGCGCCCTGGGGGCGCGCGACGTGCGCATCCTGGCGCGGCACCTGCTGCCTAACGTGATCGCCCCCGTGGTGATCGCCGCCACGCTGGGAGTAGCCGGCGCGATCATGGCCGAGGCGGCGCTGTCGTTTCTTGGCCTCGGCGTCCAGCCGCCCATGCCGAGCTGGGGCGCGATGATCGCCGATGGCCGCGACCTCAATCAGTTGCGCAATGCGCCATGGACATCGCTCTTCCCCGGGCTGGCCATCGGCGCGACGGTCCTCGGCTTCAACCTGCTGGGCGATGCGCTGCGCGATGCGCTCGATCCGCGACGTCTCACCACCTCGCGCATCACGGACGTGCCATGACGATATCACTTCAGGATGTTCGCGCCCGCGAGTTTCCCTGGGCCGATCGCGGCGACACGATCTACCTGAACCACGCCTCCACCGGGCCGCTGACGGTCAGCGCGCAGGCCGCCATGGACGAATTCACCGCCCTGCGTGCCGAGCCCTGGCGAATTTCGAAGGAGATGCAGTTCAGCGCCCTCGATCGGGCACGCGCGCTCTCCGCACGGTTGATCGGCGCGCGGGTGGAGGACGTGGCCCTGATGGTGAACACGTCGTACGGCCTCAACCTCGCCGCGCGGGCGCTGCCGCTGGCCGCCGGCGACGTGGTCGTCACCAGCGATCGCGAGTTTCCGTCGAACATCTATCCGTGGATGGCGCTGGAGCGATCGCGCGGTGTGACGCTGCGGATCGTCCCCTGTCGCGACCGTCTCGTGGACGAGGAGGCGATTCTCTCCGCCCTCGATGCCCCCGGAGTCCGGGTGCTCGTGCTGTCGTGGGTCTCCTTCGAGACTGGCGCGCGGATCGACGTCGCCCGGCTCGGCGAGGCCTGTCGTGCCCGTGGCATCTGGTTCGTGCTCGATGCCATCCAGGGGATCGGTGCAGCCCCGTTGAACGTGGCCGACCTGCCCGTGGATATCGTGGCCTGCGGCGCGCAGAAGTGGCTGCTCTCCCCCTGGGGATCGGGATTCGTCTGGATTCGCCCGGAGGTGGCGGAGCGGATCGAGCCGGTGGACGTGAGCTGGATGGCGGTGCGCGGATCGGACGACTTCACGCGCCTGATCGACTACGACTTCACCTGGCGCGACGATGCGCGCCGCTTCGAGATGGTCACGCTGCCATTTCAGGACTTCGCCGGCATGGCGGCAAGCCTGGCCGTGATGGAAGAAACGGGATTCGAGCGAATCACGTCGCGGACGCAGGAGCTGGCGACGCGGATCGTGGAGTGGGCCACGGCGCGTCCCGACGTGCGGCTCGTCACGCCCGCCGATCCGTCGCGCCGTGCCGGTATCGTGACGGTGGCACTGCCCGAGGCGGGGAAGGCGTCAGCGGCGCTGTCGGCGCGCGGCGTCGTGCATTCGCTGCGTGAAGGCGGAATTCGGTTGGCGCCGTATTTCTATACGACCGATGAGGAAGTGGAGAAGGCGCTACGTATTCTTGATGGATGCGTGCAGGGAAACACGAGCGAATAAAATCGCGAGCTGCCGAACGGCTCAACCGCTACGAGCGACCCACCCGCAGCAATCCGATCTCTCTCGCGCCCTTCCTCACCAGGAAGTACCTCCCATGCAGCGCTTCACGGTGCGGGAAGTTTGAAGACTCCGCCCCCAGCTTCACCCCGTTCACCGACACTCCCCCCTGCTGCAGCACCCGCCTCGCTTCCCCCTTCGACTTCGACATCCCGAGTTCCACCAACCCGTCGAGCACGCTGAAGCCTGCTTCGCCATCGGCACTCGGCACATCGGCGCACGGAATTTCCGCCGCCAGCGTCTCCAGCACCTCCGGCGACAGCTCCCGCGGATCGAGCCGGCGATCGAAGATCACCCGCGACACCTCAGCCGCCAGCTTCGCCGCCTCCGCGCCGTGCACGCGCGTCGTCACGTCATTCGCCAGCGCCTGCTGGGCCTCGCGCGACTCCGGGCGCTCGGCGACGGCCGCCTCGAGCGCCTCGATCGCATCGCGATCCAGCAGCGAGAAGAACCGCAGGTATCGCCCCGCATCCCGGTCGTCGGTGTTGATCCAGAACTGGTAGAACCGGTACGGCGACGTGCGTGCCGGGTCGAGCCAGACGCTCGTGCCCTCGGCCGTCTTCCCGAACTTCTTCCCGTCCGCGCCGAGCAGCAGCGTGAGGGTGAAGACGTGCGCCTCCCCGCCCTCGGAGCGCCGTATGAGCTCGATGCCGGCCGTCATGTTCCCCCACTGGTCGCTGCCGCCAAGCTGCAGCGTACACCCTTCGCGCCGGTACAGCTCCAGAAAATCGCAGGCCTGCAGGAGCATGTAGGAGAACTCGGTGTACGACAGCCCGGAGTCCAGCCTGGACTTCACCGATTCCTTCTGCAGCATGAAGTTGATGGTGAAATGCTTCCCCACGTCGCGCAGGTAATCCACCATTCGCAGTTCCAGCAGCCAGTCGGCATTGTTGCACATCCGGGCTGCCAGCGGGCCATCGAAGTCCAGGAAGTGCTCGAGCTGCCCGCGAATGGCGCGTGCGTTGTCCGCCACCTGGTCGAGCGTCAGCAGGTTCCGTTCGGCGCTGCGCCCGCTCGGGTCGCCGATCATCCCCGTGCCGCCGCCCACCAGCACGATCGGGCGGTGACCGTGCCGCTGCAGGTGGACCAGCGCCATCACCGGTACCAGGTGACCGATGTGCAGGCTGGATCCCGTGGGGTCGAAGCCCGCGTACCCGGTCAGCGATCCGCCGGCGAGCGCCGCGCCCACACCCTCCGTGTACTGGTTGAGGAGTCCGCGCCAGGCGAGTTCTTCGAGCAGGGGCGATGTCGGCATGGGGCGGAATATAGGTGTGCTCCGCGGCGCACTGAGCCGCTGGATTCGTTGCCGCTCCCCGATGCCATGGTTAGCTTGAGCCCGGCGCGCCACGTCGGGCGCACCCCCTCTCCGCGAACCCGTTTTTCGGGCCGCGCTCCACGACAGGACCCGATGTCGCATGCCTGATCGCGCGAAGCCAAGCCAGACAACGCGACTCACGCGTCGCATCGAACGGTTCATGCGCCGGCATCCGAAGGCGATGCGAATCGGCGCGCTGTCGGTGCTCTTCGTCGGGTTCCTCGGTATCGGTGCCGCCGCCGCCAGTTGGACGCTTGTCTGTCGCGCCGGCCGCTGCCCCGCGGTCGACGTGCTGGAACGCTACACCCCGCGACAGACCTCCAAGCTCTATGCCGCCGACGGTCGGTTCGTCGCCGAGCTGGGCATCGAGCGCCGCACCCTCATCCAGTTGCAGGACATCCCGCAGGTTGTGGTCGATGCCTTTGTCGTCGTCGAGGACAAGCGCTTCTTCCACCATCACGGCATCGACTGGCTTCGCATCCCGGGCTCCGTCTACCGGAACATCCTCGCCGGCGAGTTCGCGCAGGGCTTCTCCACCATCACCATGCAGCTCGCGCGGAACATCTTCCCGGAGCACCTCTCGCGCGAGAAGACGATCGTGCGCAAGATCAAGGAGGCCCGGGTCGCCCGCGAGATCGAGGACCAGTTCGACAAGCAGAAGATCCTCGAGCTCTACCTGAACCAGATCAACCTCGGCTCCGGCGCCTATGGCGTGGAGACCGCGGCCCAGCGCTACTTCGGCAAGTCCGTGCGCGATGTCAATCTTGCCGAGGCTGCCACGCTCGCCGCGCTCCCCAAGGCACCCGGCCGCTACAATCCGCGCCGGCACCCCGAGCGCGCCATCCAGCGCCGCAACACCATCATCGCGTTGATGCGGCGCCAGGGGGTGGTGACCGACGAGCAGGCGAGCCTCGCGCGTGCCAACCCGCTGCAGTTGGCGCGCCGCTCCGAGTCGGGCGAGATCGCGCCGTACTTCGTGGAGTGGGTGCGGCAGCAGCTCGACGATCGATTCGGGGCGAGGCTCTACGAGCAGGGTCTCAAGGTCTATACCACCCTCGATCTCGATGCCCAGTCGGCCGCCGAGCGGGCGCTGGAAAGCCAGTTGCGCGCAGTCGAGGGGGGGAAGTACGGCGCCTTCAAACACATCACCTACGAACAGTTCGTGGCGCGTTCGGCCAGCGGCGAGGAGACCGACGGGAACTCGCCGTACCTGCAGGGGGCCTTCATTGCGATCGATCCGCGAACCGGCGCGGTGCGGGCGCTCGTGGGCGGGCGCGATTTCGACGACTCGAAGTTCAACCGTGCCACGCAGGCATTGCGGCAGCCGGGATCCACGTTCAAGCCGATCGTCTATTCCGCCGCGCTCGAGGCGGGATTCACCGCGGCATCGCTGATCGACGACGCGCCGGTCACCGTGCCGCAGCTCTCCGGTACGCCCTGGACCCCGCAGAACTACGACCTGAAGTTCCAGGGGCCGATGACCGTCCGGCGCGGGCTCTACCTCTCGCGCAACATCATCGCGATCCGCACCGGCATGCAGGTGGGCGAGGCCAACGTCATCCGGCTCGCGCGCAAGTTCGGCATCACCACGCCCATCCCGCCCTTCCCGTCGATCTTCATCGGCTCGGCCGATGTCTATCCCATCGAGATGGTCGGCTCCTACACCACCTTTGCCAACCTCGGGCGGCACACCACGCCTAACGCCATCGTGCGCGTCGAGAACCAGCGCGGCGAGGTGATCTGGGAGCCGAAGCCGAAGACGGTGACGGCGCTCACCAGCGCCGAGGCCTGGCTGATGGTGGACATGATGAAGGACGTCGTGCAGCGCGGCACGGCCTACGGTGCCGTGTGGGCGCAGGGCTTCCGCTTCCCGGCGGGCGGCAAGACGGGCACCACCAACGATGGTGCCGACGTCTGGTTCATCGGATACACCGCCGACATGGTGGCCGGCGTCTGGATGGGCTTCGACCAGCCGAAGAAGATCAAGTCCAACGCCCAGGGCGGACTGCTCGCGGCGCCCGCGTGGACCGCCTTCATGAAGGAGATCTACCAGCGCAAGCCGCAGCCCCCCGACTGGCCCATGCCGGACGGGATCGTGCCGCTGGAGATCGACGGTACCTCGGGGTTGCTCGCATCGCCCTTCTGCCCGGCCGACAAGGCGTACACGGAGTACTTCCTGTACGGCACGGAGCCGCTCAACCAGTGCTTCGAGAACGTGATGCGCATAACGCCGGCCGACAGCGGACGCCCCCCCGCCATCAAGCCGGCCACGAAGGACTCGATCATCAACCCCTTCAAGATCCCCGATTGACGCACCGCCCGCCCACGCCGCGGCGCTACCATGCCCGGTGGGTGCTCCCGATCAGCCGCCCGGCGCTGGCGCATGGCACGGTCGTCGTGCACGGCGACCGCATCGCGTGGGTGGGCCCGCGTCTCGATGCCCCCCCCGGTGACGACGTGGAGCTTGGCGAGGCCATCCTGCTGCCGGGGCTCGTCAACACGCATTCCCACCTCGAGCTCACCGCCATGCGCGGCTTCCTGGAGGGGCTCGACTTCCGCCACTGGATCCGACGCCTGACGAGGGCCCGGCTGGAGGTGCTCACCGACAGTGCGCTGGTCGACTCGTCGCTGCTGGGCATTGCCGAGGGGCTCCGCGCCGGCATCACGACCTATGCCGACACCAGCGAGTCGGGAGCACCCATGGCCGCCATGGTCGCGATGGGCGTGCGCGGAATCATGTACCGTGAGGTGTTCGGTCCGGATCCCGACCCCGACGTGGCGTTGGCCGCCATCGCCGAGCTGCGGGAACGTCTCGCGATCCATCGCGGGTGCGAGACGCCGCTCGTGCGAGCAGGCATCTCCCCGCATGCACCCTATTCCGTGTCGGAGCCGCTGTTCGCGCTGGCGGCGGAGCTGTCGCGGGAGGAGTCGGTACCGATCGCGGTGCACATCGCCGAGAGCCAGGATGAATCACGGCTGGTGCAGCACGGCGATGGCGGGTTCGCCGACTGGCTGCACGGGCGCGACATCCCGCTCCCGGCCGCCGCCCGTTCGCCCATCGCCCTCCTCGAACGCGCCGGCGTGCTCCGGTCGCGGCCGCTGCTCATCCACTGCGTCACCGTTGATCCCGCTGATATCGCCGCCATCCGGTCGCATGACGGTGCAGTCGCGCACTGCCCGGCATCCAACGCGAAGCTCGGGCATGGCATCGCCCCGCTGCACGAGCTGCTCGATGCCGGCATACGGACAGGGCTCGGTTCTGACTCCGTTGCCAGCAACAACCGGATGGACATTCTCGACGAGGCGCGCCTTGCCTCGCTCCTGCAGCGCGCGCGGCACCGCCGGTTCGACACGATGCCGGCGTCCGCCATGATCGAACTGTCCACCCTCGGTGGCGCGCGTGCGCTCGACCTCGACGGCGAGATCGGCAGCCTCGAACCCGGCAAGGCGGCCGATCTCGCGGCGTTCCCCCTGGGCGGCGTGCGCGACGTGCCCACGCACGATCCCGCCGACACCCTGATCCATGCCATCGCCGGTCGCCCCGCTTCCTTCGTGGCCGTCGCAGGCCGCGAGTTGGTGCGCGACGGCGAGCCCCTGTACGACGAATCCGACATTATCAAGCGAAATCGTCGACACGGCGCGGCGCTGGCAGGCTGGGCTGGTTAATTTCGTCGGATAGCATCCTGCATCAACCCCCACCCTCGGAACCCTGAGCATGGCGCAGCAGGCGGCGGGCCGCACGGCGAAGATCTGGCGCGACGGAAGTCTCGTGAACTGGGAGGACGCTTCGATTCACGTCCTCAGCCACGTCGTGCATTACGGCTCCAGCGTGTTCGAAGGAGTACGCTGCTACGAAACGCCGGACGGCGCGGCAGTGTTCCGGTTACGCGAGCACATGCGCCGGCTGCACGACTCCGCCACGATCTACCGCATGCCGCTGCGATGGACGGTGGACGAACTCGTGCAGGCCACCGTCGACACCGTCGCAGGCAACGACCTGCGCGAGTGCTACATCCGCCCCATCGTACTTCGCACCGGTGAGCAGATGGGCTTTCATCCCATCGGCGTGCCGTGCGAGACGTTCATCATCGCCTGGCACTGGAAGACCTACCTCGGCGACGGCGCGCTGGAGAACGGCGTCGACGTCTGTGTCTCGAGCTGGCGTCGTCCGGCCGGGAGCACCATCCCCACCCTGGCAAAGGCCGGCGGCAACTACCTCAACTCGCAACTGGCCAAGATCGAAGCCCTGCAGGACGGCTACGCCGAGGCCATCGTGCTCGATGTGCACGGGCAGATCTCCGAGGGCTCCGGCGAAAACCTGTTCCTGGTGCGGGACGGTGCGCTCTACACGCCACCGCTTGCCTCGGCGGTGCTGGGCGGCATCACCCGCGATTCGGTGGTGCGGATCGCGAAGGAGATGGGGCTCGATGTGCACGTCCAGACGCTGCCGCGCGAGCTCCTGTATGTGGCCGACGAGATGTTCCTCACCGGCACGGCCGCCGAGATCACCCCGGTGAAATCGGTGGATCGCGTGACTGTGGGGGCGGGCACCCGTGGGCCGGTCACCAGCGCCATCCAGTCGCGGTTCATGGACGTCGCGACGGGGAGGGTCCGCGACGAGTGGGGGTGGCTGACCCACGTGCCGCAGCGCGCACGCGCCGGCACCTGATCGCACCCACGCGGGTATCACGTCTGTCGCCGTTGCGATGGCGTGACCGGGCGTCCGCTTGTACCCGGCCCGACCGCTACTTAGCTTGACTCGTCCGCGCCACGCGAGGAGTTCGCGTCGTGGCGCGCGTTCCGGCACGGCCGGCCACGCAGACCCTGACCGCCGGCTGTTCGCGGAACACTGCCGGAGGTACGCGTGATCGTTGGCTGTCTCGCACTCAACGCGTCGTTCGAACCGCTGACGATGGTTCCACTTCGTCGGGCGCTTCGCCTCGTCATCGATGGCAAGGCGGAGATCATCGAGGCCGAGCGCGATCGCCTCGTACGCTCGGAGCGCCTGACGCTGCCGCGCCCCGCCGTCATCCGGCTCACGAAGTTCATTCATGTGCCGCGACGCTTCCGCCGGCAGGTGACCAACACCTTCCTGTTCGCGCGCGACCGGTATCGCTGCCAGTACTGCGGCCGCACCAATGGGGAGCTCAAGCCACGCGAGTCGCTCACGCGCGATCACCTCGTGCCGCTGTCGCGCGGTGGCACCAACGAGTGGACCAACGTCGTGACCGCATGCAGCAGTTGCAACACGCGCAAGTCGAATCACATGCCGCAGGAAATCGGGATGCACCCCCTGGTGGTGCCCACCGAGCCGCACTTCGTGCATCTCTCGTGGGCGGTGCGACGGCTCACGCCGACGCAGGCCAAGTACATTCGCGTCTTCTACGGCGAATCCACGCTCCACCAGCTCGAGGAGCTGGAGCACCGCCGCATCACGATCGCGTGATCGCGCGCCGCGCTCACCGGGTACGGAAGGTCGCGCTCCGCGTCACGTAGGTCCGGTTCTGGCCGCCCAGCAATCGCGTCATGAGCGTACGGAACGCGCGGCCGAACGCGGTGCTCGGGTCGGCGTCGCCGCGCAGTGAGGGGCGCAGCTCGCCGCGGAGCCACCCCTCCAGTTCGTTCAGGTCGCTGTTCGACAGCGCGGCGACTTCAAGGACCACGGTGTAGTACTGGCGCCGGCCGCTGGCCTGCGCCGGCAGCGGCACGCGAAAGGGCCGCCGCACCGCCGCCGCCGCGTCCGCGTAGTCGGTGAAGCGCCCCAGCGTCTGCACGCGGTCCGGGCTCATGTATCGCGTGACGCGATACGTGCGCGTGAGTGGCTCGTACCGCACTGAAACATCCCATTCCACCGTGCGCTGCGGGTCGTCGAACCAGCCGCCGCGCGACCACAGCTCCACGCGATAGTGCAGCCAGGCGGGGAAGCCATTGGTGATCAATCGACGCATGTCCCGGTCATCGAGCACGTCGTTCGTGGTCAGCACCGGCCCCGTCGAGACGAGCACGTCGGCCGCAGGGAGCGCGAGCTGCAGCGCGCTCCCCTGCTGACCGTCCGCCGAAACCCGAGGGACCACGTTCACGCGCGCATCGGCCGCGGCGTCGCTCCGCAACGGCGGCGCGAACACGCCGGACAGCAGCAACAGTCCCACCATGGCGGGTCTTGCCACCTCAGAACCGCTGCCGGATGCGCACGAGGAAGTTGGCGGGCTGCCCCCAGTCGCTCACCGACTTGGCCACGAACACCCCCACGAGCCCGAGGTCGAGCCCCACGCCCACATCGGACTTGAAGCTGTCGAGCGACGGCAGCGCACCGCTCGGGTACTGGCGCCTGCCGTCGCGCGGGCCGACGAGCCAGCCGCGCCCCACGTCGCCGAACACCACCCACTGCGCGTCGCGCCCCCATCCATCCCGCGCCCAGCCGCCGTCCAGGCCACCGAACAGGTCGGTGCGCAGGTCGCTGCGGAACTCCACCTGCGCCAGCAGCATCCGCTCGCACTCCGCCGGCGCTCCAGCCGGCGCATCGGCGCCGCCGCACTGCAGCACATCCGTCCCCTCCACCCCCCGCCGGAAATCGTAGCCCGGCATCGCCCCCGGCCCGCTCAGCGAGAATCGCCGCTGCAGCGGGAGGTCGTCGCCCGAAAGCCACCCGCCGGCAAGGAGGCGGAAGTTGAGCTGACCGTCCGGGGAAAGCCGGTTGTAACGCCGTACGTCCAGGAAGCCGCGACCGTATTGCACGACGTCCCCCGCGATCGCGTCGCGCACACCGCTCGACGTTGCGCCCACGCGCGAGAGCCGGCCACTCCCCCGTTCGAACTCCGCCGAGAAGTACCACCCCGACCATGGCGAGAGGTCGTCGTTGCGCGAGTCGAAGGTGATCCCCGCGGTCGTGATGTGGAACCGCCCTTCGTCCATGAGCGGATTCGGCCGCCAGTTCGCCGAGTTCCGGAAGAGCGTGAACGGATCGCGAGTCGGTCGTGCCGCCCAGATCTCGTCACGCAGTCCTACGGACGCGCTCAGCTGCGGGGTGAACCGCGCCGTGACCGTGCCTCCACCACCGTGGCGCGCGTAGTAGTCGCGATAATCACGATGCAGGAAGAACGACGCCAGCCCCACCTCGCTGTCGGAGAGCTGCCATGGCTCGGCTTCGTCCACTACGTCATAGAGCTCGCCGCCGAGCGTGATGCCACGTCGTCCGCCAAACTCCAGCGCGGCACGAACACTGTGCCCTACATTCTCCCCGTTCCACGACAGCTTCTCGGACGTGCGGAACACGCCTAACGCGTCGACGGTCACGCGCCCCCAGTGGAAGTTGCGCCGCAGCGTCGGCCCCACCTGGATGGGGAGCCCCTCCACGCGATTGTAGCTGCGCGCGGTGGCCAGCAGCAGGTCGGTGCGGCTGCGCGACTGCCATCGGCGCACCCACCATCGCTGGTCCTCCTCGCTTGGCGAGAGTGCCACCAGCTTCCCTTCGTCCATGCGGTACGCGAGGGGTGGACGGTACACACGTACGTCGCCACCCACGAACGCCGAGTCGCGCCCATCCAACTGGCCGCCGAGCACCAGGATCTCACCTTCCACCCTGGCGCCGGGCAGCAGCCGGACGTTGGCGTTGATCGCCACCAGCCTCCCCGAGATCTGACCTGCGACGATCACCGGTCCGTTCAGCACGGCCACGTCGCCGCTGACCGTCCTGTCGGCCTCGATCGAGAGTAGTCCCGTGGCGCGCAGCACCTCGTCGGCGTTGAACGCATCCACCGCTTCGCGCTCGACGTCCGCGGGCAGCAGACGGGCGGATGGCAGGGAGTCCCTGCGCTGCGCTCCCGCTACGCCGGTGGCGAGTGCCACCAGCATGCTTCCCACTGCGATCATGAACTTCATGCGTCCTCCATCCGCTGCAACGAACCGCCGGCGCCATCGAGCCCGAGTCTCTTCATACGCCGGTAGAGGTTCGGACGATCCGTCTGCAGTCGACGCGCCGCCTCGGCCACGTTCCCCCTGGCGTCGGCGAGCGAGTTGCTGATCAGCGACCGCTCGTATTCATCGATGGCATCGGCGAGCGGCAGGTCGATCGCGGTCGCACGCGCGGCCACCTCGGGGTCGAGCGTTGGTTGCATGGCCTGCGGCAGCACCTCGCGCACATGCGACGCCGTCACCTCCGCGCCCGCGTGCAGGATGGCGAGTCGCTCGACGATATTCGCCAGCTCGCGGATGTTCCCCGGCCACGAGTACGACACCAGCGTTCGCACTGCGTCGTCGGCGAAGTGCACCATCGCCTTGCCCGTCCGGGCGCGGTGCAGCAGCGCGAAGTGCGCCACCAGCTCCGGGATGTCCTCGCGCCGCTGACGCAGCGGGGGCAGGTGCAACGGCAGCACGTTCAGGCGAAAGAGCAGGTCGTCGCGAAAGCGTCCGTCGGCCACCTCCGCCTCGAGCTGCTTGTTCGTGGCCGATATCACGCGTACGTCGATGCGAATGGGAGACCCGCCGCCCACGCGCTCGATCTCGTTGGCATCGATGGCGCGCAGCAGCTTGGCCTGCGCCTCGCTGCCCAGGTCGCCCACCTCGTCCAGCAGCAGCGTTCCACGGTGCGCCAGCTCGAAGCGTCCGATGCGGCGCTCCATCGCGCCGGTGAACGCACCGCGTTCGTGCCCGAACATCTCGCTCTCCACCAGGTCGCGCGGAATCGCCGCACAGTTGACCCGGATGAACGGCTTGTCGCGACGCGCGCTGCCGGCATGAATCGCGGCGGCCACCAGCTCCTTGCCCGTGCCGGACTCGCCGGTGATGAGGACGCGCGCGTCGGTGGGCGCGACGCGTGCGATCATCTCGCGCAC
>DASSBZ010000119.1:0-6305 GCA_035698205.1 Gemmatimonadaceae bacterium | reverse complement strand
CCGAGCGGTTCGGCACGCGACTGGTCGTGGTGCTGGGCCACTCCCGGTGTGGCGCCATCGCGGCGACCATCGAGGCGCTGCAGGCGCCGGACCATCAACCCTCGGCGAACCTGCGCTCCATCGTGGACCGTATCCGTCCGTCGGTGGAGGGCTTGCTGGAGACGCCGCTGCGGAACGATCTTGCGGCCCTGTCGCGTCAGGCCGTCCGGGACAACATCCGCGTCTCGACGACCCATCTCCGAAATGGCTCGCGGGTGCTGGAGCAACTCCGCATGAACGATGGTCTGCTGGTGGTGGGCGCCGAGTACTGCGTGGAGACGGGCGTCGTGGACTTCTTTGACGGCGTACCGGCAGAAGACTGATCCATGATCGCGGCGACGATGCTGGCGATAGTACTCGCCTGAGGTGCGATTGAACCGGTTCATCTTCGGCACGCCCGTCCGGGCTGGCGACCCCGCCATTCCGGGGAGGATCCTGGCCATCGGCGGGCGCGCACACGATCGTGCCGTCGCCATCGAACTGCGCGACGCGACCACGAGTGCCACCTGGCCGGAGGCCGATCAGTCGGATGCGCTGTACCGCGGCGACCTCCTGCACGCGCTGCGCATGGAATCGTCGCACCAATGAGCAGTCACCGCCTCGAAGCGTTCAGCGATGGCGTGCTCGCGATCATCATCACGATCATGGTGCTCGAACTGAGGGCTCCCCATGAGGTGAACGCTGCCGCGCTCCGGCCATTGATCCCGGTCTTCCTGAGCTATGCACTGAGCTTCGTGAACCTCGGTATCTACTGGAACAACCACCACCACATGCTTGCCGTGACCGAGCGCGTGAACGGCACCATTCTGTGGGCCAACCTGCACCTGCTGTTCTGGCTCTCGCTCGTGCCGTTCGTGATGGCGTGGATGGGCGAGAATCACTTTGCGGCTGTCCCCACCGCCGCGTATGGCATCGTGCTGCTGCTGGCGGCGATCGCCTACTGGTTGCTGCAGCGCGCCATCATCACATATCAGGGCACGGACTCGGTGCTGGCACGCGCGGTCGGCGTTGACTGGAAGGGGAAGCTCTCGCCGGCGCTGTACATCGTCGCCATTGCATCCGCATTCGCGTACGCATGGATTGCGTGGACGCTCTACGCAGTGGTGGCCATCATGTGGCTGATCCCCGACCAGCGAATCGAGCGCACGATAGCCGCTTCGGTCGTCGGCGCGAAGGACGATGGTTCGTCACCTTAGACATCGATGGCTCTCGGCGCGCCTTCGGATGAACCGGCGCGCCTCGCCGTCCCCTAGAACTGACGCGTCATCGACCGGTCGTCGGGTTCCTCATGCTCCACCCAGAAGCCACCGTCGCGTTCGCGTGCGCGCAGCGGGCGGTGGCCAAAGGCGCGCATGAGCAGTCCCACCGGCGTGATGGCCAGGAAGTAGAGCAGCGCCATGAAGACAGGCGTCGTGATCTTCGAGAGCGCCAGCCCCAGTCGCATCCACGCGCGACGGACGGGACCCAATCGCGCCGGCAGCGCGAGTCCGGCCAGCACCAGCGCCATCCCCACGCCGCCGAGGACCAGCGGTGGCAGTGCATGACCGCGCCAGCGCGAAATGAGCGCCAGCACCAGGAACGCCCCGCCGACGGTCAGGCCGAAGCGGCGCCCCTCGGTCGGAGTCAGTCGAGCGACCGGTTCACGTTCCATTCCGGCGCCTCCGATGCGCGGGGTTGATCCTGCTTCAACAGCAGGTACGGATAGAGGACAAGCGCGTCGAGACCGGTCTGCATGAAGCACCGGTAGGCGTCCGCCGGCGTGCACACGATCGGTTCGCCACGGACGTTGAACGACGTATTCACCAGCACGGCGCAGCCGGTCATCTGCTCAAACCGCGAGATGAGTTCGTGAAAGCGCGGGCTGGTCTCGCGATCCACCGTCTGGATCCGCGCCGAATAGTCCACATGCGTCACGGCGGGAATGTCCGAGCGCACCACGTTGAGCTTGTCGATCCCCCAGAGTCGTCGCTGATCGTCGGTCATGGAGACCTGCCGATCACGGCGAACCGGCGCGACCAGCAGCATGTAGGGTGAATCGCGGTCGAGCTCGAACCAGTCGCCCACGCGCTCGCGCAGCACACTCGGCGCGAAGGGACGAAAGCCCTCGCGGAACTTGATGCGCAGGTTGATCTCCGCCTGCATGCGCGGATTGCGGGGATCGCCCAGGATGCTCCGGTGGCCGAGTGCGCGCGGACCGAATTCCATGCGTCCGTCGAACCAGCCAATTACCTGCCCATCTGCCAGCGACTCCGCGGTGCGATGCATCAGCGTGTCATGATCCAGGCGGCAGTACACGGCGCCGGCGTCGTCGAGCTGGCGCGCAATGTCGTCCGGCGCGAACGATGGCCCCAGCGCCGCGCCGCGCATGGCATCGCGCCCGCCCGGTGCCACGTGGCGGGGGCGATCGAAGTGCCGGTGCCAGGCAAGCTGCGCCGCGCCTAACGCGCCGCCAGCGTCGCCGGCGGCAGGCTGGATCCACAGGTCGTGAAAGCCGCTCTCGCGAAGCAGTCGCCCGTTGCCCACACAGTTGAGCGCCACGCCGCCGGCCAGGCAGAGCGCGTCGAGTCCGGTCTGCCGGCGTGCGGTGCGCGCCATGCGCAGCATGACCTCCTCGCACACCTCCTGCACCGAGCGCGCAAGGTCCATCTCGCGCTGCGTCAGCGGTGACTCCGGTACCCGTGGCGGCCCGCCGAACAGCTCATCGAACGCCGGGCTGGTCATCGTCAGGCCACCGAGGTAGTCGAAGTAGCGCTGGTTCAGCCGGAACGAGCCATCCTCGCGAAGCTCGATCAACTCGCGATAAATGACATCGACGTACTTCGGCGCGCCATACGGGGCGAGTCCCATCACCTTGTACTCGCCGGAGTTGACCTTGAATCCGGTGAAGTAGGTGAACGCGGAGTAGAGCAGCCCGAGCGAATCCGGCCAGCGCAGCTCGTGCAGAATCCGGACGTCGGCACCGTTTCCGACGCCGATCGCGGCGGTGGCCCACTCCCCAACGCCGTCGATGGTGAGGATCGCGGCGTCCTGGAACGGCGACGGATAAAACGCGCTGGCCGCATGCGACTCATGATGCTCGGCGTAGAGCAGCTCGCCCCGGTAGTCGAGCGCCTCGCGGATCATGCGCTGCTGGTACAGCTTGTCCTTCATCCACACGGGGCCGGCGAGGAGGAACGACCGGAACCCTCGCGGCGCGATGGAGAGATAGGTCTCGAGAATGCGCTCGAACTTGAGCAGCGGCTTGTCGTAGAACGCCACGGCGGCGAGATCATCGACACCGATCCCCGCCTCCTCCAGGCAGTACGCCGCGGCCTGTGCCGGGAACGATGCGTCCCCCTTGATGCGGGTGAACCGCTCCTCGCTCGCCGCCGCCACGATCTCCCCGTCGCGCAGCAGGCAGGCGGCGCTGTCGTGGTAGAAGGCGGAAATGCCGAGTATGCAGGCGGGGGCCGGAGCGGGCATGCGCGGGGGAGGGGCGGCAGAGACGAATCGGTCGAGCCCGGTCGTACGGGAAGGAACTTTAGTCGCTCGCGGGTCGCGGGCGGGGAATTGCCATAGCTGTGCACAGGGGAACGCGAACGGGACAGCGGATTCGTGACGTGCGGGCGGCATCGAAGGTCCACGCGGAGTGGCATTCATCATCCTCCCGAGGCGACCTCACGTGCGGCCAGTTGCGTCGACGGTGCTCCTGCTCTGCTGTTCCAATGTGTTCATGACGTTCGCATGGTATGCTCACCTGCGTGACCTCCGGGCGCGACCGCTCATCGTAGCCGTGCTCGCAAGCTGGGGGATCGCGTTCTTCGAGTATCTGCTGCAGGTACCCGCCAACCGGATCGGCTACGGCGCGCTCTCGCTCGGACAGCTCAAGGTACTGCAGGAAGTCATTACGATTGCCGTGTTCGTCCCGTTTGCCGTTCTCTACATGCGGCAGCCGCTCAGACTGAACTTTCTCTGGGCGGGGCTGTGCCTCGTCGGGGCCGTGTACTTCGTGTTCCGGGGGTGAGTGCGGGGGTGCCGGGGTGTGCGGCTGGACCGCCTGCGGCGAGCTCACGCGGGTTCGGCTGGACCGCCTGCGGCGGGCTCACGCAGAGGGCGCGCAGAGGGCGCGCGGAGGTACGCAGAGGACCGCTCGACGTGGCAGGCTCCCGGCCCTCGAGAGCAACGAAGTTCAAGTAGTTCCAAAAGAAACTGCAGCGGCAATCCGCGCGCGAAGTGTCAAGCCATACCGCACATCCTGCCTCTGCGGTCCTCGGCGTCCTCGGCGTCCTCTGCGGTGGTGGTAGCGGTCGCGGTGGCGGTTGCGGTCGCGGTTAGGGTAAAGAAGTGCCAGCCCCGCCACCGACAGCGTTCCTCGCGGAAAGGGAATCAGCGCCGTTCCACCATGCCGCCACCCAGCACCACGTACAGGTTGACGAGATTGTCCGCCTCGAGGCGACGCAACTGGAGCAGCGCCTGCTCCGACGCGAACAGCGTACGCTCCGCGTCGAGCACCTCGATGTAGCTCACGACGCCCTCGGCGTATCGCGTGCGCGCGAGCTCCGCGATCTGGCGCTGTGCCGTCACCGCACGCTCCTGCGCGGCAACCTGCTCCGACAGATATCGCCGCCCGGCGAGGGCGTCGGCAACTTCGCGGAACGCCGTCTGGATCGTCCGCTCGTACGTGGCGATGGCGATGTTCTCGCGCGCCTCCGCCACCGTGAGGTTGCCGCGGTTGCGACCGTAGTTGAAGATCGGCAGCCGGATCGACGGGCCGAAGCTCCACGCCTGATGGTCGCTGCCCACCAGGTCGTCCAGCTCGGTGGATGAGAAGCCGAAGTTGCCCGTCAGCGAGATCGACGGAAAGAACGCGGCGCGGGCAGCTCCGATGTTCGCGCGGGCCGCTCGCAGCTGCTCCTCGGCCGCCATGATGTCGGGGCGTGCGACGAGCAGCTCCGACGACAGCCCCGGCGTGAGCGTCGTCGTGCTCAACTGCTCTGCGAGCGGGAGCGCCGCCGGCGTGGCGCTGTCGATCGGCGCACCCACCAGTTCAGCGAGCGCGTTCTCGTTTCGCGCCCGCGTCAGTCGCAGCCCGGCCAGATCTGCCTCTGCCTGCGTCAGCAGCGACTCCGCCTGACGGAAGTCGAGCGCCGAGGTGATCCCGGCCTCGAACCTCACGCGCGCGATGCGCAGCCCCTCTCGCCGGCTCTCCACCGTTGCCTCGGCGAGCCTGATGCGCTCGGCCGCCTCCAGCGACGACAGGTACGCGCCGGCAACGTCGCGAATCAGCGACAGCCGGAACGCGCGCTGCGCCTGCACGGTGGCCAGGAACTGTGATCGCGCCGCCTCCGAGAGGTTGCGCACACGTCCCCAGAAATCGAGCTCGAATGCGGGTACGGCGACGCCGATGGAATAACGGTCGAGGGTGAACGACTGGCCGCCGGCGGTTCCGCCGACGCCGGCGATCATGGTCCGGCTGCGCGACGCATCGCCGGTGGCCACGAGCGACGGCAGTCGGTCCGAACGCTGAATGCGATAGAGGCCGCGCGCCTCGTCGATCCGCGCGACGGCTATGACGAGATCGCGGTTGTGCGTGAGCGCGGTGGACAGCAGCGACTCGAGCCGCGGATCCTCGATGAAGTCCCGCCATCCGATCTGCCGTGCGTGCGTGCCGGCGGCTGAATCGCCGGCGTACTCGGCGGGGAAGGACTCCGGCGACGGTGATTCGGGGCGCACGTGCTTCGGTGCGAACTGACACCCGGCAAGCAGTACGACCGCGCCGGCAACGATCGATCTATGCATGCGACGGCTCCGTGTCGGCGGGTGGCGCCTGATGGGGTGCTTGTGGCGTCCCCCGGCTGATCCAGCGACGCACCGACAGGTAGAACACGGGAATGAAGAAGATGCCGAGCAGGGTGGCCGTGAGCATGCCGCCTGCCACGCCGGTACCAACCGCGACGCGGCTGGCCGCACCGGCTCCCGTGGCCCGGACCAGCGGCACCATGCCGAGAATGAAGGCGAGCGACGTCATGATGATCGGGCGAAGCCGCAGCTTCACGGCGCTCATCGTCGCGTCGAACACGCTCTTGCCCTGCGCTTCCTCCTCGATCGCGAACTCCACAATGAGGATGGCGTTCTTGGCCGCGAGACCGATGATCGCGATCAGCCCGACGTTGAAGTACACATCCGCGGACAATCCGCGCAGCATGGAGAAGAGCACCGATCCGAGCACGCCGAGCGGCACCACCAGCAGCACCGAAAGCGGCACCGTCCAGCTTTCGTACAGCGCA
>DASSBZ010000118.1:0-10518 GCA_035698205.1 Gemmatimonadaceae bacterium | reverse complement strand
AATCGCCGAGTTGAATGCCCGCGCGATCGACGGCATGCATCGCGGTCATCAGCCCGCAGCCGCCGCCGATGAACGTCTCCGGCTCGAGCTCCGGCGGCATCCGCACGATGCGCACGCCGGGCTTGAGCCAGAGCCGTTCCGCCCACCCGCCGAGCAATCCGTCGCCGGCGCCGTAGGTAATACCGTAGACCTTGCGATGCGGACAGCGCGTTGTCTGCTTCGCCACCAGGCACTGCCAGCAGGCGCCGCAGGTCTCGTGGACGTCGAGGAAGGTGACCAGGTCGCCCGGGTTGAAGGGCGCGCCCTCCACGTCGTGGATCGGGGCACGCAGCTCCTCGATGGTGCCGACCGACACATGCCCCGGGATCAGCGGATAGGGAACGCCGCTCAACCGCCCGTGGTGGAGATGCACGTCGGTGCCGCAGACCTCCGAGAAGAGCACCCGCAACGTGGCCGCGCCGGGTTCGAGGACGGGCGCCGCAAACGATTCGACGCGTACGGGTTCGTGCGGGGCGGGGATGACGGCGGCGCGTGGCATAGCTTTCCGGCGGGGCGTGGCGGGTAATCGCGCGACGATCGTCGCAGCGTGGTGGAGCCGCAGCCATGTCTGCACGGGCCAATGGCAATCGGCGACCTGTGGCATGGCGAGGCGCATGGGATACTACCACGAGGCACACGGACGAGCATGACCTCACGACGTTCAACCGCGCTCGCGATCGCACCGCTCCGCGCACTCCGTGCCCCCCTGCTGATCGTCATCGTCGCCGCACTTGTCGCATGCGGCGGGGGCGACTCCCGGGCACCCGACTCGTCGGCCGCCATCAACATGGATTCGTCGAGCGCTGCCGATCTCGACCTCCCCGCATCGACCACGCTCCCCGCCCCCGAGGCGCTCGACCTCCCGCCGGCGCCTGACTCGAACGTCGCGCCGCTCTCGCCACTGGCCGATTCCATTTCCGGGCTGCTCGTCTTCGAACCGATCACGCAGCGCTGGTTCGTTGCCGCCGCGCGCGCCGAGCGGCTGCTCCTCGACATCGGGCGCGTGGACACGGAAGTCCGCCGCGATTCGGCGCGCGCTCGCGCCTACCGCCGTGCCGTCGCCGCACGTTCGCCCTTTCAGGTGGGCATGCAACTGCGGATCCGCAGCGCGACGGGCGCCGAACCGGCGACCATCGCCGGCTTTGATACGTGGAACGGAAGGATCGTCGCGACGCTTCGTGGTGCACCGCGGGCAGCCGCGCTGGCTGCATCCACCGATCCCATGACCGCTTCCGCGGAACGGATCGAGGGGGGTGGAGCTGATGCATCGAGCGCCGGTGCTGCGTGCGCTCGCGATACCGTGCCGCTGCCGCCCGCGCCGCCGCCGCGCGTTGCCGCAATCCGCGACTCCGTGCTCCGCGTGCTCGAGGCGCAGGGCGCACCGCCGTACCCGCGGCTCGTGCCTACCATTAGGACGCGCACGACCTGGCTGCGCGGCTGCTTCGGCGACGGCGACGTTGTGATGGCCGTCACTCGATGGGCGGGGGCGAACGAGTGGGTGCAGGAAGAGGTGCTGCTGGTCGCCCCGAGCGGGGCGCCTCGGCGACTGGTCGTGAACGACCTGCGCTTCCGGTCGCACGAACTGCTCGATGCGTTCGATGCCGACGGCGACGGCACCGACGACGTGGCCGCCCGCGCCCAGGCCGAACTCGTGGGGGGCACCGTGATCCTCCGGCTCGTCGACGGCCAGCGGCTCGAACGGTTGGCGGCCGGGTTCGCATGGGAGTCCAGGTAGCCGGATACCCGGCGAAGGACGCGGGCGATTTGTGTGCTTGTTGTCAGCGCGTTGGCTCAATCCACCCTCGACTTCCGCGGAAGGTGGCTGGCGGCAGGGCCGGTCGACGCTGCCGGCCCGCGAACTCGAGATCGCCACGCAAGGCGCTTCATCACGGATAATCACCGGTTCAAAGCCAATGCACCGGACTCATCACCGGCGCGTTCCCCGTTTCAGGCGTCAAGGGTTAGCGGCCTATCATCGAATCCGCCCCACGGGGGACGTTAGGCGTGGTCCGACCGGTGCGAAATATCACCGTCCCCCTCTTGCAATTTGCCGTCCCCGATGCATCATTGCTGGTTCACTCCCCACCTCAGGAGGGCCAATGCGCGAGCCTTCGTTCGCTCGACGACTGCGGTCCGCTGGCATGACACTGGCGCTTCTTGTCGTCAGCGCAGCCGCGGCCCAGGCACAGCAGGGCAGCATAGCCGTCACGGTCACCGAGACGGCGTCGGGACAGCCGATCGATCAGGCGCAGGTGACGGTTGTCAACACCACGCTCGGCGGGCTCACCAACGCCGAGGGCAAGTTCACCCTCCGCGGCGTGCCGGTCGGCTCGCATCGCGTGCGCGTACTGCGCGTGGGCTTCGGCGAGCAGTCGCAGACGGTAAACGTGACCGAAGGCGCGACTGCCGAGGTCACGATCCAGTTGAGCACCGTTGCCGTGAGCCTGGCCCCGGTGGTCACCACGGCCACCGGTGAGACCCGCCGCGTGGAGATCGGCAATGCCATCACCAACATCGATGCGTCACAGGTCACCGAAACCTCGGCCATCTCGACGGTCAACGACGTGCTCAATTCGCGAGCGCCGGGCGTCATCGTGACGACCGGGACGCAGACCGGCGTGGGGTCGCGCATCCGTATTCGCGGCCAGAACTCGCTGTCGCTCAGCAACGACCCCATCTGGGTCATCGATGGCGTCCGGATGACTTCCGACGTGGAATCGTCCAACCTGTTCACCGGCGGCGGTCAGCCGAGCCGTGTGAACGACATCAACCCCGACGACATCGAGAGCATCGAGGTCGTGAAGGGCCCGTCGGCAGCCACGCTGTACGGCACCGACGCCGCCAACGGCGTCATCGTGGTCACCACCAAGCGTGGCCGCGCCGGCGAGGCGCGGTGGAACGTCTGGGGGGAGGGCGGCATCCTCCAGGATCGCAACACGTACCCCTATCATTACACTCTCTTCGGCCGCGCACCTGGCGACACGGATCCAGGTACGCTGAATCCGTCGTCGTGCAACGTCTTCCGGTTGTCGCGCGGCGAGTGCGTGGAAGATTCGCTCGCCGTGCAGAACCTGTTCGAGGATCCGGAGCAGACGCCGTTGGGGCAGGGGTGGCGCTCGCAGCTTGGCGCCAACGTCTCCGGCGGCACCGAGGTGGTGCGCTACTTCGTGTCGGCCGAGAACGAGAAGGAGATCGGCACCATGGAGCTGCCCGCCTTCGAGAAGCTCCGCTTCGACACGCTCAACATCCCGATCCGCCCGTGGGTGAAGCACCCCAACGCCACGGATCGCACGAGTCTCCGGGCGAACCTGAACGCCACCATCAATTCGAAGCTCGATGTCGGCGTGACGTCCATGTACGCCAACACCGACGCCCGCTTCTCGCTCGAGTCCAACGCCACGGCGGGGCTCGGTTCGCAGGCGTTCGGCGGGCCGGGGTGCAAGTTCTGCGACGAGCCACGGCTCGTTGGTCGCGGACTGGGAACGCCGCTGTACGGCTATCGCGCCTGGACGCCGGGTTACTCCTGGCAGGAGAAGGCCGGGCAGCGCGTCGACCGCTTCATCGGCTCCATCAACGCCAACTACCGGCCCACGAGCTGGTGGTCGAACCGGTTGAACGTCGGTCAGGATATTACGGATCGCGTCGACGACAACCTGCTGTTCCGTGGTGAAGGGCCGCCGATCAACTCGTCGTATCGTGACGGCTTCAAGCAGAACGACCGCGCGAACATCAAGAACCTCACGGTCGACCTGGCCAGCACGGCCTCGTACAACCCGCTCGCCGCGCTGAACCTGAAGACAACCGTCGGAATTCAGTACGTCGACCGCAGCTTCGAGCGGAACACCGCCGGCGGCTCCGATCTGCCTCCGGGGACGCAGACCGCGGGCGCGGCGGCAGTGCAGTACTCCGGCGAGTCGACGGTGCTGCAAAAGACGCTCGGGTTCTTCGTGGAGGAGGCGGCGGCGATCAACGACCGCCTGTTCCTGACCGCCGCGGTGCGTTCCGACCAGAACAGCGCCTTCGGTACCGACTTCCAGCGCGTGTACTACCCCAAGTTCAGCGTCTCGTGGCTCACGTCGGAGGAGAGTTTCTTCCCGGCCATGAGCTGGTTGAACTCCCTGCGCCTCCGCGCTGCCTACGGCGCGTCTGGTGTGCAGCCGGGGCCGAACGACGCGCTTCGTTTCTTCGCCGCCACCACGGCCAACGTTCGTGGCGTCGATGAACCCGCTGTGGTGTTCAGCTCCATCGGGAATCAGAACCTCAAGCCGGAGCGCTCCACGGAATTCGAGGCCGGCTTCGAGGCCAAGCTCTTCGCCGATCGGGCCTCGCTCGATGTGACGTACTACCGGAAGAAGACGAAGGACGCCCTGATCGACGCCATCGTGCCGCCATCCGCCGGATCGGCCACCGATCGCCGCCAGAATCTCGGTTCGGTACAGAACCAGGGTTGGGAAGCGCTGATTTCAACGCAGGTGATCGACCGGTCGTATCTCGGCCTCGATCTGTCGCTCAACCTGTCGACCAACAAGAACAAGTTGATCTCGCTGGGCGACACACCGCCGCAGATCGGCACGACGACGCGTGTGGTGGAGGGCTATCCGCTGTTCGGCTTCTGGGCACAGCCGATCAACGGCTGGGAAGACAAGAACGGTGACGGCATCATCACGTACAACGATGACGAGTCGCTGAACGAGCTGTTCGTCGGCGACGACGTGGTGTTCCGTGGCTACACGCAGCCGCGTTACACGGCCACGCTGTCCACTGGGCTGGACCTCCTCGACCGGCGCCTCCGCCTCACCACGCTGTGGGACTATCGCGGCGGGCACCTGCACTACAACAACACCGAGCGTATCCGCTGCACCAGCCGCCAGAACTGCAACGGGCTGATGAACCCCAACGCCAGCTTCGAGGAACAGGCGATGGTGGCGGCCACGCGCGAGCACCCGTCGCGCACGCTCGACGGCTTCTTCCAGGATGGCGATTTCCTCAAGCTGCGCGAGGTTACGGCCGCCTTCTCGCTTCCGAACAACTGGGCGTCGATGATGAAGGCCCGCAGCGCGCAGCTCGTGTTCACGGCTCGGCAACTGGCGGTCTGGACGGACTACCGTGGAGTCGACCCGGAAACGGAGTTCAACGGCACGGCGTCCGACGCTCCGTCGGAGTTCCAGACGCTCGGCCCGCCGTCGTACTTCATCCTTCGCGTGAACCTTGGCTTCTGACGCCGACTTCGAGGATATGAAACGCATGCAACACATATCGAATTTCAGGCAGCACCTCATGCGGGTGGCTGGCGCTGCGGCGCTCGCGGTGCTCGCCGTGGGGTGCAGCGACCTGTCCGACAGTCTGCTCGAGGCTGCGGACCCCGACATCGTCGATCCCACCGCCGCCCAGTCGCCTGAAGGGGCGATCGGGGTCTACAACGGCGCCCTCAGCCGGTTCGCCAACCTGTCCGCGGGTGACGAGAGCACCTGGCTGTTCGGCGGGCTGCTCGCGGACGAATGGTCCACGAGTTCCACGTTCGTCCAGAACGACGAGACCGACCAGCGCTCGATCAAGCTGAACAACAGCTCGGTCACGGGCATGTTCCGCGACCTGGCGCGGATCAGGACGGCCTCCAACCAGGCCATCGAGCTGCTGACCACCTGGCAGCCGACGATGGTCGCTCAGGTCGCCGAGATGCACCTGGCCCGCGGATTCGCGGAGTTGCAGTTGGCCAGCGACTTCTGCAACGGGATTCCGCTCTCCGATGGAACCGGCATCGAGCCGGTGTTGGGCACACCCCTGTCGGTTGCGGAGGTGTTCCAGACCGCGATCGCGTCGTTCGACGAGGCAATTGCAACGGCCGGTTCGACCACCGGTTCTCTCGCCACGTCGGTAGGACGCGCGGCGCGCATCGGCAAGGCGCGCGCACAGCTGGGCCTCGGTGACATCGCCGCAGCGGGTGCGACGGTCGCCGGTATCCCCACCAGCTTCCGCTACCAGCACACCTTCGCGCAGTCATCCGGCTCGAATACCATCTGGGGGCAGGGGATCAGCTCCGAGCGCTACAGCGTGGGTGACAATCACGAGGGCAACCAGGGGCAGTTCACGGTGGCCAACGCGCTCGACTTTGCGTCGGCCAACGATCCACGCCTGCCGGTGGAGTACACGCATGCGAATGGCCAGGACGGCCAGACCCACATGCGCAACACGGATCTGTACGATCGCGAGACGTCTATTGACGTGGCGAACGGCATCGATGCTCGCCTGATCGAGGCCGAAGCCGCGCTGGATGCAGGGCAGCCGGGGACGATGATGACCATCCTCAACGACCTCCGCGCGACTCCGCCGAAGCTCGGTGAAGTCCAACCTGCCGCCATGGGCCCGCTGGCCGATCCGGGTTCTGCCGAGGCTCGCGTGGACCTGCTCTTCCGCGAGAAGGCATTCTGGACGTTCAGCCGCGGACAGCGACTGGGCGACCTTCGCCGCCTCATTCGCGACTACGGTCGGACCGAAGCCAACACCTTCCCCAAGGGGGCGCACTACAAGGGTGGCGACTACGGCCCGGATGTGAACCTGCCGGTTCCCGAGGACGAGAAGAACAACCCCAACTTCCCCGGCTGCACCGATCGCAATGCCTGATCGTTGAGCCGGTGAACGAACGAAGAGCGGGGGAGCGCGCAGTACGGCGCTCCCCCGCTCTCGTTTGAACTGCCTGGCTCCTCAGCGCCGAGGGCATGCCGCGTCGAGCAGTTCTCCGCGAACCTCTGCGTTCCCTCCGCGCACCTCCGCGAGAGCTCGCCGCAGGCGGTCCTGCCGACGCTCGGCATTCTGTATGAGCCCACCGCAGGCCGCCCCGTCGAGCCGCCGCCTAACGATACACGAAGCCGTACGTCCGGATGCTCACCTCGTCGTCCGCGGCGTTACGATGGTAGTCGATCCCCACCCGCACCGGGAAACCGAAGTCCCGCTCGTACGACACGTCCAGTTCGTCCGCGGTGTGGATCGCGTCGGCGACCTCGGAGAAGAGTCCGTCGATCGACGGAAAGATCGACCAGTAGTACGGGTCCACCCCGAACCCCGAGCGCACGTAATAGCGGTCCACCACCCGGCCGTCCCGAACGACCACTCGCACGGGCTCCGTGATCTCGAACCCGCAGTAGCACGAACGCTCGACCACGTAGTCGTAGTCGAAGATCCGCGCCTGGTCCCACCGGCTCCAGTTCCGGTCCAGGCGATCGCGCTCCCGCTCCGAGTCCAGCCCGAAGGCGTTCACGCAGCTCGCCAGCACCAGCGCGAGCGCCACCGCGGCCAGCGGCCGCACCATCCCACGAATCTTCCGCATCGCTGCCTCCCCCCTCCCGGGTGAATCGACGCCAGCCGCCCCGCGGCGTGGCGAACTGATCCTACCCCGCCGGCGCTTGCAGGCTCCCCGCGGCTACCCGCCCCCTCCCCCCTCGCGCCGCGCCGCGTCTCGTCCTATTGTCTTGTCGTTCTGCGCAGTACCGACCGACGCCGGCCGAGCACGAGCGGCTGCCGCATCTCACAGCCCTCACCCCCCCAAACTCGCGAGCAGGAGTTCACGTCATGCGATCCAGTCGGACCAATGCAGACATCGAGCACGCCGTCCCACCCGATGCACCGGCAGCAATTCGCGCGATGCCTCGTCGCGCATTCCTCGGCGGCCTCGCCGCCGCCACCGTCGCCGCGACCGCCGCTCCGGAACGGCTCATTGCCGCCACGCCTGCGACGCAGGGCGACGCCGATGCGTGGCTGAAGAAGATCACCGGCGAACACCGCCAGTTCTTCGATGCCACCGCCGTGGAGGGAGGCGTCGCGCTCATCTACGCCATGGCCTGGCTCAACACCATGGGCGCCACGTACAAGCTCACCGACCAGAAGCTCACCGCCGTGGTGGGCATGCGACATCTCGCCATTCCCATGGCATTCACCGACGCGATCTGGGCGAAGTACAAGCTCGGCGAGGTCGTCGGCGTCAACGATCCGGCCACGAACCAGCCGGCGACGCGCAACATCTTTTTCCACCCGAAATCGGGGGACATGATGTTCGCCGAGGCCTCCGTCGATACGCTGCTCCCGCGCGGCGTCATCATCACGGTCTGCAGCCTCGCCACGCAGGTGCTGAGCGGGATGCGTGCCGAGGTGGCCGGCGTGAGCAAGGAGGCGGCGCTCGCCGAGTGGAAGGCCGGGGTCATCCCGGGGGCGAACTTCGTGCCGTCGGGGGTGCTCGCCGTCAACCGCGCACAGTCGGTGGCGCACTGCACCTACTGCGCGGCCATGTAGCGCCGCGGCACGCCCGGATCGCGAACGGCGACGACGCATGCATGCCGTCGTCGCCGTTTGCGTGTCGGCCCGGCCCGCGTGCCGGCTCCCGTCGGCCCGCCGTCAACACCTCAGCCGTCCAGCGCCTCCAGCCAGAGGCGTCGCACCTCGCTCGCCCCCCGCGCCCCGGGCTTGAGCAGCGACCCGCGCCAGTACCAGCGCTCCTCGTCGTCCGCACTCGCGCCGTGGCCAAGCAACCGGCCGTGCAGGTCCACGAGCCGTGCTGTTGAAAACGGGCGGATCACCTCGCGCAGGGCGAGGTTGTACGATTCGATCCAGTTGCGTTCGCGCGCGAACGGCTCGAGCGTCTCGAGATCACCGGTGCCGTCGCTGGGATCGACCACCGTTCCGAACAGCACCAGCGAATCGGGGCGCGTCTCGGCGATGGTGCGCAGCAGCCGCTCGGTGCGCGAGAGCATCCCCTCCACCAGCGTGGGCGGAGGATTCGGCGCGCCCATCATCTGCACCACGTCGAAGAAACCGCTCGTGACGGTGAACAGCGTACGCTCGTCGCTCGGCGGGACGCGCGCCAACTGGTAGGCGAGCACCCCCGTGCTCGTCGCGGCGTCGGTGGCAAAGTGATCGCCGTCAACGGTTCGCGGACCGGTCTGGTAGTGCTCGTTCCGGAAGGCAATACCGGGGGCAATCGACGAGAGGTCGCGTCCGGCAAACTCGGGCCACCGCGCGTCGTCATTGCGGAAGAGCAGCGAGGCGGCTCCGAGCCCGCCGGGCGGCGGTCCGGTGTACGACGGATCACCCCGCTCCACGACGTCGAGTCCGGGGTAGAGATCTATCGAGAGGCTGTCGCCAAGCGCGATGTAACGATCAAACTTTCGGGACATCGGGTACGAGGTTCGGATCCGCGGGCGAGCGGCTGGCGGGCGCGGAGCAGCGATCAGACTTGAGAGGAGGGGGAGCAGGGGTGAATCGAATGCAACGGGCCAGTCGCCACGGGCAATGTAGCCTGCCACTTCGCGACACCGCCGCGCTGGTGCTGGGCGCGCTGTTCATCGCCGCCTGCGGCGGTGGGCTGCGTCCGCTCCCCGACTCGGCGCCTGTCCCCGTCGCCACGCCGGCCGGCAATGCTCCGGCCTCCCCGATCGTTGCAACCGCCGACGCGACCGCCACCGGAATGGAAGCCTGGATCGCCGAGCTGGCCGCGCGCCGCCTGATGGTGCCTGTGGAGGGTCTCTCCGCGAAGGGCGTGCGCGATACCTTCGCCGCGGCGCGCAGCGGCGGTCGTACGCACCGCGCCATCGATTTCATGGCACCGCGCGGCACTCCCGTGCTCAGCGCCGATGACGGCCGCGTGCTCCGTCTCAGCCGGAACACCCTTGGCGGCATCACCATCTACGCCATCGATTCGAGCGAGCGCTTCGTCTACTATTACGCACATCTCGACGGCTATCGCGACGGGCTCGAGAAGGGCGCGCGCCTCACCAGGGGGGAGTTGATCGGTTACGTGGGTACCACGGGGAATGCACCGGAGAACGTCCCGCATCTTCACTTCCAGGTGATGCGGTGGCCCGACGATGGCGCATACTGGAACGGCATCGCGCTCGATCCGCTCCCGTTTTTCGCCGAGCCCGGGGAGCGCCAGCGATGACGATCAGCGGAAAGCAGCGCGCCGCGCTGCGCGCCGAGGCGCACCACTTGAGCGCCACGCTGCAGGTAGGGCAACTGGGGCTCACCGACACGTTCACGCAGGCGCTCGACGAAGCGCTGCGCGCGCGCGAACTGGTGAAGGTGCAGCTTGGGCGCGGCGCGGAGTTGTCGGTGAAAGAGGCCGCGACCGCGCTGAGCGAAGCCACCGGGAGCGACGTGGTGCAGGTGATCGGCCGTACCGCCAGCTTCTACCGCCACAACCCCGACCTGCGGCGCGACGCCGACGGCAAGCCCCTGCCGCCGCGACGACGCGCGACATAAGATTTCACGGCTCGACCGTACGCCGCTCATCACGGGTTCTGCCATGCCCTACGTCATTACCGAAGCCTGCATCAACGTCAAGGACAGGTCCTGCGTGGACGTCTGCCCTGTCGACTGCATCTATGAGGGTCCCGAGCAGTTGTTCATCCACCCTGATGAATGCATCGACTGCGGCGCCTGCGAACCGGAGTGCCCGGTGACCGCGATCTTCCCTGAAGAGGACGTGCCCTC
>DASSBZ010000117.1:0-3585 GCA_035698205.1 Gemmatimonadaceae bacterium | reverse complement strand
CCGATGGGCAGCCAGTACTGCGGCACGCCGATCCAGTAGTAGTGGTGCGCCGTGCCGATGAAGCCGGCGATGAATACGAGGCCGACGATGACGTACAGCCACTTCTCCATCATCTCGCGATCGGCGCCGGAGAGCCGGATCAGCAGGTAGGCGAGGAGCCCTGCCTGGATCATCTCCCACACGCCCTCCACCCACAGGTGGATGGTCCACCAGCGGTAGTAGATGCTGATGGTGTAGTTGTGGAATTCGAGCAGCGCCGGCAGGTAGAGGATCGCCGCCAACCCGAGCCCCGCCACGAGCACGCCCTCCGTGGTGGTCCACCGCCCCGCCTTCCGGATGGTCATCAGGATGTTGTAGAGGAACATCAGCATGACGACCACGATGCCGAGCTTCGTTGGCCACGGCTGCTCGAGCAGCTTGTTGCCGGCGGTCCAGCCGAAGAGGAAGCCGACGATGATGACCACGCCGAGCGTCGTCCAGATGCCGAGCTGCCAGTATGCGAGCTTCGTGCTGTAGATCTCGGTGCGCGACTCCTCGGGGACCACGAAGTAGGTGGCGCCCATGAACCCGGTCAGCACCCACACGATCAGCAGGTTCGTATGAATGGCCTTGGATACGTCGAACGGCAGCAGGTTGATCAGCGGATCGGGGCCGAGGTACTTCACGACGCTCAGCAGGCCGAACACCATCTGCAGCCCGAAGAGCAGCAGGGCGACGACGAAGTACGGATAGGCGATCCACTGGGACCGATAGCGCATGCGGTGGGCCCCTTATCGAAGAGTGAGCAGGTAGGCCACGAGCTGCTCGATCTGCTCGCTCGTGAGCGTCTGGCCGAAGTTGTCGGGCATGAACGACCGGCCACCGGCCGAGAACATGGTGCCGGCAACGATCGATGCGCTGGGCAGTTCGATGGACTCGCGGATGAAGCTGGCCGCATCGGTGGCGCTGCCGGTGTAGTCCGGGAGCGCGATGGTGGAGTCTGCCGTGACGGCGATGCCGGCGAGCGACGGGCCGGCGAGCGTCACGCCCGCGGCGGTCGAGTGGCAGGCCACGCAGCCAGGTGGCGACGAGCGGAAGAGCTGCTCACCGAGCGCCACCGGCGAGTCCGACGCCGCGCCGGCCGGCGACGCCGGTGCGTTCGTGGCGGGGAACGCACTCCCGGAGACGAGGATGGGGCGTGGCGGCCACCCCTGGTTGTCGATGTGCGAGACCCATTCGAGGAAGGCGATGACCTCGGCGATCTCCGCATCCGAGAGCTCCGGGTTCGGCATCAAGCGACGGTTCTTCTCTTCCGAGTAGAACTGCGATGGATCCTTGAGGAATGCAGTGAGATACGGCGCACCACGCTGCTGCGTGATCTTCGTGAGGTCGGGCGCATAGTAGGCTCCCTCCCCCAGCAACGTGTGGCAGTTGATACAGTTGTTGCGATGCCAGACGTCCTTGCCGGCCGACACCGCCGGCGTGATGGCATCGGCGTTCGTGAGCGTGGCGAACTGCCGATGGCTGTCCCACGTCATGCCGAGGAAGATCGCAAAGAACAGCAGCGTACCGCCGATGAAGAACATGCGGGTATGCCGTTTCGTCATCCGCAACCTCCAGGGAGAAACTCGCGTTCCGCCCCGCGGTATACGGGCGCGGTGTCGGGGGTGCCGAGCTCAGACACCAATGACGGTCCAGTTGCGGATGCTCTGCAGGGCGGCGTACAGCGCGGCGGCGACCATGAGGCCGAGGACGAGCCAGAGCGCCATCCGGCCCCATCCGTGGACCGACCTGGAGAGTTCTGTCATGATCCGGGGAAGCAGGGTGGAACAGTTCCGCGCGGCGCACCAGGGTCAGCCCGGGCGCCGCGCGCAGCGAATCAAAACCAGATTGTCGCCATGCTCATCGAGGCGCAAGACGGCGATTCCCCTACGAAGCGCGCGGCCGGCGATAGCCGCGCAATGCGCCAGCAGTCGATGGTCCGGAGAAACGCCGCGACGGACTCGGCCGCCATGACCTCTCCGGCGTCGAAGTGGTCGGATGTCTCCATCCAGTCCACACCGCCGTCCTTGCGCGCGATGAAGCCGTCGAGGCTCGCCGCCATGTGGATCGTGACCCGGGAGCCGGAGTCTGGCATGATCACTCTTTGGAATCTGGGTCAGTCGGCTGGCGTCATGGCGTGGCGCGGGCGGCGGCGCGAGGGGCAATACGCCGGACGCGGTCCACGAGAGACGTTCGTTCCCGCCTGCCCCCGCTCAGCGAGGTCTTCGCGCGAACCGCAGCAGGAAGCTGACGCCCAACAGCCCCATCGCGACCCATCGCACCGACGGGCTGTCAATGGAGATGCCGTAGAGAAACAGCCCGCCGCCGGCAAGCACAAGAACGAGCCGGGCAAACGTGAGCGGAGTCAGGCCGTCGAACATGCGTGAGTGGATCAGTGCGCGGGCGCGGCCGGCAGGGCGAGGGCGCGCGCCTCGTTCTCGGGCACATCCAGCACCAGGCGCAGCAGTGCCGTGGAGAACACCTTGCCCTGTGCATCGGTCTTGAGCGAGAGCGTGCCTCCGCCATCCAGCGCGCCATGCAGGAGGAAGTTCAGCGCGTGCAGGTTGGGAAGCACGAATCGCTCCACGCCGCCGGTGATCACGCCGTCAAAGTGCGCCGCCACGCGCTCCACGGTCAGCTCCCGCTCCAGCAGCGGATACCACCGCGGCTCGAGCGCGATCACCCCCACGTTGGCGGTGTTCCCCTTGTCCCCCGAGCGGGCGTGCGCGAGATCGAGCAGGCGGACCTTCATGCGAGCATCTCCACGTGCGGCGTGACGACGGTCTTGTCGACCAGCGCCGGCCAGTAGGCCACCATCTCCTCCACCTTGGGGCGGCCGCCGGCGAAGCCGGTCACGCTCGGCGGTCCGTTGAGCACCAGCGGCGCGATCTCGCGCGTGAACCGTTCCACGGCTGCGCGATCTGCGCCACGCACGCCTACGCGCAACTGCACCTCTGGCATGTCGCCAGGGACGCCGGCGAGGGGACCATGCGTGGCGTTCACGCCGACGTACTCGGTGACGATCGCATCGAAGCGCAACCCGAGTCGATCGAGTCGTTCGCGCAGCACGCGATCGGCGAGCTGCGCCTTCTCCATCGCATCGGGCCACGAATATACCAGCGTACCCACCGCCTTGAAGCCGGCGCGGTACGCGATCGATACCTTGAGCTTGTCCGTCGACGGCCGTCCTTCGATCCCGGAGACGCGCACCCGATCGGGCCCGGCATCCTCCAGCCGGATCGTGGTGAAGTCGGCCACGACATCGGGAGTGATGTAGCTGCGCGGATCGCCCATCTCATAAACGAGCTGTTCGCTCACGGTCGGCACCGACACGCGCCCCCCCGTGCCCGGGTGCTTCGTGATCTCGAAGGTGCCGTCGGCGCGCGCGACGACGATGGGGTAGCCGACGTTCGCGAGATCGGGGATCGAACGCCAGTCGTACAGGCAGTTTCCCCCCGAGCACTGCGCACCGCATTCGATGATATGGCCGGCGACGATGCCGGCCGCGAGGCGATTCCAGTCGTCCGCGCGCCAACCGAACTCGAAGCGCAGCGGCGCCATGGT
>DASSBZ010000116.1:0-25491 GCA_035698205.1 Gemmatimonadaceae bacterium | reverse complement strand
GCTCTATCGCGGCGGGCGGTACGACGAGGCGCTGGAGGCGTACCAGCGCGCGGTGCGCCACCACCCGGACCTGGGTGGCGACGTGTGGCTCAAGCTTGGCAACATCCGCTATCGGCGCCAGGAACGCGACGAGGCGGTGGCCTGCTGGGAGCGCGCCCTCGCGCTCCAGCCCAACAACGTGATTGCGCGCAGCAACATCGAGACGGCACGGCGGGCCGGATGACCGCGCCGCCCGCCGACGATCCCGGCTTCATGGCGCTCGCCGACAAGATCTCGCGCGATCGCGGCTTCGGCTGCGCGTCGTACAAGGAGAAGTGCCTGCGGCGCCGCATCGCCGTGCGCATGCGGGCGCGGGGCGTGCATCGCTACGGGGACTACGCCGCCCTCCTCGACGCCGACCAGACCGAGTACGAGCGGCTGCTCGATGCCCTCACGATCAACGTCACGAAGCTGTTCCGCAACTGGTCCGCGTGGCAGTCCATGGAAACCCACGTGGTTCCCGCGCTGTGGGACCTGCGCACCGGACCGGCGCGGGTCTGGAGCGCGGGCTGCTCGTCGGGGGAGGAACCGTATTCGCTGGCGATCCTGTTTCTCCGTCATGCGCTGAAGCAGGGTGTGGCCGGCGAACCCCGCGAGCGTGTACGCATCCTCGGCACCGACATCGACCGCGAAAGCCTCGAGGCCGCGCGTCGCGGCGCCTACGAACCCGCCAGCTTTGCGGACACGCCGGACGACATTCGAAGCACGTACTTCTCGCCGTCGGCGCCACATGCCGTCAGCGACGAGGCGCGGGCGCTCGTCCGTTTCGAGCGGCGCGATCTCATCCAGGAACCGCCGCCGGCCGGCCCGCTGCATCTCATCACCTGTCGCAACGTGCTGATCTACTTCGATCGTGAGACGCAGGAAGCGCTGTTCCATCGTTTCCATGCCGCCCTGGCGCCGGGCGGCTTCCTCGTGCTCGGCAAGGTCGAGACGCTGCTTGGCCCCACGCGGTCCCTCTTCACACCCGTGGACGCCCGCGAGCGCGTCTTCCGCGTCCGATGAGCCGCGAGATCCGGGTGAAGGTGGCCGACTGGGCGGTCGGCACGAACGACGATGTCCTGGCGACGATCGGCCTCGGTTCGTGCGTCGCGATCATGTTGTACGATGCGACCGCACGCATCGGCGCCATGGCGCACATCCTCCTTCCGAGCGAGGGGCTCGCGCGCGACACGTCGAACCGGGCCAAGTTCCCGGCAACCGCCATCCCCATGCTCATCGAGGAGATGAAGAAGCAGGGGGCCTGGGGCAAGCCGGTCGCGAAGATCGTCGGTGGCGCAAGCATGTTCGGGTCGCTGCTGCCCACGGGTGGCATCAACATGGGTGAACGCAACACCGAGGCAACCCAGCGTGCGCTCCGCGCCGCCGGCATCCCGCTGGCCGCCGAGGACGTCGGGGGCGATCATGGACGGAGCGTCTATTTCCATCTGAGCGACGGCCGGGTGGTCGTCAAGTCTCTCCGGATGGGGGAGCGTGTTCTCTAGCCGCCAGCGCACCGTGCTGGTCGTCGATGACAGCGCGTTCATGCGCCGCCTGATCGCCGATGTCGTCGGGCGTATCGACGGGTACCGAGTCGTGGGCAGCGCCCGCCACGGTTTCGATGCGCTCAAGCAGATTCACGCGCTCGACCCCGACATCGTCACGCTCGACGTGGAGATGCCCGAGCTCGACGGCCTGCAGACGCTCGGCTACGTGATGAGCGAGACCCCGCGCCCGGTGATCATGCTGAGCGCGCTCGATTCGCCGGCCGGTGGCGAGTTGACCATCCGCGCGCTCGAACTCGGCGCGGTGGACTTCGTGCGAAAGCCCGTCGCCGGTGCACTCGATCCCGCCAGCGAGCTGGAGGCGAGCCTGCGAACCGCGCTGCTCGCCGTCACCGAGGCGAACCTCGGCGGTGTCGAGATGCTCGCCCGTGTGCCGGTGGGCGCGCGAGGTGCGTCGCACCCCGAAGCCTCCGCGACACGCGCGATCGTCGTGGCCAGCTCCACCGGCGGGCCGCGCGCGCTGGCCGAGCTGATTCCGCGGCTGCCGTCACCTCTCTCCGCGGCGGTGCTGGTCGTGCAGCACATGCCGGCGGGGTTCACGGCGAGTCTCGCGCGCCGGCTCGACGGCATGACGCGGCTGCGCGTGGGCGAAGCCGTGGACGGCGAGCCGATCCTGCACGAGCGCGTGTACATCGCCCCCGGCGGCCGGCACATGCGCGTGCATCGCGATGCCGCGGGGCCGTGCGTGGCACTGGACGACGGGGCGCCGATCTGGGGGGTACGCCCGTCGGCGGATCCGCTGTTCCGCAGCGCGGCACGTGCGTTCGGGCCGGCGATCGTCGGCGTGGTGCTCACCGGCATGGGACGCGACGGGGCCGAAGGGCTCCGCGCGGTGCGCGATGCCGGCGGAGGCGCGGTGGTGCAGGACCGTCGCACCTCGATCGTCCACGGCATGCCCGAGGCGGCCATCGCGACGGCCGGCGCCGATCATGTGCTGCCGCTGTCCGGGATGCCGAGCGCGATCATGGAGTTGCTCGAGCGGCGCACGCCCCGGGCTCCCGGCGCGGGAATGTGACGCGGCGCGCCCGCGACCTGTCTTTCACTCACCATGAGTCGCGTCCGGAAATCACCGCGGGACAGCGCCCGTCAGCCCCGCCACGCTCCCCGCGCGGGGGCGCGCGAGCGCAAGCATACGCCGCTCGATGTGTCGGCCGTCACCGCCGCCGTCGCGCCGCCCGAGCGCCGTCCGCGCACCGTCACGGACGCGGCGCCTGACGCCACCCCGCGGGTCACAGCGTCGGAAGCAACCTCGCCGGAGCACATCGCCGAGCCCGTGGACGCACGATCGTTCGCCACACGGGTTCGCGAACGGGCGGGGCGCGCCGCACTGCTCGTGTTCCGCGTGGGGCAAGAGCGGTTCGCACTCGAACTGGCGACGGTCGAGGAAGCGGTCGAGACCCCCGTGCTGCGTACCGTGCCCGATGCCCCCGCCGGCATGGTTGGCGTGTTCCCGCTGCGTGGCCGCCTCGTCCCGACCTTCGCGCCGGAACGCTCGCTTGGTGTGAATCGCGGCAGCGAAGCGCCCAACGTGCTTGTGATCCGGACGGGCGCGGGGCGCTTTGCGCTTGCCGTGGATGACGTCGATGATGTCTTCGACGCGAACCTCTCGACCGCGCGCGATGCGCCGGGCACCGACGACCCCGATGGCGTGCTGCTCGCCGTGATCTGGCGCAATCGCGATCTCATCGGGATCCTCGACGGCGACGCCCTGCGGGACGCCTGTGTGGTCACGCCCCTCGCCGCTACCGCATGAACACCCCCGCCGAATCCTCGCAGGTCGTCACGTTCCGCCTGGGCGACGACCTCTTCGCGGCCGATATCTATTCGGTGGAGCGCGTGCTGCGCTATCGCGCGCCGACGCCCATTCCTGACGTGCCGGAGTGGATGACCGGCGTGATCGATTATCAGGGGCGCGTAGTGCCCCTGCTCGACCTGCGGCGTCGCTTCTCCATGCCCGCGGTGGCACCGCGTGGCGACACGCGCATGATCGTCTTCACCGTGGGCGGCGAGTGGATCGCCACGCTGGCGGATGCGGTGCTGGACGTGAGCACCATCGCCACGGCGTCGGTCGCGCCGCCGCCGCCGCTCTTTCGCGGTCTCGCAGGGGAGTATCTGCGTGGTCTCGTGCGCCGCGACGATGCTCTCGTGCTGGTGCTCGATGTCGACCGGCTCCTCTCCTCGGACGAACGCCTCGTTCTCGAGCGGGCGACGGACGCCGTTGCCCCGGATGCCTGACGACACTTCGTCCGGGTACCGTCGGCGACATGATGCGATAGCAGGTCGTCTGGACGCGAATCCCGGCGCGCGCGAGCGCGACGGACTGAAGGATGACATCGCCGCGCTGTATCGCGAACTGGATCGTGAGATCGCCGCGATGACCGCGGTCCGCGAGGATGTGCGTGCGCTGGTCGAGCGCTGGAAGTCGGTGTTCGGACCCGTTCCCCGACTCACGCCACCGGCCGTGGTGCCGGTGCGTGCGGATCACCTGGGTGCATCCACCTTCATCGAGAAGGGGTGGAGCCGCCTCTCCCTTGGCGATTACCCCGGCGCCGAGGAGGCGCTCCGGCGCGCGCTCGAACTGTCGCCCGACGATGCGCAGGCGGAGTCGCTGCTTGGCTGGGCGCAGATGCACCAGGAGAAGTACGACGAGGCGTTGATGGCGTTCCAGCGCGTGCTGATGCGGGAGCCGTCGAATGCACTCGCGCGCATCAACGTGGGCTACATCTGCCTGCGGAAGGGGATCTTCGGCGAAGCCATCGAGCATCTGTCGCGGGCCATCCGCCTGGACAACGATGCCAAGGCCACGCTCTATGCGCACTACTATCTCGGCCTCGTGTATCTCGAGCGCGAGATGTACGATGACGCCTCGTCGTTCTTCCGGCGCAGCCTGGCGCTGGGCCCCAACCTGATCGAAGCCTGGTTCGACCTCGGCCGCGCGCGCTGGTTCGCCGGCGATCACGACGGCGCGCGTGAAGCTTGGCGCGACGGCGCGGCGGCGAACAAGTTCAATCCATGGGGAAAGCGTTGCGCGGAAGTGCTCGCCGAAGTGGAGGCTGGAGGTTCGCCACCGGCGTTGTCCGTGCACTGAGCCGGGAGCGCGAACGGGTGCTGGCGCTGTGCGTCGCGCTCGTGCTCCCCGCGCTTCTCGCGGCGCAGCAGGGCACGGTGCCGCTGACCTCCGGTCGCGTGACGGTGGCAGCCTTTCCCGCCGACCTGCCGCTGGCGCGCACGCTGCTCGCGGCGGCGGTGGCCCGCGACAGCTTTCCGGGGCTCCCGCGTCCGCGCGATCGGGTGGTGATCGCCATCGCCCCCGACGAGCGCCGCTTTCGCGAGTGGATCGGACCGTACGCGCCGGAATGGGGGGCGGCGGTGGCGTTTCTCGATGACCGGCGCATCGTGATGCAGGGGCGCAGCGCCGGCTCGGATGCCGGCGATCCGCTCCGCGTGCTTCGACACGAACTCGCGCATCTCGCGCTCGCCGAGGCGCTCGGCGACCTGCCACCGCGCTGGTTCGACGAAGGCTACGCCAGCTACTCCGCCGGTGAGTGGGATCGTGATGCGGTACTCGCCACGAACGTCGCGCTGGTTCTGGGTGGCATGCCCGGGTTCGCGGGGCTCGATTCGGCATTCTTCGCGGGGGCGGCGCGGGCAGACGCCGCCTACGCGCTGGCGTTTCGCGCGGTCGCCGAGCTGGCGGCGTTGTCACCGGGGAATGATCTCACGCTGCTGTTCCGCTATTGGAAGGAGACCGGTTCGCTGGATCAGGCACTGCGCCGTGGATATGGCATCACGCTCGCCGGCTTCGAGGAGCGGTGGCAGCAGCGCACGCGACGTCGCTATGGCATGCTCGCGGTGGCGACGAACCTGTCACTGGCGGTGGCCGCGCTGTTCATCGTGGTGGGGCCGCTCTGGGTGATGCGTCGGCGCCGCGATCGGCGCCGTCTTGCCGCGATGATCCGGCGCGAAAACGAGATCGAGCGGCGAGAACGGCACAGTGCGATCGAGGCCCTGCTGTCCAGTTTGCCTGGTGGCGACCAGAACCAGGGCAGGGACGACCCGCCGTAAATCCTGACGGGACGCTTTCTTGACATGCTTTTCCACCGGGCCTAGAATCCGTCCCTTATGGCAAACACGGATCAGGTCCAGCGCTCGCGTCCGCTGCTCTACTGGGGGCTCGCCAGCGCGGTGTTGCTCGCCGGCTTCATCGATCTCTGGCGCGGTGGCACGACCATCGCACCAATCCTGCTGGTGGTGGGCTACTGCGTGCTGATCCCGCTCGCGATTCTCAAGTAGTTTCGGGTGCCGCGGCCGGCAGGATGCCGGAAGTGCGTCGATGCCGACGCCGGACCCGTCGCGGGGAGCGGGCGAATAGCTCAGTTGGTTAGAGCGCCTGCCTTACACGCAGGATGTCGGGGGTTCGAGTCCCTCTTCGCCCATGCGGGTCATGGATCATGGGACGGGATGGTCGGGTACGTCATGTATAACGTCTTGGAGGTTCTGACAGTGAAGGCACCGTATCGTCACCGCCGCGCGATCGTCGGCATGCTCGTGGGCACACTGGCCAGCGGCGCGTTTGCCACGCTCGGCGCCCAGCAGGTGCTGCAGCGCGGCCAGACGGCCGGCCCGCGCTTCATGGTTCCCACGTTCAAGAGTTCGGAACGCAACCTCGGCGTGCAAATGGCCGAGGCGGCGCGCGAGCGCTTCATGCGTGACTTCAATATCCGGGAGATCTGGATCGTCCCGAAGGTTGATATCACGAATACGCTCGAGGCGTCCGGCTATTCCACCACGGAAGCGCTCAATCCGAACGACGCGCGCACCCTGGCCAACCAGGTCCGCGCCGACGAGTATCTGGAAGGCACCATCACGAAGAACGACGCGGGCGGCTATACGCTGAACGCGGAGATGAAACTCACGCGTGGCCAGGGCATGGTGCAGCCGCTGCCGCCCATCACCGATGACAAGCTCGGTGATATCGCGTCGGCGCTCGCCAAGGAAGTCGAGGCCGCCCGCGAGCAGATGGACGGCACCAGGAAGTGCGTGGACCTGTCGCGGCAGAAGAAGTACGCGGAAGCGCTCGGCGAGGCGCGCAAGGCCATTGGCGAGTATGCGCAGTCCACGCTCGCCCGTGTCTGCGTGGCGGAGATCTACTACGAGCAGAAGCTCGGCGCCGATTCCATGATCTCCATCTCGGAGGCGATTCTCGCCATCCACCCGAAGAATGCGCGGGCGCTGGCGTTCGCCGCTGATGCGTACAACGAGAAGGGGCTCGACGACAAGTACATCGAGGCCCTCACCACCCTGATGTCCGTCGATCCCACCAACACGTCGCTGCAGACGCGGGTGGTCAATGCCCTGGCCGCGAGCGGCAAGGCCAACCTGGCGAAGCCCATCATCGACCAGGCGGTGGAGCAGAATCCGGGCGATCCGCAGCTCGTGCACCTGCAGTGGCTCGTCTATCTCGCGCTCAAGGACTTCAAGGGCGCGGTCACCGTCGGCGAGGAGCTGGTCAAGCTCGACACGGCGCGTGCCGATACGGCGTTCTTCACCAAGCTTGCCGCCGCGTACGTGAGCGACAGCCAGCCCCAGAAGGCGGCCGAGGCGGCGTCGCGCGGCATCGCGAAGTTCCCGGACAACGCCACGCTGGGTCTGCTCCAGGCGCAGTTGCTGCGCACGGCGGGGCAGTCGCAGCAGGCGCTCGAAGCGATCAACCGTCTCCTCGCGAGCAACCCCAAGATCGAGAACGGCTACCTGCAGAAGGCGCAGATCCAGGTGCAGCTCGAGGCGCCGGCGGATTCCATCATCAGCACGCTGCGCAGCGCGCTGGCCAATGGAACGGCGGCGGAGCAGGTGGGCCCGTACTCGCTCACGCTTGGCAACGGCCTGTACCGCCATGCCAATGCCATCAAGACGGACTCGGCGATGACGGCTGTGGAGGAGTTCCGGTCGGCACTCAAGTACATCGAGTTCTCCGACGAGACCTCGCCCAGCGCCAACTCCAAGCTGCTGCTGGCCGCCGCCAACGTGCAGATGGCAAGCGCCATGGCCGGCCTGGCGCGCGAACAGGAGAGCTGTGAGATGGCGCGGGAGGGGCAGGAAGCCACGAGCGCCGCGCAGATGCTGCTCGGAGCAGTTGGCAAGGACAACCCGGACACGGCAAAGGGGCTCGCTGCTGGTGTGCAGCAACTGATGCCGTACTACGACCAGTTGACCAAGGCGCTGTGCAAGTAGGCGGCGCCCGCCGATCGCAGTTCGAAAGCCCGCCGTCGCCCGCGACGGCGGGCTTTCGTCGCTAAACGCATCTTTCACGGATGATCGTCGTGCCCGCTCGTGCCAGGCCCGGAACGTGGGACAGCGTCTACCATGCGCCCGTACTCGTGGATGCGGTGGTGGACCTGTTGCGCGGGGCGTCGCACACGCTCGATGGCACGCTGGGGGGCGGCGGACACTCGCGCGCGCTGCTCGACGCCGGTGCGCGCGTCACCGGTGTCGATCGCGACCCCGATGCGATCGCGGCGACGGAGGTGCGGCTTGCCGACGCCATCGCCGACGGTCGCTTTCGCGCGATCGCGGGGAATTACGCCGACGCCGGCATCCTCGACGAGGCGGGACTCTCCGGGCTGGGTGGCGTACTGCTCGACCTCGGTGTGTCGTCGCACCAGGTGGATGACCCGGCGCGCGGGTTCTCCTTTCGTGAGGGCGCACCGCTGGACATGCGCATGGGCCCCGATGCGGTGACGAGCGCCGCGATGTTCCTGAACGAGGGGGAAGAGGCGGAGCTGATGCGCGCCTTTCGCGACTATGCCGACGAACCGCGCGCCAGGCGACTCGCGCGCGAGGTCGTCCGCCGGCGGGAGGGCCGCCAGTTTGCTTCTTCCGACGACTTCGTGGGTGCGATTCGCGCCACGCTCGGTCCGCGTTCCGGCGCGCCGGACTTTGCCCGCCTGTTCCAGGCCGTGCGCATTGCCGTGAACGACGAACTGGCCGGGCTGGCGCGCGCGCTCCCCGACCTGCGCGATCGACTGGCGCCCGGCGGCCGCATGGTGGTGATCAGCTACCACTCCGGCGAGGATCGTCTCGTGAAGCACGCCTTCCGCGACTGGAGCACCGCGTGCATCTGTCCGCCGCGGCAGCCGCTGTGTACTTGCGGCGGCGTGGCGAAGGGGACGGTGCTCACGCGGCGCGCCATCACGGCATCGGCAGAGGAGTCGGCCCGCAACCCGCGTTCACGCAGCGCACGGCTCCGTGCATGGCAACGCGCCGCGTAACCCGACGTGGGCGATCGTGGATCGCGCTCGGGCTGCTGCTGTTCGTCGTTGTTGCGACGGCCGTGGTCTGGCGTCGCATGTATGGCATTGCGCGCGGCACCGAGATCGACAGGCTGGAGCGGACCGTCAGCAATCTCGAGGCGCGTCGCGCGGCGCTGCAGAGTCGCATCCGCGAGGCGTCGAGCCTCGACCGCATCGGCCCGATCGCCCGGGAACGGTTGAAGTTGCATGTGCCTGACGACACGATGGTGATCCACCTGCCACGCGGCCCGGTGCCCCGGCCCTCCGGCGATGATCCGCGATAAGCGACTCGCGTTCATTCATGCCGCCCTGCTGCTGTTCGCGCTTGCCCTGATCGGCCGCGCGGCCAAGGTGCAGATCGTGGAACACGATGAGTGGGTGCGGCGCGGCGCGTTCCGGCAGGTGGCGGAGGATGAGCTCCCCGCCCCCCGCGGGCGCATCCTCGACGCGACGGGGCAGACCATCGCGGAGAGCAAGGCGCTGGTTCGTATCGCGCTGGATCCGCGCCTGATCCCCGATCGCGCGCGCCTTCGCCGCACGCTCATGGAGCAGGAAGTGGATCGGGCCTCGATTCGCCGCGCCACCGACACCACGCGAAAGTGGGTGGAGTTGCGGCAGGCGTTCTCACCGGCGGAGATCGGGGATGTCCTGCGGATGCCGGGCGTGCACGCGACCGACGTCTCGGTGCGCGAGTACACGTCGTCGGCGGGGCTGCGCCTGCTCGTCGGGCGCACCGATGCGAGCGGCGCGGGTCTCGACGGCGTGGAGGCCGCGATGGATTCGCTGTTGAGCGGCACCACGGGGCGCCGTGCGCGAGCGCGCGATGTTCGCGGACGCCGCTTCGACTCCCCCGACGAGACCAGCGTCTCGCCGCGCCCCGGGCACGAAGTGAGGCTCACCATCAATCACGCGCTCCAGCAGATCGCCGACCAGGCGCTGGCACAGGCCATCGACTCGCTCGACGCCGACGGCGGCGACATCGTGGTAGTGGATCCGCGCAGCGGGGAGATCCTCGCGATTGCCTCGCGCACACGACGCGGGTCATCGTCCGCATTGACGGCGATCACCACCCCGTACGAACCCGGATCGACGCTGAAGCCGTTCATCGCCGGCGGACTGCTGATGCGCGGGCTGGCGCGCCCCGACGAGGAGATCGATACGTACGACGGCGTTTACACCACGTTCGGACGCACCATTCACGACACGCACGGCGAGCCCCGGATGACGCTGGAGCGCGTGATCGCCAAGTCGAGCAACGTGGGGATCGTGCGATTCGCCGAACGACTCTCCCCCGGTGACGAGTATCAGATTCTGCGTGACTTCGGCTTCGGGACCATCACCGGGCTTACGGCGTCGTCGGAATCGCCGGGGCGGCTGCGGGCGCCGGAGGACTGGTCGCTGCAGTCGGCGGCGTCGCTGGCCATGGGATACGAGATTTCGGTGACGCCGCTGCAACTGGCGCTGGGGTATTCCGCCATCGCCAACGGCGGAGAGCTGCTCGAACCGTCGCTCGTCCAGTCGATCCGTACACCCGATGGCGCGGTGGTCTACGAGAATGAACGCCGGGTCGTGCGGCGTGTGCTGTCACCGGAGGTGGCCACCACGCTGCGCCGCATGCTGGCGGACGTCGTGAGCGACGGCACCGCGGTCGAGGCGGATCTGGCGTCGTACGCCATCGGCGGCAAGACGGGCACGGCACGGGTCACGGTGGACGGACGCTACGAGCGGGGTGTCTACAACGCCTCGTTCGCGGGCATCTTTCCGCTCGACAATCCGCAGATGGTCATCGTGGTGAAAATGAACAATCCGGGGGCGTCCATCTACGGCGGCCGCACGGCGGCGCCGGTGGTTCGCATGGTGCTGCGCGCCGCGTTCGCCGCGCGCGATGCCGCCCTCGACCCTGCGTCGCTCGGCGAGCGGCGCATCGAGCCCGCGTTCGCCGCGCGCGACAGTGGCAAGCTGACGCCCGATGACCCGATGGTCGCCCCCGTCCGGTGGGAGGATTCGGCGTTCGCTGACGCCCCGGCATCGGATTCGGCACGTGGACAGGTGCCGTGGCTGCTCACGCTCGGCGAACCCGTCGTCCCCGCGCCCGCAGTGCGAGTAATGCGCGTGGTGCCGGACGTGCGCGGAATGCCGCTGCGGCGCCAGGTGCTCGTACTCTCCGATTCGGGATTCCACGTGGTCCTCGCGCGCGGCGAGGCAGGGAAGACGGTGCCGACGGCCGGCACGTCGCTCCGCTCCGGCTCGCTCGTTCGCCTGTATCACCCATGAGCGACTTTCCCGCGCGCCGGGTTCGGGAGGCGCTCGAGCGCGCCGGCCTGCTGCAGGCCGTACGCGGGGACATCCCGGCGACGCTCACCGGCGTGGCCGACGACAGCCGTCGCGTGGTGCCGGGCGGGCTGTTCACCGCCGTGAAGGGGACCATCGCCGACGGCCACGACTACCTGGACGATGTCGCCGGCACGGCCGGCGCGGTGATCGTGGAAGATGCCGCACGCACGAGGCTCCCCGCCTTCATCGTGCGCGACGGCCGGCGTGCCAGCGCCGTGGCGGCGGCCGCGGCGTTCGACGAGCCGGCGAGGCGCCTGCGCCTGGTCGGCGTGACCGGCACGAACGGCAAGACCACCACGGTCGGCATCCTGCGCCACCTGCTCGACGATCCCGAGGGTGGCGCCGTGGCCGCGTCGATCGGCACGTTAGGCGTGCTGGTGGGTGGCGCGGGTACGGCGCTGCCGGGAGGCGGCGGACTCACCACGCCCGGCCCGGTGGAGTTGCAGCGCCTGTTGCGCGCGCTCGTCGACGCCGGCGTACGGTACGTGGCCATGGAGGTGTCGAGCCACAGCCTCGACCAGCGACGCGTGGAAGGGGTGGAGTTCGCCGCCGCCGTGTTCACGAACCTCACGCGTGACCATCTGGATTATCACGGCTCCATGGCGAACTACCGGGAGGCGAAGCTGCGCCTCGCCGAACAGCTCGCCGCCGATGGCCGACTCGTGGTCAACGCCGGTGATCCGGCGTGGAGCGCCCTGCCGCGGGGGGAGCGGACGGTGACGTTCGCACTCGGCGATGAGGAAGAGAACGTCGACGTACGCGCCGACGACGTGCGATTCGACGCCGATGGCAGCCGCTGGACGCTGACCATGCGCGAGAAGAGCATGGAAGCGCGGCTGCCGCTCATCGGCGATTTCAACGTCGCCAATGCGCTCGGTGCGTCAGCGGCCGCGATTGCCATGGGCGTGTCGCTCGAACGGGTGGTGCGTCGCCTCGCCTCGGTGCCGCAGGTGCCGGGGCGACTGGAGCGCCTGCACTCGCGCCCCGCGGTGCTGCGAGACTACGCGCATACACCCGACGCGCTCGAGCGCGCACTCGCCGCCGTGCGTCCGTTCACCCTCGGAAAGCTCATCGTGCTGTTCGGCTGCGGTGGCGATCGCGATCCGGGGAAGAGGCCGCTCATGGGTGGCATCGCCGAGCGCCTGGCGGATCATGTGATTGTCACCAGCGACAACCCGCGTACCGAGGATCCCGACGCCATCATCGACGACATCGAACGCGGCATGCAGCGTGACAGCCACGAACGCATGGTTGACCGGCGGGATGCCATCGCACACGCCCTGCGCATGGCCGGCCCCGACGACCTGGTGCTGCTCGCCGGCAAGGGGCACGAGACCTATCAGGTCCGGGGTACCACGACCATTCCGTTCGACGAGAGCACGATTGTCGCCGAGCTGATGCGCGCATCGTCGTACTGGACGATCGATCGTGTGCGCCGTGCGCTGGAGGACGGTGGTGGCCTGGTGGCACCGGCGCCAGACGGCAGCACGACATTTTCGAGGATCGGCACCGACACGCGTGGCGTGGTGCGTGGTGAACTGTTCGTGGCCCTCACAGGCGAACGGTTCGATGGTAACGATTTCCTGGACGAGGCGGTTGCCGGGGGCGCGGCGGGGGTCGTGACCTCGCGCGCCTCGGCGGCGCCACGCGGCGTACCCGCTTTCGTCGTGCGCGACACGACCGTGGCGCTTGGCGCGCTGGGACGGTTTCGTCGACGCGACTGGGGGCGGGGAGGGGAGCGCGTGCCCGACGGCATGCGGCGCGTGATCGCCGTCGCCGGATCGAATGGCAAGACGAGCACCAAGGAACTCATCGCCGCGGCACTCGCGTCGCGCTACCGCGTGCATGCAACGCGGGGAAACCTCAACAACCAGGTGGGTGTCCCGCTCACACTCCTCGCAATCCCCGGAGACGCGGACATCGCGGTGGTGGAAGTGGGCACGAACGCCCCGGGGGAGATCGCGCTGCTGCGCGCAATCGTGGAACCCGACATCGCGGTGGTCACGTCCATCGGCGAGGAGCATCTGGAAGGGCTCGGCGACCTGGCCGGCGTGCTGCGCGAGGAGAGTGCGGTCTTTGACGGAGCGGCCGTCGCGATCACCCCTGCGTCGCAGCCGGAGGTGGCAAACGCGGCGCGCGGCGTCGCGGGTCGCGTCGTAGCTGCCGGCCTCGGTGCAGGCGACCTGCACGCCGACGAGTGGGGGCTCGTGGCCGACGGAACGGGATGGGCGCGCGTGGGCGACGTCGAGCTGCGGCTGCGGTTGCTCGGCACCCATAACCTGCGCAACGCGATGCTCGCGCTTGCGGTCGCGCGTGAGTGCGGCGTGCCGCTCGACGATGCGGCGCGTGGCATCTCGAAGCTCGAGCCATTGTCCATGCGATCATCGCGCCGCCAGTTCGGTGCGATGACGGTGCTCGACGACGCCTACAATTCGAATCCTGCCTCGGCGCGCGAGGCACTCGCGATGCTCGTCGCGGTGCCGCGCGATGGCCGGCGAACCGTGGCCGTACTGGGAACGATGCTGGAACTCGGACCGACCGCGCCCGCGCTGCACGACGAGATCGCATCCCTGGCGCTGGCGAGTGACGTGGACGTGCTTGCCGGCGTGGGCGAGTTCGCGAACGCCTTCGAACGCCTCGCGCCAGGCAGCGCGCGTGTGGTGGGCGCGGATGATGCCGGGCAACTCTGGCCGCTGCTGCAACCGCGCCTGACTGCCAACGCCATCGTGCTGCTCAAGGGATCGCGTGGCACACGACTCGAACGCCTGATTCCGCTGCTGGCAGACTGCGCTGCCCGTCGCGGCGACTGATCACGCAAGACTCCATTCCACGCGCGCTCGATACCTACCCGGGAACCCATCCTTGCTCTACCACTTTCTCGTTCCGCTCACGACGTACTTCACCGCGTTCAACGTGCTGCGCTACATCTCGTTTCGCGCAGCGGCCGCGGCGGTGACGGCATTGCTCGTGGCGTTCGTGGTCGGTCCGCCGATTCTTCGACGGCTGCGATCGATGCAGGTGCATCAGGTGGTGCGCGAGGGCACGCCGGAGTCGCATCAGTCCAAGAGCGCCACGCCCACCATGGGCGGACTGATCATCCTGGCGGCGACGATCGTGCCGACAATTCTCTGGGCGCGTCTCGATAACCGCTACGTCTGGCTGGCGCTGTTCGTCATGGTGTGGATGGGCGGCATCGGCTTTCTCGACGATTACCTCAAGCTCAAGCAGAAGCGCGAGGGGCGGAAGAACCTCGGCCTGGTGGAGCGCTACAAGCTGGCGGGGCAGATCGGAATCGGCCTGGTGCTGGGGCTCGTGCTCTGGCTGGCACCACTCTCCACCCTGCCGGGCGCGTCGACCACGCTGCCGTTCTACAAGTACATCCTCGTCGTACCGGCGGTGGCCTGGCTCTACGTCCCATGGGTGACGTTCATCCTGACCGGGGTGAGCAATGCCGTCAACCTCACCGACGGTCTCGACGGGATGGCCGCGGGGCTCTGCGCCATCGCGGCGGCAACGTTCGCGCTGTTCGCTTATGTGATGGGACGGGTGGACACCAGCGCCTATCTCCAGATCTTCTACCTGCGCGGCGCCGGAGAACTCTCCATCTTCTGCGCGGCCATCTTCGGCGCCTGCATCGGCTTCCTCTGGTTCAATGCACACCCCGCCGAAGTGTTCATGGGGGACACGGGGTCGCTCGCGCTGGGAGGTGCGATCGGTGCGATGGCGATCCTCCTCAAGTCCGAGTTCCTGCTGCTGATCGTCGGCGCGGTGTTCGTGGCCGAGACCATGTCGGTCATCCTCCAGCGAACGGTGTTCAAGTATCGTCGCCGCCGGTACGGTCTCGAGTATGCCCAGGCGCATCGCGTCTTCAGGCGAGCGCCACTGCACCATCACTTCGAACTGAAGGGCTGGCACGAATCGCACGTGGTGATCCGCTTCTGGATCATCGGCATCCTCTGCGCCTTCCTGGCCCTCAGCACCCTGAAGCTGCGATGATCACCGGCGAGTGGCAGCGGGGCGAGGCGGCCGTAATCGGCCTCGGGCGCAGCGGCACCGCGGCAGCGATGCTGCTGCGGCATCATGGCCTGGCGGTCTATGCGTCGGACGCGGGCACCGGCGAGACCGCTGAGCGCAACGCCACGCTGGTGCGCGCGGCGGGCGCGGAGGCGCAGACCGGTGGACACGACCTCGATCGCATCGCGCGTGCGGGAGTCGTGATCGTGAGCCCGGGTGTGCCGGGCGATGCGGCGCCCCTGGCACGCGCGCGTGCCGCTGGCGTGGCGATCGTGAGCGAGATGGATCTCGCGCTCAGCACCATGCCGGATCTCCGCTACGTCGCCATCACCGGCACGAATGGCAAGACAACCACCACCGCGCTCGTCGCGCACCTGCTGCGCGCTCTGGGTTACGATGCGGTCGCCGCCGGAAACATCGGCACGCCGCTCTCCGACGTGGCGCTTCGCTCGGCTCGCCCCGAGTGGGTGGCGCTGGAGGTCTCGTCGTTCCAGTTGCACGACACGCCGGCAATCAACCCCACCGTGGGAGTCGTCACGAACCTCAGCCCGGATCATCTCGATCGCTACCCGGATGTGGACGCCTACTATGCGGACAAGGCGCTGCTCTTCCAGAATGCGAACGCGCGATCGCGCTGGGTGCTGAACGGGGATGAGCAGGAGGTGCTGGACCTCTACCGCCGCCTCCCCGCCGAGCTGGCGCCGGCGGACGGCGAGCTCGCCGGCGACTGTTATCGGTTCATGCTCAAGGCGGCTGGCGGCGCCGGCTGCTACGACAGCGGCAACGAGATGCTGCACGCGATGGGAACCCCGCTCCTGCCGCGCGGGGAGTTCGCGCTGCTCGGCGACCACAACGTGGCCAACGCGCTCGCCGCGGCGGTCGCGGTGCTGGTGGCCGATCCCGCTCACGCCGAGCCGGCCGCGCGTGAGCGCATCGCACAGGGACTGCGATCCTTTGCGGGGCTGCCGCACCGGCTCGAGGTGGTCGGCGAGGTGGATGGCGTGCAATGGATCAACGACTCCAAGGCGACGAACGTCAGCTCGACGCGCGTGGCGCTGCTGGGCATGACGCGCCCGACCGTGGTGCTGCTCGGCGGCAGGCACAAGGGCGAGCCGTACACCTCGCTGCTCGATCCGCTGCGCGCCGTGGCACGACTGGTCATTGCGTATGGCGAGTCGGCGCCGACCATCGAGCGGGATCTCGCCTCCGGCGTGAAGCTGGAGCGGATGCCCGCGGGTATGACGTTCGAGCAGGTGCTGGATCGCGCGCGCGAGGCGGCGCAGCCGGGTGACGCGGTGCTGCTCTCGCCCGCCTGCTCCAGCTACGACATGTTCGCGAACTACGAGGAGCGCGGCGCCGTCTTCCGCCAGATTGCCACCGGCGTGGCCCCTGACGCATGACATCGGCCGGAATGGCGCAGGTACGCGAACGCTGGCGAATTGGTGTTCATGCTCGCGCCCTCGTGATCCTGACCGCGGTGCTCATCGCGTTCGGGCTCGCGGTGCTCTACAGCGCAAGCGCCTACGTCGCGGTGACCGATGGGCGGCCGGGCACGTACTACCTCGTGCGCCAGCTCTCCGGGCTGCTCGTGGGGATCGTCGTCTTCATGATCGCCGCCAAGGTCGACGCCGAGCGCTGGAGGAAGTGGGCGTGGCCCATCATGGGCATCACGCTGCTGCTCATGCTCGTCATCGTGCTGCCGTTCACGACCTCCTTTGCCCCGCGCATTCACGGATCGCGGCGCTTCCTGTTCGGCGCCTCGCTGCAGCCCTCGGAGCTTGGCAAGTTCGCGGTCGTCATCTGGACGGCGATGCTGGCGGTGAAGAAGGGGGAACAGCTCCGCCGACTCACCAAGGGATTGCTTCCGTTCGTTGTCGTGATCGGCACGCTGGCGCTGCTGGCATGGCTGGAGCCGGATCTCTCGGTGGTGGTGATGTACGGCTTTCTCACGAGCGTGGTCCTGTTCGCGGCCGGCGCACGCGTGGGTCACTTCCTCTTTCTCGGCACCACGGCGATTCTCGTCCTCTGGAACTCGGTGGAGAACCTGCAGTACGCCGTGCTCCGCATGACGACCTTCTTCGACCCCGGCACGGCACCGGGGCAGGACGAGTGGCAGCTCTTCCAGTCGCTCGTGGCCGTCGGCTCCGGCGGCGTGCTCGGGCGCGGTTTCGGGGAAGGGCGGCAGCAACTGGGGTTCGTGCCCTTCGGCTACAACGACTTCATCGCGAGCACGGTGGGTGAGGAGTTCGGCTTCGTCGGCATCACGCTCCTCGTGCTCCTGTTCGCGGCGTTCGCGGCACTGGGATTCGCAATCGCGCGTCAGGCGCGCTCGCCGTTCCTCAAGCTGGTGGCGGTCGGCCTTACCGCCACCACGGTGGTCACGGCGTATCTGCACATCGCCGTCGCGATCGGGCTGCTGCCCACCACCGGACTGACGCTGCCGTTCGTCTCCTTCGGCCGCTCCAACCTGGTGCTCTCACTCTTCCTTACCGGCGTGCTCGTGAACATCGGCAGCGCGCGCGAACGCGTGTACGGTGTGGGGGCCACCGATCCGACCGTGCGACGGCCGGCATGAAGGTATTCCTGACCGGTGGTGGTTCGGGAGGGCACCTGTATCCGGCGTTGAACATCGCGCACGCGCTCATGGCGGCGGATCCGTCGGTGTCGCCGCACTACATCGGCGCACGCCGTGGCATCGAGCACGACGTGCTCCCCAGCACGGGCATACCGTTCACGCTCCTCGACCTGCACCCGCTCTACCGGCGGCGCCCGCTGGAGAACATCCGCACCGCACGCGGCCTCTGGTCGGCGTGGCGCGGCATCGGCGAGATCGCCGGGAAGGAACGTCCACGCCTCGTCATCGCCACCGGTGGTTACGCCGCCGGCGCTGCGCTGGCCTGGGCGGCGAGCCATCGCGTGCCATTCGTGCTGCAGGAGCAGAACAGCTTTCCGGGCATCACCGTGCGTGCGTTCAGCCGGATGGCGAGTGCCATTTATCTCGGCTTCCCGGAGGCGTCAGCGTGGTTGCCGGCGCGTGCGAGAGCGCGGTGTGTGGACACCGGCAATCCCATCGCGCCCCCGCCGCCAACTGAGCAGCGTCCCGATCGCCGGGGCGCCCGCGCGCGGTGGGGATTCCCCGACGATCCGGACGCCGGTCCCGTGGTGCTCATCTTCGGAGGCAGTCAGGGATCGGCGGCGCTCAACGCCGTGGTGGATGCGTGGATCGAGCGTGGGTTGCCTCCGGGGTTGCATGTGCTGTGGGCAACGGGGCGATCGCATGTGGAGCGACACGCTGCGCGGGCCGGGGAGCGGGTGCGCGTGGTCCCGTATCTCTCGCCCATCGGCGACGCGTACGCGGCCACCGACCTGGCGATCACGCGCGCGGGCGCGATGACGACCGCCGAGCTGGCGGCGTGGGGGATTCCGGCGCTGCTGGTACCGCTGCCCACGGCCGCGGCTGACCACCAGAGTGCCAATGCGCGAGCGCTCGAAGCGGCCGACGCCGCACGCGTGATCCGGCAGTCGGAGCTCACGGTCGACACGCTGGAAGGGGTGGTGGTGGGGCTGGTCCGCGATCCGTCGGCGAGGGCAATCCTTGCCGCGGGGATGCGAGAACGTGCTCGACCTGATGCCGCACAGACGATTGCACGGCTTATACTTGAGGCATCATACCTCAAGCAGCATGGCAGATGATCCACCCCCGCCAACCCTCCGCCGATCGAGCCGCATGAGCCTTCTCGATACCAGCGACCCGCGCCCCGTGCACTTCATCGGGATCGCCGGCGCCGGCATGAGCGCGCTCGCCGAGCTGTTCGTGCGTCGTGGCGTGATGGTCACCGGCTGCGACGCCTCGCCGGAGGGGAGCGTGGATCTCGCGCGACTTGGCATCAACGTCGTCTCCGGGCACGACCCGGCGCACGTTGAGGCGGCGCGCGCCGTGGTGGTTTCCTCGGCGCTGCCCAGAACGCACCCGGAGCTCGAGCGCGCACGCGCACTCGGACTGCCCGTGATCCGTCGTGCCGAAGCGCTGGGCGCGGCGGTGAACCACGGCACGCTCGTGGCGGTTGCCGGGACGCACGGCAAGACGACCACGACGGTGATGACCACCGAGGCGCTGGTCGCCGCCGGCCTCGCGCCGACCGGAGTGGTGGGCGGACGCGTTGGCGCTTGGGAGGGGAACCTGCGCGCTGGCGACGGATCGGTGTTCGTTGTGGAGGCGGACGAGTACGATCGGTCGTTCCTGGCCCTCACGCCAACGGTAGCTGTCGTCACCAACGTCGAAGCTGACCACCTGGATATCTACGCCGACCTCGACGACATCCGGCGCACGTTCGCGCGCTTTCTGGAGCCGGCGCGGGCCGTCGTGCTGTGCGCGGACGATGCCGGTGCGTCGTCGCTGGAGCTCCCGCGCGGCGCGGAGGTGCTGCGCTACGGGATCGGTTCACCGGACGCGCGCGTGATCGGTGTACCGACCGCGCGGGGCGACGGCGGAACGGACGTCCGGGTGGTGTTCGACGGCGAGCATCTGGGCGACGTCGCGTTGCGCGTCCCCGGAAACCACAACGTGCGCAACGCGCTGGCCGCACTCGCAAGCGGGCTGGCCCTCGGGGCGACCGTTGACGCGATGCGCCCCGGGCTCGAGGCATTCGGTGGCGTGGAGCGCCGGTTCCAGCGGCTTGGCGAGGCTGGCGGTGTGAGCGTCGTGGACGACTATGCCCATCACCCCACCGAGATCCGCGCGACGCTGGCCGCTGCGCGCGTCGCGTTCCCGGGGCGACGCATCGTCGCGGCATTCCAGCCGCACCTCTATTCGCGCACGCGCGATTTCGCGGGCGACTTCGGCGAGGCGCTGGCCGCGGCCGATGCGGTGTTCCTGACGGAGATCTACCCCGCGCGGGAGCAGCCCGTGGCCGGCGTCGACGCCGGGTTGGTGGCGGCGCCGCTGGTGCGCGCCGGAGGGGTGCTGGCCTGGCGCGGCGAGCGCGGCGCCCTCGCGGAAGCGCTGGCGCGCGCGGTAAGCGACGGCGATGTGGTGCTCACCATCGGCGCCGGTGACGTCACGCGCACCGGGCCGGAACTCCTCGCGAGGTTGCGGGAGCGGGGGAGCGGGAGCACGCCTGCGGGATCCGCGTGAGCCGACTGACGGCCTGGTGGCGGGCACACGCCCGACAGGTGGCGTGGGCCGTTGGCGCGATCGTGCTGGCGTCGAGTCCATGGTGGGCGCGCGCCGTGGCATCGCGGCTGTCGTACTTCCGCCTGCGGCAGGTGGAGATCGTCGGATTGCGTTACGCATCGCCCGACGTCGTGCGGTTGCGGCTGCGCCCTGATACCACGATGTCGGTGTGGGATGATCTCGACGAGATGGAACGTCGCATCATGGGGCACGTGCAGATCCGCGACGTGACTGTGCGTCGCCGGTTGCCGTCGACCATCGTGGTCACCGTCGACGAGAATGAGCCGGTGGCGCTCGTTGCCGACAGCGCGGCGCTTCGCGCATACGACGGTGCAGGGCGACGGCTGCCGATCGACCCGAGCGTGACGCCCGTCGACGCCCCGGTCATCTGGCAGCGCGATACCACGCTGCTTCGCCTGCTCGCCGACCTGCGCGTGCGTGTGCCGCGCCTCTATGCGCGCCTCAGCGATGCGCGCCGTCTGGGGGACGGCGGGGGCGAGCGGCGCGACGAGCTACTATTCCACTTCGCGGGGCTGCGGGTCCGGTGCATGGTGGACGTGACGCCGGAGCGGCTGGCAGAGATATTCCCCGTGGAGGCCGACCTCGCGCGCCGCGGGGCGCGTGCGGCTGAACTCGACCTCCGCTTTCGGGACCAGGTAATCGCCAGGTTGCAATGAACGAGGAACGACTCGTCGCGGGACTCGATATCGGTTCGTCCAGGACCACGGCCATCATCGCCGAGGTGGTGGGCGATCTGCCACGCCACCCGAGCATTCGCGTGCTCGGCGTTGGACAGGCGCGCACCACGGGGCTGCGGCGCGGTGTCGTGTCGGACATCGAGGAGACCACCGGGTCGATCCGCAAGGCGATGACCGACGCGGAACAGATGGCCGGCGCCAAGGTGACCGACGTCTACTGCGGCATCGCCGGTGAGCATGTCTCGTCGATGACCAGCGAGGGGATCGTTGCCATCAACGGCGACGAGATCACGCGCGCCGACGTGGACCGCGTGAACGCCGTGGCCAAGGCGCAGTCCATCCCGCAGGATCGTGAGCTGCTCCACGCGATCAACCAGGAGTACACGGTCGATCGCAACACCGGCGTGCGCGACCCGGTGGGGATGATCGGCACGCGCCTCGAAACGGAGACGTACCTCGTCACCATAGGCAGCTCGCCGGCGATGAACCTGCGCAAGGCGGTGGAGCGCGCCGGCTATCGCGTGCGCGATCTGGTGCTCGAACCGCTGGCCAGCGCGCTGAGTGTGCTCACCGAAGACGAGAAGGAGCTGGGCGTCGCGCTCCTCGAGATGGGCGCCGGCAGCACCGACCTGGCCATCTTCCATGAAGGGAAGATCCGTTCGCTCGGCACGATCAACTTCGGTGGCAACAACGTCACCAGCGACATCGTGCACGGACTCGGCGTCACGCAGGCCGATGCCGAGCGCGTGAAGGAGCGCTACGGCTGCGCGTACGAACCGCTGGTGGACCAGGCCGAGATCATCCGGCTGCCGAGCACCGTGGCGCAGGGCGAGCGCCAGATTCCGCGCGAACTGCTGGCGCACATCATTCACCAGCGCACGGACGAGATCTTCGACCTCGTGCAGCGCGCCATCGCCGACGCCGGCTACGCCGGCAAGCTGAGCGCGGGGATCGTCCTGACGGGGGGCGCGGCGGCGCTGCCGGGTACGGCGGAACTCGCGGCAGATGTCTTCGGTACGGGAGTGCGTGTCGGCGTGCCGTCCGAAAAGATCGGCGGGTTGATCGATTCGGTCGAGGCTCCACGCTTCGCAACCGTGACCGGACTCGCGCAGTACGCGGCTCAGGAATTCGCGCAGGGGCGCTCGCTCCCCGGGGGCAAGCGTATCGCGCTGTCGGCGCCGGGCGTGGATCGCCTGGCGCAACGGGTGCGGACGTGGCTGCAGGAATGGTTCTGACCGGTCGGTGTCGTGATGTCAAAAAGCTGCCGTCCGGTCAGTGTGTGTGGAAAAGATTTCTATTGCGCGAAGGTTGTGCATCTCCATGTTTGATCGTCTCTTGTACGTAGCGAGCGCGTTGCATTTGATTATATTCGGGCGCGTCGTGGCGGTCGCATGGCCGTGCGATGCAATGCAATGTGCTGGTCCGTATCCGGTCGCCCGCGACGGGCTCCGGTTCGAGCTTCCCCCCGCAGTCCAGGAGTGCCGCGCGCGATGACCTTCGAGTTCGAGGAGAGTGCTTCGCAGAACGCCCGCATGAAGGTCGTGGGCGTCGGAGGCGGTGGAGGCAATGCCGTCAATCGCATGATTGACGAGCACCTGCAGGGCGTGGAATTCCTTTCGGTGAACACCGATGCGCAGGCGCTGCTCTCCTCGAAGTCCGACGTCAAGATCCAGATCGGGAAGAAGCTGACGCGCGGACTTGGTGCCGGCGCCCGGCCGGAAATCGGTCGGCAGGCCATCGAGGAGAATCGGGACGAAGTCGGCAGGGTGCTCCAGAACGCCGACCTCGTCTTCATCACCTGCGGCATGGGGGGCGGGACCGGCACCGGCGCGGCACCAGTGGTGGCCGAGCTGGCCAAGGAAGCGGGCGCGCTCACCGTGGGCATCGTGACGCGCCCGTTCCTGTTCGAGGGGCGCAAGCGCATGCGCCAGGCCGAGGAAGGCATCGGCGAGATGCGCAAGCGGGTCGACACGATGATCGTCGTACCTAACGAGCGCCTGCTCGCGGTGGTCGGCAAGGGGATCCCCTTCGGCGACGCCCTGAAGAAGGCTGATGAAGTGCTGCTGCACGCCACGCAGGGAATTTCGTCGCTGATCAGCGTCACCGGGCTCGTGAACGTCGACTTTGCCGACGTGCGCACGGTGATGGAGCAGGGTGGTTCGGCGCTCATGGGCACCGGTATCGGTCGCGGCGACAATCGCGCCATGGAGGCTGCCCAGCAGGCAATCGCGAGCCCGTTGCTCGACAACGTGTCCGTCTCCGGCGCGACGGGCGTGCTCGTCAACATCACCGGCGGACAGGATCTCACGCTGGGTGAAGTGCACCAGATCAACGAGATCATCCACGATGCGGTCGGGGACGACGCCGAGATCATCTTTGGCGCCGTGCACGAGCCGGCCATGCAGGGGGAGATTCGTGTGACGGTCATCGCAACGGGCTTCGACCGGACCCTTGGGGGAGCTCGCCCCATGGCCGACGCGTCGCCGCCGTCGCGTGGACCCGCGGTCATCTCGTTGCACCAGCGCGCCGCCGCTCGTCCGTTGAACATGCCCTCCCGCCCAGCCACTCCCAACGACCCCGCCCCGCGTCGGCCGATGCCGTCGAGTCCCTCAACGCCCCCCGCGGAGCGCCTCGGTGGCGCCACCGGCACACCGGGAGCCGCCGAGCTCGATGACATGGAGATTCCGACGTTCATCCGGAGGCAAATGGATTGAGCCAGTCGTCCCAGCCGCGCGCCGGATCATCGGGTGCACGTCGTTCCCTGACATCGGCACGCATCATCACCTGGACGGCTGTCTTCGTGCTGGCCGCCGCCGCCGTTCGCCTCACGCCGCCGGAGATCGAACCGCAGCCGCTTGCCACCGTGCTCGCGCCTGCCACGCCGGAGTGGCGCGAAAGCGTTGACACACTCGCCAGTGGGGAGACCCTCTCCAAGCTCCTCGGCCGCGCGGGGGTCGGAGTCACGCAGGTCTCGCACATCCTGCAGTCGGCGACGTCCATCGACGCCCGTCGCGTTCGCCCTGGACTGACCGTCCGCACCCGGCAGCGCACCGCCGACTCGGTCCCGTCGGAGGTTGTGTTTCAGCTTGCGATCGATCACCTGCTTCGTGTCACGCGCGGTGACTCCGGATGGGTGGCCGTCGACGAGCACCTGCCGTGGACGGTCGATACCGTCGCCGTGAGCGGTGTGATCACCAGCAACCTTTACACGGCCATGGCGAGCAGCGCCGCTGGCGACTTCCCGGAGCAGGCACGCACCGAAGTCGCCTGGTCGCTTGCCGACATCTACGAGTACAAGGCCGACATGAGCCGCGACCTGCGCGTTGGCGACCGGTTCCGGCTGCTCGTCGAACGCAAGTCCGGGCCGCAGGGGGCGATTCGCTCCGGCAACATCCTTGTCGCCTCGTTCACGCTCTCCGGCAACGAAGTCCAGGCAGTGCGCCACGAGCTGAAGGGTGGGAAGGCGGGCTACTACGATCAGGAGGGGCGCTCCATGAAGGCCGCCTTCCTGCGTGCCCCGCTGGAGTTCCGCCGCATCTCGAGCGTGTTTGGTCGCCGCAAGCACCCGGTGCTCGGTACGTGGCGCGCGCACAAGGGCACCGACTACGCCGCCAACTCCGGCACGCCGGTGCGCGCCATTGGCGACGGCACCGTCATCTTTCGCGGGCGCAAGGGCGGCTACGGCAACACGCTGGAAATCCGCCACCGCAACGGCTTCGTCACCCGCTACGGCCACCTGCGTGGCTTCGCCAAGGCGGCGCGGCGTGGCGCGCACGTGACGATCGGCCAGACGGTGGCATACGTGGGCGCCACAGGGCTCGCCACCGGACCGCACCTGCACTTCGAGGTGCTCGTCGGCGGCGTGCAGCGTGATCCGCGTACCGCGCTGTCGCGCGACGCGGGCGAGCCGCTCCCCAAGGGCGAGCGCGGCGCGTTCGATGCGTCCCGGGAACGACTGCTCGCGCTGCTCGACCGCATCGAGACGCGCGGACAGCTCGCGTCGCGCTAGCACTCCCCACGCCGGGGCGTCGCCCGGCGTAAGATTGTCGCGATGACAATCTGGCTCGCAGCGCTCGCATCGGGAGTCGCGGTGGCGTTGCTCTCGTATGCGACGCGCGGCGGATGGCGTTCGGCGGCGACGCTGCCGGCGCTGTTGCGTGCCGTGGCCGTGGCGCTCGCCGTGGCGCTGCTGCTGGATGCACCAGCCGGCCGCCGTCGTCCCGTTCCCCCGCTCGGTGCGCTGGACGCGTCGGCGAGTTGGACGCGCTCGAGGGGCTCCGCGCCCTGGGAAAATGCGGTCCGCCGTGCACGAGCCATCGACACGGACTCCCTCCTCCTGATGGGTGACTCGGTGCGCGTCGGAAGTCCGCCCGATGCCCCTGTCGACGCCGCGTCGCGCG
>DASSBZ010000115.1:0-43954 GCA_035698205.1 Gemmatimonadaceae bacterium | reverse complement strand
GATGCGGTTGATCGCCTCGGCGGCGCTGTTCGTGTGCAGCGTCGCGAACGCCAGGTGTCCGGTCTCGGCGATGGTCAACGCGGCCTGGATGGTCTCCAGGTCGCGCATCTCGCCGATGAGGATCACGTCGGGATCCTCGCGGAGGGCGTACTTGAGCGCGTTGGAGAAGCTCTTGGTGTCCGTCCCCACCTCGCGCTGGTTGACAATGCACCCCTGGTGCCGGTGGATGAACTCGATGGGATCCTCCACCGTGATGATGTGCCCGCGGCGCTCCTGGTTGATCTTGTCGATCATGGCCGCCAGCGTGGTGCTCTTCCCCGACCCCGTGGGCCCGGTGACGAGCACCAGCCCGCGCGGCTTCTCCGCCATCTGCGCGATCACCGCCGGCAACCCCAGGTCGCTGAACGAGCGGATGGTGAACGGGATCTGCCGGATCACCATGGACACACAGCCACGCTGCTTGAACACGTTGCCACGGAACCGGGCAAGGCTCTGGATGCCGAACGAGAAGTCCAGCTCGTCCTCCATCTCGAAGCGCTTCTTCTGGTTCTCCGTCAGCACCGAGTACGCAAGCTGCAGCGTGTCCTTGGGCGTCAGCACATACTCGGACGACGCGTTGGTGATCTCGCCATCCACGCGCAGCTTCGCGCGCTCCCCGGCCGTGATGTGCAGGTCGGAAGCGTCGCGTTCGATCATCTCCTCGAGGAGCGATCGAAGATTTACGGAGCCCTGTGCAGAGGGAGCAGTCATGCGAGATGGTGCTGGAATGGAACTGCGCGGGAATGGAGCAACACTGATGGGACTGGCGATATTGGGGCTTGGTCACGGTGTAACGCAGCGCACAAACGCTCAACCACGTGCTGAATGCCTCATGCTGCTTCCTGGTGGCTGCGTGCATCCGGCGGCGTCGCCGGGAGCGGCTGCCCAACCTCGGGGCGCTGGATGCAGCTCGCAGCTTGCAGCGCCCCGACGAGTCCGAGCCGCCCCTGCCGACGCGACACGATGCAGGCAGCCACCCGCTGTCAGCGTGCTGCATGCAGCATGATGTCAAACCCGCGACTCGCCCTCACGCACTGGTCTCTCTCAACACTTGCTCCAGCGTCGTGATGCCTTTCAACACCTTGAGCCACCCGTCCATCCGCAGCGTCAGCATCCCCTCGTTCACGGCGCAGTCGCGGATGTCCGTCACGCTCGCACTCTGCAGCACGAGCTTCCGGATGGCCGGGGTCATGAACATCACTTCGTACAGCCCCTGGCGGCCTTTCAGCCCGCTGTCGCCGCAGGCGTCGCAGCCCTTGCCACGGAAGTACGGCAGCTCGCCGAACGTGGTGTTGAGCGACAGGTTCTCCAGGTACGGCAACGCTTCCTTGCTGGCGTTCGCCTTGGCGTCGGCCAGCGCTTCCTCGGTGAAGTGCAGGTCGCCCAGCGTGGCGGTGCGCGCCACCTTGGCGGAGCCGAACTCCAGGTCGTCGGGCTCGTAGCGCTCCTTGCAGTTGGAGCAGATGCGCCGCACGAGTCGCTGCGCCAGCACCAGGTTGAGCGCCGACGCCACGTTGAAGGGCTCGAGCCCCATGTCCATGAGGCGGGTGACCGTCTCCGGCGCCGAGTTGGTGTGCAGGGTGGACATCACGAGGTGACCGGTGAGCGCCGCCTTCACGGCAATGCCGCCGGTCTCCAGGTCGCGGATCTCGCCGACCATGATGATGTTGGGATCCTGTCGCAGGAACGCCTTGAGCGCCGCCGCGAACGTCATCCCGATCTCGTTGCGCACCAGCACCTGGTTGATCCCGAAGAGGTTGTACTCCACGGGATCCTCGGCCGTCATGATGTTGACGTCGATGGTGTTGATCTTGGACAGCGCCGAGTACAGCGTGGTGGTCTTTCCTGAACCCGTGGGGCCGGTGACCAGCACCATGCCGTACGGGTTCATGATGGCCTCCATCAGCTCGCGCTCGGCGCGCGGCTCGATGCCGAACTTCTCGAGGTCGAGGGTGAGGTTCCCCTTGTCGAGGATTCGCAGCACCACCTTCTCGCCGAACAGCGTGGGGAGGGTGGAGACGCGATAGTCGATGACCTTGTTCCCCAGCTTGAGCTTGATGCGCCCGTCCTGCGGCACGCGTCGCTCGGCGATGTTGAGCTGGGCCATGATCTTGAAGCGCGAGATCAGCGCCGCCTTGAGCTTCGCGGGCGGCTTCATGACTTCCAGCAGGGCGCCGTCGATGCGGTACCGGACGCGCAGCTCGTGCTCGAAGCACTCGAAATGGATGTCCGAGGCGCCGCGCTTGACGGCGTCGGACATGATGGCGTTGATCAGCTTGACGACGGGGGCATCGTCGACCGCGGCCGCGAGCGCCGCCGCCGAGATTTCGTCCTCCTGGTCCTCCACCACCTCGACGTCGCTCATCACGTCGGCGGCGATGTCGTCCAGCAGCGCCGCCATCGCCTCGTCCGACGTCTCGTAGTACTTCTCGATGGCCGTCTTCAGCGTGTACTCCCCGGCGATGACCGGGAAGATGTCGTAGCGGGTGATGAACTTCAGGTCCTCGAGGATCCCGAGATTGGTGGGATCGGCGATGGCGACCGTGAGGGTGCGGCCGTCGCGCTTGAGCGGGAGGATGAGGTGGCGACTGGCCAGGTCGCCGGGCACCAGCCGGAGGATGCGCTGGTCGACCGCGAAGTTGGTGAGGTCGACCGCCGGCAGCCGGTACTGCCGCGCCAGCATCTTCGTCAGCTCGGTTTCGGGGACGAAACCAAGCTTGACCAGGTTGTAGCCGATGCGGGTCCCGTTCTGCGCTTGTTCCTGTACGGCACGCTGGAGCTGATCCTTGGTGATCAGCCCTTCGCGCAGCAGGAGTGCACCGATCCGGTCGGGCGGTGCGGCGACGGGAGTAGCCACTGACGATTCGTTGGATACGAGAGAAGAGGTAGGTCACTCAGTGACGCCCGGCAGCGGAGAACGTCACCCTTGTACGAAGGCGTTCGGCGAGCCCCGGACCCACCCCACGGACGCGCTGAAATGCCTCGAGGGAACCGAACGGCCCCTTGCTGTTCCGGTCGTCCACGATGCGCTGGGCGAGCACGGGGCCGATCCACGGCAAACGCTCGAGTTCGGCCGCGCCGGCGCGATCCACGTCGACGATGGAATCGCGCGCGAGCCGCTGGCTGGGCGGCAGCGCCGGCGGATAGACCACACCCGCGCTCGCCGCAACACGCGCCGCCGCCCCCTTGGGCGCGCGCGCCGGCTTCTTCCCCGCTCCCCCCTTGCCGGACGACGCCTTGGCCGCCCGCGCGGCGTCGACCCTGGCGATCTGCCGGTCCAGCGCCGCGCTGTCGGCCGCCGGGACGGCCTCGACGCCAACCGCGCGTGCCACGCGGACCACGCTGCCCGCCAGGATGACGGCGGAGAGGAACAGCAGCGCCTTGCGCTCGTTCGCCGTGGTGCTCATGGCGCCACCTTGGCACGACGCAGCGCCGGGAGCGGTACCCCCGCTATGCGGTCGCTATCATCTCAGCGCGACCGCAGCAGCACCATGGCCACTTCACCCACGATCTGCAGCGACGGCGCCGAGATCTTGTCCATGGTGTCTTCGGTGGTGTGGTGCCAGCGGTAGTCGATGTCGATCACGTCGATCACGCGCAGCCCCTTGTCGAGCAGGGGCACGTGGTCGTCGGTGATGCTCCCCTGCGACTGCCGCACGAACGTGCTGGCATAGCCGAGGTCCTGGGCGGCGCGCCAGACGAGTTCCACGACCTCCGGCGCCCGGTTCAGCGAGATCTCCTCGTAGGGGATGCGCAGGTCCGTGTCGGCGATCATGTCCCACACCACACCGAAGAGCGGCTTGTAGTCGGCGGGCATCTGGGCGGCGAAGTACGTGGAGCCAAGCAGCACGTCCACGAGCGGCGGCCCGAAGTCGCCGTAATCCTCCCCGTCGACGAACAGCAGGTCGACGCCGACGTCGCCGGCAAGCGGCGCACTCCGGAGCGCATCGCCGATCGCCACGAACAGCCCTACCCCCGCCGCGCCGTCGTTGGCGCCAGGGGTGGGGGATACGCGCTCGTCGGGGGAGTTGGACTTCTCGGCGACCGGGCGCGAGTCCCAGTGGGTGACGTAGAGAACGCGCTGCGTGGCCGCCGGATTGAAGCGCGCGAACACATTGCGCAGCGGCAGCGTGGTGCCGCTTGCCGTGGTGTGGTTCCACGACTGGACGATGACCGTATCGGCGCGCTGTTTCATCTGGTCGACGATCCAGTCGCCCGCAAGCCGGTGCGCCTCGCTCCCCGGCACGCGCGGGCCGAAGTCCATCTGCGCGCGCGCGTAGGCAAGGGCGGCCGCGCCATCGAACGCCGGTCGCTCCACGGGGGGCTCGGATTCCTGCGATTCGCAGGCGACGAGGACGAGTGCGGCGCAGCAGAGTGCGAACATTCTCACCTCAGAGCCCCCCCGAAGAACTGGAACTGCAGGACCGCGCTGAGCAAAGTCTGCGTGATCCGACGGTTGAAATTGCGATCGAAGTTCACGACGCGCGCCCCCTGAAGGCTGAGCGTGAGCGATTCGGAGAGGTCGGTGTCGGCATTGAGGCTGAGGCTCTGTCGCCCGTTGTCGGTGAGCCGGCTGCGGCTGCCTTCCGCCTGCCGGTTGGCGACGAAGCTGCGTGTATCGGTGCGCTGAAAGCTAATTCTCGCTCGCAGGGGACTCTGCACGTCCCAGCTGTCGGGGAGCGTGAACGATCGCCCCAGATCGGCCGAGATGTCCTGCGACGTGCCGGTGGTGACGCTCCCCGGCAGCGAGTCGACACGTTCGCTCCAGGTGTAGCCGGCGGTGGCCTGCAGCGCCCCGGCGGCCGGACCGAGCGTGGCCTGGGCGGTGAGGGGATAGCTCTCCACCCGGGTCGCGCGACGCTCATCGGGGCGTCCCTGCAGCTCGGACGGCAGCGAGATCAGCGCGCGAGTCACGAGCATGCGCGCATTGAGCGAGGCGTTCTCCACCAGGCCATCGAGGACAACACCGCGTGTTCCCCATCGCACCGCGAGGTCGGGATACGTCTCCGAACGACCGTCGATGGGCATCAGCGCATTCTCCCCGCGTCGTGTCCAGTTGTGCGTCACCGCGTGCTGCAGCCGGTGCGCCACCGAGAGGTTGAAGGGGAGCGTGAACGTCTGCGTGAGCGTGAACTGGTCGGCGAGCCCCGACGCTGCCGCGAGCTCACCGTCGATGGAGCGGAAGGAGCGCGCCGGTCCGATCCCCAACTGGTAGCCCAGCCCCGGTGCGGCGGCGGCACCATCATACGCGGAGAGCACGTCGCGGTTGAACGACACATCAACCGGGTCCACCACCGCGAGGATCCGGCCGAACCAGGACGAGGAATCGATCACCAGCGCGCCGAGTGCGCGCAGGTCGACCACCGCGCCGGTGGTGAAGCGTTGCGAGTTGGCGAGGCGCCGCGGCAGCGCGACGCTGTCCGCACCCGGTCGCTGCAGGAGCGTGGTGGCTTGCGGGTTGCTGAAGCTGCTGAACGTGCTGGCGAATTCGGCGCGCGGGCGGATCCACGACGCCACATCCGGGGTGAAGGTGAGGCTCGTCTCCATGCGGCGCTCTCGCTCGAGGCCCAGGTCGAGCCCCGCGAGCTGGTTGCTCTGGCGGTCGATCACACGCCCCAGCCGCGTGGAATCGCCGTAGTCGCGCAGGTCCCGCAGCGAGACGATCCCCCAGTTGAGCCGCAGCGGCGAGAGCGGACGGAACTCGAAGTCGACGCCGGTGCGCCAGACCTGGTCGAGGTTGCGCACCACGGTCGCCGAGTCATCGAGCGCCGCGGCGGGCTTGAGGAATGACACCCGGCGATCGGTGTTGCGCACCATCGCACTCGTCAGGCGGAATCGGGTTGGCTGGATGCGCAACGCATCGGCGCCGACTGCCTGCAGCGGTCCGAGCAGCCCGACGCTCCCCGCCAGGCGCGAGAGCGAACCCGGGGACTCCTGCCCCCCGGATGCCACCGGCGAATTCACCAGGTAGTCGAACGAGAGCGTGGCGTCGCGCCCGTGCGCGTCCTGATACGTGCTGCGATTGCCGTCGGCCACGAAGTTCCCGGTGACGGCGAGGTGGTTGAGGATCGGGGCGTACCAGGTTCCGGTGAGCGGCGTGGTGCGCCGGAACCCGAGCGAGATGCTCGTGGTGCCGCGCTGAGGCGTGCGCAGGTCCTCCACGGCCGCGCCCTCGATATCGCTGCCGGCGAGGAAGAGCGGATCGGCGGCGGTGCGCACATGGGAGACGGTCATCGGCATGGCGAAGCCGTCGAGCCCGGGAATCAGCTTCTCGAGCCGGAGCGTGGCGCCGATGTCGAGATCGTCGCTGGTGAGGAACGTGGGTGCCTCGCCGAGCTGTCGGAAATTGGGATCGCGCCGGGCCACGTTCATCCGGAGCGACAGCAGGTCGCCGGCGCGCACGGACACGCCGAACTGTCCGGCGAATCCGGTCTCGTTCACCACGTCGGAGAGACGGATGTCGTCCACCCACACCTCCGCGGTGTCGCCGGGGAGCAGCGGCGTACTCCCGAGCCCCGACGGCTCGAGCCGGATGATGCCGACCGCCAGCTCCTGCACGGCGGCCAGGTTGGGCGGCGTGACGCCGGGATCGACCGAGTACACCATGTAGCCGTCGGCGCAGGCTGCATAACGACTGAGCGAACGGCCGGGGGGGACGCCGGCGTGGGCGATCAGCACAGAGTCGATCCCGGTGCAGGCGAGCGAGTCGGCGGTGCCACGCAGGAACGCGTTCTGCAGGCGCGCACGCAGCGCCTGAAAGCGCTCGAAGCGAACGCGGATCTCGGGCTCCCACGCGGATCGCAGGTTCCCGGAGCGCACCTGCGTACGATAGAGATAGAAGTTGTCGTTGTCGCGGCCGATCTTCACGTAGAACGAGAGCTCGCCCTCGAGTCCCCACCCGTTGCCGCGACCGCGCGCCCACAGCCGCATCTCGCGATACGACATGAAGCTCCGCTCCCCCTCGGGAAAGCGGAAATACGCCTCGGCGCGATCGTACGGTTGCATGCCGGTGGCCATCAGCCTGATCGAACGCTCGTTGACCTGCGTGAGCAGCGGGTTGAAGGAGGTCTGCTGGTTGTCGGGAGCATCGACCACCCCCGGCGGCGGCTCGTAGAAGATGCCGCGCACGGTGTCGCGGTCGGCGGTGCCGATCACGGTCGCGATGACGGTACCCGATCCCTCGGTGTTGCCGGCGACGCCGCGCAGCACGCGATCGCTGCGCTTGAGCCACGGGGCGCCGAGCAGCCGGATGCCGGTGAGCGGCAGCAGCGTGAACGCGTCGTCGGTGGCGCCGGCCCCCGACACCACGGTCAGGCGCAGCGCGCGCACCCGGCGCAGTTGCGGCCCGCCGTTGAGCTCCTCGCTGGGTTCGTTGAACGGCAGCCGCACGTTCACCCAGCAGAGGGAGTTCGGGAGCGGCCGCGCGCGATTCACGTCGTCGATCTCCACGCCGCACGTTCCCACGCGATTGATCGATGACGGATCGGCGAGGTCGACCACATAGCGGCGGATGGTCTCCTCCTCACGACGCGCGCTGGAGAAGTTCAGTACCTGGTCGTCATCGAGGTCCTCTTCGTCGAGGCGGTTGTTGCGCACGGAGCAGTTGGCGCCCGCATCACCGAGCGCGGGGAGCGCGCCGAATCGCCGCTGGCAGATGCGGATGTCGTTGCGCGTGAAGATGGCCGTCGCGTTCTGTACCGTGATCTCGTCCACCACGTCGCCGGGGAGGCCGGTGTCGTTGACGTCCACGTTGAAGGCACGGGAGAAGGCATCGCGCTCGGTATCGAGCACGTCGAACCCCTGGAGCTGGCGGCCGCCGTACGTGCTGTCGATCCCCGTGGCCGATGCCGCGACGGAGAGTGTCTCGGGGGCGAACGCGACGCTGTTCTCGGAGACGTCGCCGAAGTCCAGCACCAGCACCGGATTCGTGTTGCGGCGCGCCGCGGCGGTGTCGACGAGCGTCCAGAACTCCACCGTCTCCACGCGTGAGAGGTCGGCGCCGGCGCCATCGAAGGGCGTGCGCAGCGATCGCCAGCGGCGACCGGAGGGTGCACCCTCGATCTGCCACTTGAACTGCCCCGATTGCGGATCGCGGAGGCCGCCGCGGCTGATTGGATAGAGCGAGAGCCAGAGCGTCGGTTCAGGGGGGGCAACGCCGGCGCCAACCAGGGCGGCCTGCGGATCGATCTGCTGGAGGGTGAAGCTGATGGCCTTGCCATCGCGGTCCACACCGTTGTTCTGCCAGGCCATCGTCGACGCGCGCGAGAGATCGAGCACGGACGGCGCGAGCACACCGGGGAGCGCGTCGCCGATCGCCGGCTGGCTGCCGTAGTACCAGCGCGACTCATCCACCCGGACGCGCAGCCCGCCTTCGCCCTCGAACGATTCCACGTATGCCTGACCGCGGGAGTTCGACTGTGGACGGCTGACCGCGAACTCGCCGTTGACCTCCACGGTGGTCTTGCCGATCGGGCCTCCCCATGGGAGGACCCGCTCGATGGCGCGTCCGAGCGGAGCGGCGTCGAAGGTGAACATGCCCCTGACCCCCGCGACCAGCGACGACGCCGGCTCGAAGCCGAGCGGCGGCCGGGTGAACGTCGTGCGCTGCGTCTGCTGGATGGCGGTGATCGCCACCTCACCGTTGTCGGCGGGGAACAGCGTGGTCAGCCCGAAGATGGTCGTCGGGATGGTCGTGAACAGCGGATTCTCCTCGTAGCGCACGCGCACCCGGCGCGGCACCGGGAAGAGCACCTCCGGGTTGCGGAAGACAATGCGCCCCAGCTCGTAGTCCATCTCGTAGTCCACGCCGCGTCGCAGGATCTCACCGTCCACGACCACCTGCTCGGAGTTCGGACGCAGTTGCACCGCGTTGAGCGCGATCTCGCCGCGCGCGCCGTCGCCCTCCGCTTCATAGCGCGCGCTGATGCGGTAGAACGACTGCGGGTGCTGCAGCGAGTAGAGGTACTCGCTGGGGACGAGGTAGATGGAGTCGTTGGCCGGCACCAGCGGCGACGAAGCGAGGCCGCGGCGCGAGAATGGTTCGGCAGACGGAAAAACGAGGAACTGGTCGCGCAGCAGCCGCGAGACGTTGCCATCGGGCCCGATGCTGAGCACGGGATCGGTGGGGCGCGGCCAGAGGCGATTGGAGATATCGAACGCGGCGCCGTTGCCGCGCTCGGCCAGGCCGAAGAGCTTCAACCACGTTTCGGCGACCCCCCCTGGCGGCTTCTCCTGGTCGATCCCCTGCCCCGTGACGATGCGGATCTTCACCGACTCGCGAACGACGTCGGAGCCGCCGATCCGGTAGACGGATCGGATCTCCCTGCGAAAGGCCGGATCGTCGGGGGTGAGCCGCGGGTCCCACACGAGCTGTGCGAACTGGTCACGCTCCGCCACGAACTCCAGGTCCGGCGTGCCGCCGATGCTGGCGATCACCGTATCACGACCGCCGACGTTCACGGTGTAGGCAACCACCAGCCGCTCGGTGTTCTGGTTGAGCGGCGTCACCAGGGCGAGCCAGAGCTGCGACGGATCCATGTAGTAGTCCACCTGCTCGCGCAGCAGCTCGTAGACCTGGCCGCGCTGCGAGGTGGGATCGCCGAGGATGCGGAACTGCGGACCGTTGGGGTTGCGCGGCTGGCCGCCCAGCAGGAGACGATAGACGAAGACGCGCGATGGGCGAACGGTATCGGGGAGCGACGCCGCCAGCGCCTGCATGCGTGGACCGTCGAGAATGTCGATGTTGGGGTAGGCGCTGCCGAACAGGGTGGGATCGACCGTGAAGAAGAAGCGGCGTGGCTCGATCTGGTAGTCCTCGATGGCGCGCTCCTCGGTGCTGCGCGTGCGATCGCCGACGGTGAAGACCTGGTCGGTGACGACGTTGCCCTTCTGCTGCGCGGCGATGGCGCTGAACCGCACGGGTCCGATGCTGCCTGACGTGAGGACGCCGTAGTTGTTGCTGGGAATGCCGGAGGTGAGGAAGCGCGAGACCGGCGGCGCGAACGAGACGTTGCCGACCTCGAGCGACTCGATCAGGTGGTGCGGTGTGCCGCGATAGGCGAGCGAGATGCGGTTGGAGGCGTCGAACTCGCGCTGGGTATCGTAGTCGACGTCGACGAAGATGCGCTCGCCCACGGTGCCCAGCGACCGGAGGTTGAACTCGAAGTCGAAGGTGGGCTGGAAGGAACCGGCGCAGCGGAACGAGGCGCCGAACTGTCCGGCGACGCATCGTTCATCGCGCACGCGTTCCCCCTTGGCCTCCACGCGCGTGCGGAGGTCGACCGTGAGCGGCGACGCCTGCGGCGGGAGCAGCGGCAGCGGCGAGCGCAGGACAGAGTCGGTCGCGGTGGTGTCACGCGCGGAGCTGTCGCGCCCCGCCTGCTGCGCCGGGAGCCGGTGGACGGCGATGGCCAGCAGACAGCCGGTGCCGAGGGCAAGGGAGACGCGCACCAAATCGCCGGGCGGCGGGTATCAGCGGGTCCGGAGCCGCGACGTCACGCGGGCGGCGGGGACCGCCCTCATCGCCGGCACGCGCTGCACCTTGTCTTGCATGGGCCGTGCAGTGGAACTTTCCATCGAATTGATGACCTCCTCCGACCGGTTGCGCGGCATGACGTCACCGGCGCCCCCAGCGAGCCGCTCCGTGGCGTGAAGATAATCAACAGGTACGTCCTGCGAGAGCATATCGGTCCGCTCGTCTTTGCGCTGACCGCGCTCACGTCGCTGCTGCTGCTGAACTACATCGCCAAGCGGTTCGGGGACCTGGTGGGCAAGGGGCTGCCGTGGAGCGTCATCCTCGAGTTCTTCTATCTGAGCGTGCCGTTCACGGTCGCCATGACGCTGCCCATGGCCATCCTCGTCGCCACGCTGTACGCGTTCAGCCGGCTGGCGTCGGAGAACGAGATCACCGCGCTGCGCGCGAGCGGCGTGAGCCTCAACCGGCTGCTGGTGCCGGTGATGATGGGGGCCGGCGTCCTGGCGCTGGCCATGCTGGCGTTCAACGACCAGGTGCTGCCGCGGGCGAATCACCGGCTGCGCATGCTGCAATCCGACATTGCCACCAAGAAGCCGACCTTCGCGCTGCGCGAGCAGGTGATCAACGAGGTCGTCGCCGGCCGGTTCTACCTGCGCGCGAATCACCTGGAGGAGTACTCCAACGTGATGCGCGAGGTCACCATCTGGGACCTCAACGACCCGCTGCGGCCGCGCACCATCCGGGCCGACAGCGGCTCGATGGCCTTCGCGCCGAACCGCACCGACCTCATTCTCACGCTGCACCACGGGCACATGCGCGAGGTGCCCCGCGACGATCAGGCGCAGTTGCAGCGGCTGTTCTTCGACTCGGATCACATTCGGGTGGAGGGGGTGGCGAATCAGCTCGAGCGCTCCGACGACCAGGGGCGATACCGCGGCGACCGCGAGATGTCCATCTGCGAGATGCAGGAGAACCTGAGCGAGCATCAGGTGGATGCCGCCGTGACCAGGTTCCAGCTGGAAAGCGCACTGGTGGCCGCCACGCGCGCGGCCGTCACCGGCGAGGAGCAGACCATCCTGCAGGAGGAGCTGCCGCCGTCGATCGGCATCGGCGCCGAAGCGCCGCGCCCCGGTCGCACCATCCTCCCACCGGGGTTCGAGATCCGCAAGCGGCCAGGCCTGACGAGTGCATACTGCGCCATGTTGAGCCGGGTGGGGGTGGCCTCGCAGGTCGCGTTCGGCGGCGTGCAGACGTTGCACGCCGCCACCGTACAGCAGCCGGTCCGTGGCGACACGACCGTCGCGATCCCCGACTCCGCGCCGGTCGTCGCCCCCACCCCGCTCCCCGCCCAACCCCCGGAGCGGGGACTCGTCACCGTGGAAGCATCAGTCCCGATGGTGACATCGGCGATCGGCGCCGCGCGAACACGAATCGAGGACAACGGCGAGGAGATCAACCGGTTCGCCGTGGAGATCCACAAGAAGTTCGCGCTGTCGTTCGCGTGCCTGATCTTCGCGCTCATCGGCGCGCCGATCGCTCTTCGCTTCCCGCGTGGCGGCGTGGGACTCGTGATCGGGGTGAGCCTGTTCGTCTTCTCGATCTACTACGTGGGACTCATCGGCGGTGAGGCGCTGGCCAATCGCGGCTACGTGTCGCCGTTCTGGGCGATGTGGGCGGCGAACTTCATCCTGCTCGGCACGGCGATCGTGCTGCTCGCGCGTGTCGGCCGCGTGGGAGCCGGCAATCGCGGCGAGGGGCTGGGCGAGCTGACGTACCGCTTTCGCGAACGATTCCGGCGCCGGAGTGCGGCGCCATCCTCGAAGCTCGCGCGCGGCGCGGGCGGTGGGTCGGCACCATGATGCGGCGTATCACGCGGGCGCTCGACCGATACGTGTGGTCGGAGTTCTGGAAGATCTTCGTGGTGACCGCGCTCGGATTTCCGGTGCTGCTCGTCATCGTGGACATCACCGAGAACCTCGACAAGTACCTGAATCGGCAGTTGCCGGCGGAGCAGATCGCGCTGAGCTACGTCTATTTCGTGCCCGAGTCGATGTTCCAGGTGCTGCCGGCGGCGGTGCTGTTCGCAACCGTGTTCGCCATCGGCGCGCTGACGCGCCACGCCGAGATCACCGCCGCCAAGGCATCGGGGATCAGCTTCCACCGGCTCACCCTCCCCATCTATGTGGGGTCGGTGATCGCGGCGGTGATGGCGCTGGGCATCGGCGAGTTCGCGCCACAGGCGGCGGCGAGGCGCGCCGAGCTGCTGCAGGAGAACCGGTACACGCCGGGCACCGAGCGGCGGAACTTCGCGTTCGCGGCGGATCGCGGGCGCGTCTATACCATCGGTGCGCTGAACTCGTCGCGCGCAGTCATGGAAGGGGTCGAGATCGCCAGGCAGGGGAGCGGGCCGGCGTATCCCACCTACGTCGTGGTTGCCGACCGGGGCGCGTGGACCGATTCCACGGGCTGGGTGCTCTCCGACGGCGCGATGCACATCCTCACCGATCCCGAGGGGCTCGGCGTCACCATCCAGTATGATTCGCTGGTGGACCGCCACCTCGAAGAGACGCCGCTGGAACTGACCGCCAATCCCAGGGCGCCGCTGGAGATGGGCTACCAGGACCTTGGCCGCTACATCGCCGCGCTGGAGCGCTCGGGGGGGGAGGCCGACGAGCTGCGCGTGGAACGCGCGCTCAAGATCGCCATCCCGGCCACCTGCATCATCATCGCGCTGTTCGGCGCGCCGCTGGCCACGAGCACCAGGCGAGGCGGGGCGGCATACGGCGTGGGCATCTCGCTCGCGGTGACGGTCATCTTCCTCGTGCTCATCCAGCTCACGAAGGAGGTGGGGAGCAACGGGCTGCTGCCGCCGGAGATCGCGGCCTGGACGCCCAACATGCTCTTCGGTCTGGTCGGTGCGATCATGCTCGTACGCGTGCGAACGTGACCTCACGCATGTCGAAGCCGGACGAATATCGCACGCCCACCGCGATGTATCCGGTCGCTGCCCGACCGATGCTCCGCTTTCTCCGCCACATGTCGAACGTGGGCGAAGCGGTGTTCGGCGGGGTGGGCGAGCGCGTGTACTTCATGCTGGAGGTCGGCCGCGCCTTCCGGGAGCCACGGACGTGGGTGCCGCTGGTGCTCCGCCAGATGTACAACATCGGCGTCGGCTCGCTGCCGCTCACGGCCATCGTGGCCGCATTCATCGGGTCCGTCATTGCATTGCAGACCCGGTATCAGCTCTTCCCCGGGGTGCAGCTCTCGGTCGTCGGCCTGATCTCGCGCCAGATGATCATTCTCGAGCTTGGCCCGCTGCTGACCGGCCTCGTGCTCACCGGACGCGTTGGCGCGCGGATGACCGCCGAGATCGGTACGATGCGCGTGACCGAGCAGATCGACGCGCTCGAGACGCTGTCGTTCAACCCGGTATCGTACCTCGTGGTGCCGCGCATCGTGGCGGCCATCGTGATGCTCCCGTTGCTGGTGATCTTCGCCGACGCCGTCGGAGTCGGGGCGGCGTGCGTCACGTCGGTGGCGGCGACGGACGTGACGTGGCAGCAGTTCTCCGAGGGGCTGCGTCTGGCGTACGACCCGTTCCAGATCTTCTACAGTCTGCTCAAGGCCACCATCTTTGGCGCAGCGATCGCCATTCTCTGCTCGTACGAGGGCTACGTGGCCGAGGTCGGCGCGGAGGGCGTCGGACGGTCCACCGCCACGGCCGTCGTCATGACGTCGGTGGCGATCCTCGTGCTCGATGCACTCACCGCCAGCCTACTCGCCCAGCGACTCCAGGGATGAAACGTCGAGACGAAATCCTCGTGGGGATCTTCACCACCGCCGCCGTCATCGTGCTCGTCCTGGGCGCGCTGTGGCTTGCACGCGGCGGCCTGTCGAACGGCTACCCGCTCTACGCAACGTTTCCGTGGGGCGCCGGGCTCAAGACCGGACAACCGGTGCTGCTGGTGGGGGTGACGGTGGGCTTCGTGGACGAAGTGAAGCTCGAGCAGGATGGCACGCTGATCACGTCGTTCAGAATCCGCGATGAGTACCAGGTGCCGCTCGGGAGCAAGGCGACGGTTGTGGCCAACGGCATTTTCGGCGACATGGCGATCGCGTTGACGCCCGAGGGGCCCAATCCTCGCAGCTTCCAGCCGGGGGACACAGTGCCCATCGGTCCGCCGCAACCCGGGCTCGCCAACCTCACGGCGCGCTTCGATACAATCGGGCGGAGCGTAAAGGCCATCACGGATGTGGCGCAGTTGCAGTTGGTGGATTCCGGGGGAATCCGCGAGCTGCGGCAGACGCTGATGGCGACGAACCGGCTGGTGCAGCAGCTCTCGTCCATCGCCGCGCTGCAGTCGAACGAGATTCAGCTCACGCTGGCAAGCGTGCGGCATGCGATGTCGGGCATCGATTCGGCCATGGTGGATTCCACCGTGCGCAACTTCCGGCAGATGTCGGAGAATGTCGTGCGTGTCACCGACGGGCTGGACAGCACCACCGCGCGACTCAACGCCGTGTTGGCCAGGATCGAAAGCGGCGACGGCACGGCGGCAATGCTGATCAACGACAAGGGACTCTATCTCGACATGCGGCAACTGCTGCTGCGGCTCGATTCGCTGACGGCGGACTTCAAGCAGAATCCGAAGCGGTACATCAAGCTCTCGATATTCTAGGCTCCGTCGCCTGCGGCGCTACCAGGTGTTGCAGTCCGCAGGATGCCGAGGATCTGCAAGGCTCCGTCGCCTGCGGCGCTACCGCGGAGGACGCGAAGGTTCGCAGAGGTCCGCGGAGGTAGGGTGTGCGGCGTGACCTGAGGTTCCGCGCGGGGACCGGGTGCTGTTGTTCTTTTGCACTGCTCGAACCAGGCTCATGTCGCCGACGGCTTGCCGCGTCGAGCTGTCCTCCGCGACCCTCCGCGCGCCCTCTGCGTCCCTCTGCGAGAGCCCGCCGCAGGCGAGTCTGCCGAAATTGGGAAAGCCTTCCGCAGGCGAGTCTGCCGAACGGAATTCCCGGTTATCCCAGAAGCACCCCGATTTCAGAATCGATCGCGGATGAGTCGTCGCGCGACATAGAGGCCCGCTCCCGTGCCCACCATGCTGAGTACGAAGGCCGTGAAGATGGAGACCGGTGCACCGATCGCCCAGCCGATCCAGCCACCCACGGTAAGTCCGAGCCACGATACCAGCTTGTTCATGCCCGTGTCCAGTGCGCGTCGCCGCAACGCGGACGCGATCACGACCACGATTGCAGCTCGATGATGTTCCCTTCGGGATCGGTCACATAGCACCAGGTGACGCGTGCACCCGATGCCGGCGAGAGTGTCACGATCTCGCCGACGGGTTGCCCGCCGGATGCCAGTACCTGGCGTCGTGCATCGGCGACCGACGTCACCTGGAACGCAATGTGTCCATATCCCGGACGATTCACCGCCGGCGACGGCGCATCGAGCTCCACCGAGTAGCTGTAGATCTCCAGCGTCGGACCGTCGGCGCCGCATCCGGGGAGGCGCAGGTGGACGCCGGCGAGCGATGCACCCGGCACCCCCGTTCCGGCCTCGAGCTCCGGACCAGCATAGTCGCGCTCCGGCGGAACGCGCTGGCAACCGAAGACCCGCGCATAGAAGCGCTCGAGCGCACGCCAGTCGCGGGCGACGAGGTTGGTGTGGGCGAAGCGGGCGCCGTCGATCACGTCAGGAAGCCCCCTCGCGCGCGAACGCAATGAAGTCGGTGACCGCTGGCTCGCCGCCGGCAACGCGTACCAGCCGCGCGATCTGTCCGCGATGATGCTCGCCGTGCAATGCCACGTGGATCACCAACTGCTCCCTCGGCGTCTCGAAGTACGTCCCCCGGCTGTTCCGATACCGCACGGCTTCGCGCAGCCAGCGCTCGTCCGCGTCGGCGATGACGGCCAGGAACGCATCGACCGATTCACGCGCCAACCGGCCGGCCACGGCGGTGGTCAGCACGGGCCAGAAGTCCTGCGGAAAGGGATCGCTGCCGAGCAGCCGCTCGAGATACAGCTGTTCGGCGGCGGCGATATGCGCGAAGAGGCGTCGTGCGTCATCGTCGACATCGGACATGGACGCGAGCGACACTGCCACACGCGCATCAGCCCAACCGGCATGCCGCATCATGCCCTGCAGCAGCGATCGCACGCCGGGCACTCAGCGTTGCGACGAGGAGGTTGACCGGGCCGCCGTTGACGTCATTTCGAACCTTGTCCGCATTTGCGACAGCGTGCAAGCGCGGTGGTTCACGTCGTTGGCCGCGGACGCTCGAAGCGGATCACGAACGACTCCGACGCGCCGCCGCACTCCCTGAACCCGCATCGCGCCAGCACACCGATCGAACCGACAAGGTCGGGGAGTGTCTCGGCGATCACGCGCGACACGCCGGTGTGCGCGAATGCATTCGCCACCAGACACTCCGTCACCTCGCTGGCGTACCCGCGGCGGCGCTGGTCACTCACGATTCCATAGCCGATCTCCACGGTGCCGTCGGAGAGAGGCGGTCCCTTGTAGCCGGCGCTTCCGATCAGGGTCGATGGAACGGCGCCAGGATCATTCGCCTCCCCTGTCGCGGCAGTGCCGTTCATACGGTGCGCGCTACCGTGAGGCGCCGACGCCCCGCGCAGCAGCACGAAGTACATCCACCAGGCGGCTGCCTCCGGCCCCGCTTCCAGGCGCGTTCGCGTGTATTCGAGCGCTTCCCGATCGAGGAACTCGGGAGGCCAGGTCCCCGGCACCCGTGCGCCGAGTACGCGCTCGAGTGGCGACGCGCCCTCGATGGCGGCGTTGAGCGACGCCGCCGTTGCCGGCACGAGTCGGAGTCGGGCCGTACGGAGCTCCGCGGCGGCAGCACGAGGCGCGTCATTCATGGTGGAATCACTGATTCGAGCCGAAAAATACCGCGCGCCAACGGACGGTTGTAAACCCCGTCCATGACGGCGAGATTTCGGCACGATGCATCATCAAAGACCGCGGCACGCGCGCGCCGGCCGGAGACGACCGTGAGCGCCGAGCGCGTGCTGTTCTGGATAAGCGCCGTCGTCGCGATGGCCGCCGAGCTTTTCATTCTCCGCTCTGCCTTTCTTGGCCGATCGGGCCCCGCGCGCACCGACGCATCCACGGCGCGCCGAGCCGTCGAGATCGCATGGACCGTGCTGCCAGCGGTTGCGCTGGTGGTCGTGCTCCTGTTCACCTGGCGCGCCCTGCAACGCTACGAAGCCGCCATGCCGGCGCTCGCGGACCAGGCGCCTGTGTCACTCCCGGCATCCTCATGACCCCGCTGCGTCGGCTGTCGATTCTCTCGCTCGTGCTCGGGTTCGGCCATGTGGTGTTTGGCGCCGTCGTGCGCATCACGGGGTCCGGGCTCGGATGCGGCGACCACTGGCCGAAGTGCCATGGCTACTGGTTTCCGCCGCTCGATCGCACCGACCTGATCATCGAGGTCTCGCACCGCTACTTCGCGGCCGGGCTGTCGCTGGCGATCCTCATCCTGCTCATCGTCGCGCTGTCGAAGCGACGCGAGAGCGGCGTGTCCGGGCGCGGTGGCATCCTGCGGCCGGCAGCCGCGGCAGCAGTGCTGGTCGTGGCGGCGGCGCTGTTCGGTGCGGCCACCGTGAAGTACGAGCTGGCCAACAAGTGGGTGATCGTCGTGCACCTCGCCATCGCGATGACGCTGCTGGCGGTGCTCGTCGCGGCCGCGCTCCGCACGGGTGCACTCGGCGGCGGCATCGAACCCGGCGCGGCGTCGAGCAGGACGTGGCGCGGTGCGCGTGTGGCGCTCTCGCTCGCGTTCGCCGTGCTCATCCTCGGCGCGCTCACCGCACACCTGCCGGGGGCGAATTCGGCGTGTCAGGGATTTCCCCTCTGCCGCGGATCTCTGCTTCCGACCGCTCCGCAGCAGATCCAGTTCGTGCATCGCATTCTCGCCTACGCGCTGTTCTTCCACCTGCTCGGCCTCATGCTCGGGGTGCGACGGCGCGGTGAGGGCGCGGTCGTGATTCGCGCCTCGCGCTTTGCCTTCGGCCTCGCGGTCGCGCAGGTGCTGGTGGCCGCGGCCATGGTGGAGATGCACCTGCCGGCGTTCTGGCGCTCGCTGCACCAGGCCATGGGTACGGCATTGTGGATCGCGATCGTCGTCTTCGCGCTGCTCGCGCGCCGCGGTTCGCAGGGGCTGGCCGCCGCGGCCGGTGCGCCGGCACCGCGCCCCGTGCTCGCCGCGTCGGAGGCAGGAGTGGGGGCAGGCGCATGACCGGCGTGCCGGTGGACCAGGCGCGGTCCTCATCGCTGGGTCGGGACCTGGTGATGCTGACGAAGCCGCGCATCATCTCCCTGCTCCTGCTGACGACCATCGTCCCGATGTACGTCGCCGGGTCGCCCTCCTGGTCGCTCGTGCTGATCGTGACGGTAGGGGGCTACCTGATGGCCGGCGGCGCCAACGCGGTGAACATGTATCTCGACCGCGATATCGACGATCGCATGGCGCGTACCCGGCTCCGGCCGATCCCCGGCGGCCGCCTCAGCGCCACGGCGGTGATCGCGTTCGGCGTGGCACTGGCCACCGCGGCCACCTGGCTGCTCGCCCGGTTCGCGAACGTGCTCACGGCGGCGCTTGCGCTGGCCGGCTTCTACTTCTACGTCTTCATCTACACGCGCTGGCTCAAGCGCACCACGCCGCAGAACATCGTGATCGGCGGTGCGGCCGGTGCCTTTCCCCCGCTGGTGGGGTGGGCGGCGGTCACCAACGGGCTCGATCTCACCGCGTGGTACCTCTTTCTCATCGTGTTCTTCTGGACCCCGCCGCACTTCTGGGCGCTGGCGCTGCTCAAGCAGCACGACTACGGCCGCGCCGGCGTCCCCATGGCGCCTAACGTGTGGGGGGAGCGCGAGACGATGGACCAGATGCTCTGGTACACGCTCGTCCTCGTGCCGCTGACGGTGCTGCCCGTTGTCTTTCATGCGTTCGGCATGATCTACCTGGTCAGCGCGATCGTGCTGGGTGGCCTGCTCCTGCACGGCATCCTCCGCACCCGGCGGGAGACGCCATGGACCGGTGCGGCCTGGTGGACCTACAAGTATTCCCTGCTCTACCTCGCCCTCCTGTTCGTGGCGATGGTGCTGGACCGCCGCCTGTGAGCGGCAGCAGCGACCCCGTGGATGGCAGGGACGCGCCGTCGATCCTCTCGCTCGTGATTCAGGGGGGCGCCGGTGAACCGGAGTGCGTGCTCATGATCGGGCGCCCCGATGGCGCCGGGCGCGTGCGGGTGCGCGAGTGGACCAGCAACGACTGGCAGTCCGCGGTGGTGTACGACGTGACGGCGGACGAGATCATGAATCGCGTGGAGCGCGCGGTCCGCGCGTTCCGTCGCGTCAGCGAAGACCCGCGCTCCCTGCGCCGATGGCTCGGCGCCGCCGACCGCTGAGCACCAACGGCACGGACCCGCGCGGCGAGAGCGGCACGACCGGGGGGGCGTCGCGCCGCGCACTGCCGTCACCGCGGCCGCTCGCCCAACTGCTGCCGCGACTCCGACCGCACGCACTTCGGCTCGTCGCGGCCACCGTCTGCCTGCTCGGCGCCGCAGCCGTCGGCCTGGCCTTCCCGCTGGTCGTCCGTTTCCTCCTGGACGCCGCGTTCGAGCAGGGGAGCCGGGCGCTCATCGATCGCATTGCGCTGCTGCTCGTGGGGCTGTTCATCCTGCAGGGCATCCTCACCTTCACGCAGGTCTTTCTCCTCTCGGCTACCACCGAGCGCGTGATCGCGGCGATTCGAGAGGACCTGTTCGCGCACCTCGTGAGACTTTCGCCCGGGTTCTATACCGAGCGCCGCACCGGCGAGCTTGTGAGCCGCATCTCGTCGGACCTCACCGTTCTGCAGTCAACGCTCAATACATGGATCTCGGAGTTCGCGCGGCAAATCGTGCTGCTCATAGGCGGAATCGTGCTGCTCACGCTCACGCATCCGCGGCTCACCTTCACCACGCTCGCGGTGACACCGGTGGTCGTGGGGGCCGCGATGCTGTTCGGACGTCGGCTGCGGAAGGCGAGCACCGGCGTGCAGGACCGGATCGCCGAGGCCATGGGGAGCGCCGAGGAGGCGCTGGCCCAGATCCGGACCGTCCAGAGCTTCACGCGTGAGCAGGAAGAGACGCGTCGGTTCGGTGCGCAGCTCGCCGATGTGGTGGTGCAGGCCATCCGTCGCGCACGGCTTCGTGCCGCGTTCTTCGGTGTGGTGGGCGCGGTGGCGTTCATCGGCATCGCGGCGGTGCTCTGGCAGGGCGGGCGGCTGGTGCTCGACGGTGCCCTCACGACGGGCGAGCTTGTTTCGTTCCTGCTGTATGCCATCACCGTCGCGGCCGCGGTGGGATCGCTGGCCTCCCTGTTCGGTGCGTACCAGGAGGCCGTTGGCGCCGCACGGCGCGTGTTCGAGCTGATGGCATCCGAGTCCGCGGTGGCCGAGCCTGACGAGCCCGAGACGCTCCCCCACCCCGTTCGCGGTGAGGTCACGCTGGAGCGGGTTCACTTCCGTTATGGACCCGCGCTCCCCGAGGTCCTGCACGACGTGTCGCTGCGCATCGCGTCGGGCGAAGTGGTGGCGCTGGTGGGTCCGTCGGGCGCCGGAAAGTCGACGGTGGCGTCGCTCATTCCGCGCTTCTGGGACGTGACCGATGGGCGCGTGATCGTGGACGGCCTGGACGTGCGACGACTCTCGTTCGCCTCGCTGCGCGGCGCCATCGGCATCGTGCCGCAGGATCCCGCGCTGTTCAGCGGCACCGTTCGCGAGAACATCGCGTTCGCGCGCCCCGACGCGCCCATGGACGATGTGGCCGCCGCGGCGAGTGCGGCCCACGCCACGGAGTTCATCACGCGCCTCCCCGACGGGTTCGAGACGCGGGTGGGCGAGCGCGGGGTGAAGCTGTCGGGCGGACAGCGCCAGCGCATCGCGATCGCCCGCGTCTTTCTCAAGAACCCCGCCGTCGTCGTTCTCGACGAAGCCACGTCGAGCCTCGACTCGGAGAGCGAGCGCCTGGTGGAGGAGGCCATGCAGGAACTGCTGCGCGGCCGCTCCACGCTCATCATCGCCCACCGGCTCTCCACCGTGCTTCGCGCCGATCGCATCGTGGTACTCGACGGTGGCCGCATCGTGGAATCGGGGACGCACGCCGAGCTGCTCGCCATCGACGGGCTGTATGCGCGGCTGTATCGCAGGGGTGACGCGCTGATCGACGCCTGATCGCGCCTCCAGCGGAGCTACCGTCGACGGCGCGAGCTACTCATCGTCGAAGCGAACCACCACCGGGGACGAGGCGTTCGCCGTAACGCTGGTTGTCGCCCGGCCAATGCCGTACACCGGGCTCCACGCCGCCACCGTGAATTCGCCCTCCGGCAGCGAGTCGATCACGAACGATCCGTCCGCGGCCGTCATGGTGACATACGGCTGGTCGAAAACGGCAATCCACGCGCGTTCCCACGCGTGCCGCGCGCAATGCACCTCGATCACCCCCGGAGCAACGAGCATCCGGCTCAGCGGCACGACGCCCCCCGACTCCAGCAGCGGCACACGCGTGGAGTCGCCGGTGCCGTTCCGGGACGTGAACCAGAGCACGTGGGCGCTGTCGTCGAACGTGCGCACGTTGAGCGTGCCCCCTGTGTACGCCACCTGCACGGCGGGGGTGATGGCGCAGCGCTCGACCGTGATCTGGGAGCGGCGTTCCATGGGGAGCGGCCGGCCGCGGCGGGCATCGTCGACCCAGACCACCAGCGCATCATCACCCGCAACGCGCACAGTGCGGGGCCGCGGCGCACACGGGTCGCCGGCGGCCGCGCCTCCTGCCGCGAGCTTCACGGCCTGCGAATCCAGCGGCACTTCCACACGCCCTTCGATGCGGCCAGGCTGGAAGATGGTGTCCACCACGTACGGTGCCGGCGCGGCTGCCAGCGATGCGAATCCGCGCTGTGTGGTCGACGCCGAAGACGCATCGCAGGCCATGACGAACGCTACGAGGATCAGCGGCGCGAACGCACGACGACGTCGGGAATGGTGAAAAGACGGCATGTATGATTGTAGGGGACCGGGCACGTCGCACCGTAACGGAAGGACCACTGCGCGTCCATGCCGCAACAGGTCCGCGCCTGCTACGATTGCTCCTGCCGCGACCGGCGCTGGAACAGCTCGTGCGCGCCCCACCCCGCGAGAAGCTGGGCCACGCCGATCATCGACGTGCCCGGTGACGCCAGCAGCGCACTCGATATTCCGACCACTGCCGCCGCCACGAAGAACGCCGGCACCAGCGGATATCCGAGCACGCGATAGGGGCGCGGCGCATCGGGCATGGTCCGGCGCAGCCGGAATACCGCCGCCGCACCGAGCCCGAAGAAGATCCAGTCCGCGAATACCACGCCGCTGAGCAGCGCCCCCATCTCGCCGCGCGTGATCAGCAGCAGGGCAATGGCCCACGCGCCGAGGATGGCGATGGAGACGGCGGGCGAGCCGAACCGGGGATGCACGCGCGCCGCCGAGCGGAGAAAGACGCCGTCGCGCGCCATCGCGAAGAAGATCCGCGGCTGGGTGAGGATCGTGAGGTTGATGAACCCGAGGATCGAGAGCATCGCCGCCACGGTGATGAACGTCCCGCCGTGCGGGCCGAGCAGGCGTTCGGCGGTGTCGGCGGCAACGGCTGTGCTGGCCGCCAGTCCATCGCGCCCCAGTACATGCAGGTAAACGGCGTTCGCACCGAGGTAGATCGCGATGACGATGAGGATGCCGATGATGAGCGCCCGCGGAATGGTGCGCGCCGGATCGCGGATCTCCCCCGCGACCATGTTCATGGACTGCCACCCACCGATGGTGAACAGCACGGCGACGAACGCGGCGGCGAAACCGGCGACGAGGGAGTCACGCGGCGGCGGCGCGGCCAGGACGGGCGCCGGCGACCCGATGCTGTTCCACATGACGAGGCCGAGGACGATCAGCGCGGCGAGTGCCACGATCTTGGCGACAGCGAACACGTTCTGCACGAACGCCCCGGGCTTCACGCCGAGGAAGTTCGTGACGCAGAGCAGCACGATGGTGCCGGCCGCGACTCCCGGCCGCCCGCCGAGCGGCGCGATGTCCATGAAGCGCTCGAGATAGCCGGCAAAGCCCAGCGACACCGCCGCCAGTGCGCCGGTGCCGATGCTGAGCAGGATCATCCAGCCATACAGGAACGCGGGGAGACTCCCGAAGGCCCGCCGGAGGTAGACGTATGCACCCCCCGCATCGGGGAGCATGGCCCCGAGCTCGGCGTACGTCAGCGCGCCGGCGAGGGCGACGAGGCCGCCGAGCGCCCAGACACCGAGCAGCAGCGGTCCCTCGGGGAGGGCGCGCGCGGTCTCGGCGGGGGTGAAGAAGATGCCGCTTCCGATGATGCCGCCGACGACGAGCAGGGTGGCGGAGAACGGGCCAAGCTCGCGTCGCAGCCCCGGCGCGTGCACCGCTAGAGGACGGGCAGCTCGCGCTGGTAGTCGGCAGGGGTCACGATGACCTCGCCGTCGCCCATGATCGCATTGACCTCGCTGCGCACGCCGATCTCGCCGGTGATGTAGACGCCGGGCTCGATGGAGAAGGCGACGCCGGGGAGCAGGACGCGATCGTCGCGCGTTTCAAGGTTGTCGAGGTGGGGCCCCGAGCCGTGCAGGTCGCGCGGGTCGATGGAGTGCCCCGTGCGGTGGACGAACCGGTCGCCGAAGCCGCGCGCCGTGATGACCGCCCGGGCGGCATCGTCCACCTCCGCGCCGCGCACCGGGGCACCTGCCGCCGCCCGCTCATGGAGCAGCGCGATGGCGGCGTCACGGGCGTCGCGCACCGCCGTCCAGACCTCGACGGCCCGCGCCGACGGCGTGCCTAACGATGCCATCCACGTCTGGTCCGCCCAGATCCCGGCACCGCCCTGCTCACGGGCCCACAGGTCGACGAGCAGGAGATCGCCATCGCGGATGACCGCCGAGCCCTCGGCGAGCGGCTCGAAGTGCGGGTTGGCCGCGTTGGCGCCGACCGCGACGATGGGCGGGTGGTCGCACTCGAGGCCGGCGCGGGTGAACGCCTGCACGATGCGCTGCTGGAGCGCGTACTCGGTGAGCGGTGAGGTGCTCCGCGACGCGGCGCCGGCGGCCTGCATGGCCTCGTTGGCAATCGCGGCGATGGCCACCGCGGCGCGCTGGTGCGAGGCGAGCTGCGGGGGCGTCCAGGCCGCGAAGAAGCGCGAGACCAGGTCGCTCGACGAAACCACGGTGGCCCCGGCAGCGCGAATCATTTCCAGCGCGCCGGCCGGGATGCGGTCGAGGTACGGCACGGCTCCATCGGGCGAGTACTCCATTGCCACGGTGCGCCCCGCCAGGTGCTTCGCCAGCAGCGCTTCCAGCGAACGCCACGAGCTGTAGACCTCGCGTGTCCAGCCCGCGGGCCAGTCGCTCCACGGCCCCTGCTCGATGGCGTGCGTGATGGCCACGGGGGCGCCCGAGCGCGGCACGAGCACGAACCAGCGGCGCGACGTCATCCCGTGGAGCTCGAGCAACCCGGTGGCAACCGGGTTGAGTCCGTGAAAGTCGTAGAGCAGCCAGCCGTCGAGCGCGGGGCTGCTGCCGGCGAGCGCCGCCTGGATGGCGGGGAGTTCACGGGGGGTCAGCATGCGGCGGCGCTCATCGCAGGGCGCGCCACTCCGCGCGCCACGCACAGAGTTCATCGCCACGCGCCATGCAGCGCTCATGCTCCACCGCGCCGCCGCCGTTCACCAGCAACCGCAGCAGCTCACGCAGCCCGGCCTCGTAGTAGGCGCAGCCGGTGGAGCGCGGACCGGCGGTGGTGCCGAGCGTGACCGACTCGCGCACCTCGAGCAGGAGCATGGCGCCGGAGCGTGCGAGCGAGCCGTTGAAGTAGCGGCGCGCGATCCGGCGCGCATGTCGCAGCGCGATGGGGCGCGCGAGCATGGCCGGGAAGGCGAGCATCATCCGGCGCCGGAGCGGCGCGATGGTATCGTATGCCTCGCGGGCGAGGAACCGGCCAGCGACGCGGAACACCGCTTCGGCATCGGGGCGGCGGCCAATGAGGCGCGCCAGTGCCACCGCCTCGTCGCGCGCCGTGCGCTGGTTGCGCCGGACGGCGTCGGAGTAGCGACGGATCTGCTGGAAGACCGTGTCGCTGAGCCCGAAGCGCTTGTTGCGCAGTTCCTGGACGAACTCGGCGTCGACGTCATCATCCGGCGCGTCGATGTCGCGAACCGCTTCGAGGAAGCTGAGGGGGAGGAGTGCGTCGACGGTGGATGACATTGATGGATAACGCGAAGCTAACGGAGCCGCGAGATGCAATCAAGCCGCGAACATTGCGGTCGGACCATAGCTTTGCGGATGCTCGCGCGCATCGTGATCGGGGGTGTGCTGGCGGCGGCGGTGGCGTGGTCGGCGCATCGCGCGCGCGCGCTGTCGGCGTCGGGAGCGATCGCCGCAACCGTGGTGGGCGTAGCCGCGGTGTCGGCGGGTTGGGGGTGGGGCGCCCTGCTGGTCGTCTACTTCGTCTCGTCCACGCTGATCGGCCGGTGGCGCCACGCGGTTCGCGCGTCGCTTGTGCACGGCGTGACGGAAAAGGGCGGCCGGCGCGACGCCTTCCAGGTCCTGGCGAATGGCGGCGTGTTCGCCGCTGCCGCGGTCGCGTGGTCGGTGCGCCCCGGCACGGCGCTCGCCGCCGCGGCCGCCGGCGCCCTCGCGGCGGCGGCGTCGGATACGTGGGCCACCGAGGTGGGAACGCTGGCCGGCGGCGAACCCCGCTCCCTACTTTCCGGGAGGCGTATCGCGCGCGGCATGTCCGGTGGCGTGACATGGGCCGGCACGCTTGCCGCCGCATTCGGCGCGCTGCTGCTCGGCTCGGCGGCGCTGGGGCTGGGCTGGCCGTTTCGTTCGGCGCTGGCCGTCGCCGCCGGCGGTATGGCGGGATCCATGGTCGATTCGCTGGCCGGGGGCGTGCTGCAGGAGCGTCGCTGGTGTGAATCGTGCCGGATGCCCACCGAACGGCTTCGCCACGACTGCGGCAACGCCACGGTGCGAACAGGCGGCCTGCCGGGGGTGCGCAACGATGCCGTGAACCTGGCCTGCACCCTGGCCGGCGCGGCCGTGGCGGCCTGGCTGGCGACTTCACGTTAGGCGGGAGCGAGGTACCATGTTGCGACGCGCTGGCATGCTGCTGATGATGGCGGCGGTGACGATCCTGGCCGCCGCCTGCGATGGAAAGCCGGCCCTCACGGGACCGGGGGGCGTGAGCGTCGGGATCGGCGGGGGCGGCGGCGGCTTCAACCAGCCCGATGGCGCACTGCTCGGGAACTGGCGTCGCACGATCTTCCTGCTCGACATCGAGGGGTTCCCGCATTCGTCGGAGACGACCTGGCGGTTCTTCGCCGGCGGCACGGCCGTGCGCACGATCGTCGCGCGCGACCTCACGTTCGGCTTCGCCGACGTGCAGGTCACCGACCTGCGCTGGACCGCCGACGCAACCACCGTGCGTGTGACCTTCCTGCCGCCGGCCTCCGGCACCGCGGAGTACTCGTGGCGCGTGCGCGGCGACACGCTCGAGCTGGCATCGCAGCCGTACATCCGACTGCGCGAGTGACTCGTTCCTCGGTGATCGTCGTTGGCGGCGGGCCCGCCGGCGCGTCCACGGCGTTCGGACTCGCCCGCAACGGCGTCGACGTGCTGCTGATCGATCGCGCGCACTTCCCGCGTGACAAGCCGTGCGCCGAGTACCTGAGCCCGGAGGCCGCACGGCCGTTGCACGAGATGGGCGCGCTGGCCGCGATCGACGCGGAGGGCCCGGCCCATCTGCATGGCATGCGCGTGCGCGCACCCGGCGGCGACGTGATTCACGGTGAATTCGCCGCCGCGCACGGCTTCCACGGCTTTCGCGATCGCGGCCTGGCGCTGCGTCGCACGGTCCTCGACGCGATCCTCCTCGACCGGGCGCGTGCCGCTGGAGCAGAGGTCGTGGAGGGAGAGCGCGTGGAGTCACTGCTGGTCGATGCACGGGGGGCCGCGTGCGGCGTCGCGACGGTGGATGCGGCGGGCGCCCGGCGTGAACGCCGCGCCGCGTTCGTTGTGGGCGCCGACGGGCTGCGATCGATCGTCGCGCGTCGTGCCGGTCTCGCGCACCAGCGGCGCTGGCCACGGCGCGTGGCCGTCATCGCGCACGCCACCAACGTCACCGGCGTTGGCCACTTCGGCGAGATGCACGTCGAACGTGATGGCTATGCCGGGCTGGCTGACGTGGGACACGGCGTGACCAACGTCGCCGTGGTGGTGCCCTTCGCCCAGGCGGGAGCGCTGCGCGGCGACGCACTCGGCTTTCTCCAACGCTGGCTCGATCGGCGACCGCACCTGGCGCCGCGGCTGCGCGGTGCTCGTTATGCAGAGGGGGCTCGCGTGACAGGCCCGTTCGCCTCGCACGCGCGCCGCGCGTGGGCTCCGGGGCTGGCCCTGGTCGGCGACGCCGCGGATTTCTTCGACCCGTTCACCGGCGAGGGGATCTTTGCCGCGCTGCGCGGTGGCGAACTGCTCGCGCCGTATCTGTGCCATGCGCTCGGAGCCGCGAACGACCGCGACGCCGACGCGGCGCTCGCCGCCTACGATCGCGCGCGGCGTCACCTGTTCGCCGGCAAGTGGCGCGTGGAGCGCCTCATCGGCTCCGCCGTCGCGATGCCCGCCGTGATGAATCGTGCCGCCGCGGCCATGTCCGCCCGCCGCGACCTCGCCGACCTGCTCGTCGGCGTCACGGGTGACTTCGTCCCCCCGCGCGAAGTCATGCGCCCCTCCTTCATCGCCCGCCTCCTGGTCGGCGCGATCGCTCGCCGGCCCCCCGTGCCGCATCCGATCGCCGACGACCGCCTGCCCACTCCTCCCTGATCATGGCGCTCGACCCCGTCACCTTTCGCAGCGTGCTGGGACGCTTCGCTTCCGGCATCACCGTGGTCACCACGCGCGATGACGCCGGCCGCGATCACGGCCTGACCGTGAGCGCGTTCTGCTCGCTCAGCCTCGAACCACCGATGGTGCTCATCTGTGTGGACCGCACCGCGTCGCTGCACCCGGTGCTGCTCGCCGCCCCCGCATTCGCCGTCTCCATCCTCTCCGCGGGGCAGGAAAGCCTGTCGAGGCGATTCGCCGAGCCGGACGCCGAGCTGCGGTTCGAAGAGGTGGGATTCACGCGCGGGCCATCGGGGGCGGCGCTCATCGACGATGCACTCGCCCACCTGGAGTGTCGAGTCGTTCAACGGATCGACGGGGGCGACCACACGATCTTCATGGCCGAGGTGGAGTGGACGGACGTACACGCGGAACGCCCGCTTCTGTACTATCGCGGGGGATACGCGCAGCTCGAGCGCTGAATGTCGCCCCTGCTCATCCCCGATCGGCGTCGCGGCGTCGAGCACCTGGACGCACCCGGCGTCGATCCCGAGGTGGTGCGACGTTCCATGGCGGATGTCGCGCGCGCGAACCTGCTGTTCGGTGGTACACGCGCCGTGTGCGCGGCCATGCGCGCAGTCCTGGGAGAGCTTGGTGAACGCGCCACGCTGCTCGATGTGGGGTGCGGCATGGGTGACATCGCCGCCCGGGTCGTGCGCGATGCCCGCGAGCGTGGCGTGACGCTCGACGCATACGGGGTGGAGTTTGCCGCGCCGCTCCTCGACCTCGCCAGCGCCCGCGGCGTGAAGGTCATGCGGGGCGACGCCCGGGCGCTCCCCCTCCCCGACCGTTCGGTCGACGTGGCCATCTGCTCCCAGCTCCTGCATCACTTCGCCAGGGATGATGCGCTGCAGGTCTTGCGCGAGCTCGACCGCGTGGCACGCCGGCGCGTGATCGTCAGCGACCTGCGCCGGAGCTGGATGGCAGCGGCGGGGCTCTGGATCGCGAGCTTCCCGCTCGGCTTTCACCCGGTGAGCCGTCACGATGGAGTGCTTTCCGTGCTTCGCGGGTATACCCGTGCGGAGCTTCGTGACACCGTTTCGCACGCCACCGGAGAGGCGCCGCGCACCGACGCGCTGGCGGGCTTCCGGCTCACCGCGACCTGGAGACCATCGCCTCGATGACCGCCCGCCCCATCGCAGGATCGCCGCCCGCGGAACGGGCGCCATTCGTACTGGGCGAGATGCCGCTCGGCCGTGCCAGCGAAACCGTCGACGAGCGACTCGTGCACGCACCCGTCCGCACCATGTTCGAGATCGCACGACGCGTGGAGGAGTGGCCGGCGCACCTCGCGCACTACCGGTCGGTCCGCATGCGCGAGCGCGCGAGCGACGGGGGCGGCGTGGTCGACATGTCCGCCGATCGCCCGTTCGGCCTGCTGCGCTGGCCGACATGGTGGCGCTCGCAGATGGCGGTGGACCACGAACGCCCGACGATCCGCTTCCGGCACGTGGGGGGGATCACGAAGGGGATGGACGTGGAGTGGACCTTCGAGGCGCGCGCCGACGGGACGTTCGTGCGCATCGTGCACGTGTGGGACGGACCGTCGTGGCCGGGGGTCGGCATCTTCGCGGCCACACACGTGATCGGGCCGGTGTTCGTCCACGGTATCGCGTCGCGGACGCTCGCGGGGCTGGCGACGGTGGCGGAGCGCGAGGCGGGGCGCGACGGCCGTGGCGGCACGTCCGGTCGTCCGGGAGCGTCCTCGTGAGCGGCCGACGACGCGTTGCGATCACGGGGATCGGCGTGATCACCCCGATCGGTATCACCCACGCGGCGCTCTGGCAGGGGGTACTCGCCGAGCGCTCGGCGGTACAACACGTGACGCGGTTCGATCCCGGCATCTTCCGCAGTCATAACGCGGCACAGGTGGACGACTTCGTGCCCACGGACCACCTCGAGGCGCGGCGCGTGAAGCGCCTGGATCGCTTTGGTCAGTTCTCGGTGGCCGGCGCACGGCTGGCACTTGAGGATGCGGGGCTCGTGCTGGAGCGCGAGGACCGGGACCGTGTGGGCTCGAGCATGGGCACGGCGTTAGGCGGCGTGGGATACGCGGAGGAGCAGCTCGGCAACTTCCTGCAGCACGGCTTGCGGGCGGTGAACGCGACGCTGGCGCTCGCCGTGTTCGGTGGCGCGGCTAGCTGCAACATCGCCATCGAGTTCGGCGTGTGCGGGCCGAACAGCACCAACGCGATGAGCTGCGCCAGCGGCACGATGGCAATCGGCGAGGGCTTTCGCGCGATCCGCGACGACTACGCCGACGTCATGATCTGCGGTGGCGCGGAGGCCCCGCTGGCGCCGCTCTGCTTTGGATCGTTCGCGCTGATCCGCGCGATGTCGACGCGCAACGATGATCCCGGCAGCGCCTCGCGCCCGTTTGACCGCGACCGCGACGGGTTCGTGATGGGCGAGGGATCGGCGGTGCTCATTCTCGAGGAGTGGGAGCGTGCGCGCGCGCGGGGGGCGCCGATGTACGCCGAACTGCTCGGCTACGGCACGACGAACGACGCGTATCACATGACCGCGCCACGCCCCGACGGCTCGCAGGCGGCGCGGTCGATGCAACTCGCGCTGCGCGATGCAGAGGTGAATGCCGGGGAGATCGACTATGTGAACGCTCACGGCAGCTCGACACCACTCAACGACGTGACCGAGACCATCGCGATCAAGCAGGTGTTCGGCGAGCGCGCGTCGCGGATGCCGGTGAGCGGCACGAAGGGCTACTACGGCCACGCGCTGGGCGCTTCGGGCGCGATCGAGGCGGCGATCTGCGCGCTTGCCATCAAGCGCAGCTGGCTCCCGCCGACCATCAACCTGGATGCCGCGGATCCCGATTGCGATCTCGACTACGTACCGCGCACCGGCCGCGCCGCACCGATGGAGCATGTGCTCAGCAACTCGTTCGGGTTCGGGGGGGTGAATGCGAGTCTGGTTTTCAGGCGGGCTGGCTAGGGGGGCGGGGACAGCATGCTGCGTGCTTCATGCTGTCACGGCCCCTGCATCAGATACTTGTCAGCATAGCGCGCAATGCTCTCCTCGATCACCGTCATCGCCGACTCGCTCTTCTCCCAGCCCAGCACCTCCATCCGCCTCCCTTCCAGGTCCTTGTAGATCAGGAAGAAGTGCTCGACCTCCTTCAGGTAGTGCTGCGGCAGGTCGGCGATGTCGAAGTACTCGCTGTGCTGCGGATCGTGGCAGGGAACGGCGATGATCTTGTCGTCGGGCTCCCCACGATCGAGCAGCTTGAGCACCCCGATGGGGCGCACGTCGATGTGGCACCCCGGAAAGGTCGGCTCCATGATGCTGACGAGAACGTCGAGTGGATCGCCGTCCTCGTGCAGCGTGCGCGGGATGAAGCCGTAGTCGCCCGGATAGTGGACCGCGCTGTAGAGCACGCGATCGAGCTTGAGAAAGCCGGAGTCCTTGTCGAGCTCGAACTTGTTCCGGCTGCCGGTGGGAATCTCGATGACCGCGGTGACTTCCTCGGGAGGATTGCGGCCGGGTGGCAGGTCGCGCCAGGGATGAATCATCTGGTGGTGGGCACGCGAGCGGGCAGGCGGTCGAGACGAAATCGTGGTCGAGGCTGCGGCGAGTTCCGCAGACCGCAGTACAAATTAACTCAGGCGATCTCGAACCGACGGTCGAGGCGCGTGACCACGAGCAGCGATCGCACACGCTCACGCACGTTGATCAGGCGCAGCCTCACCGACGACTCGCGCCCTTGCTTCTCCAGCAGAAGCAGCAGCCCCAGACCGGCCGCATCGACTTCCTGCGTCGCGGCAAGGTCGATCACCAGCACCTGATCGCCCTCCCGCACAACCTGTTCAAGCGCCTCGAAGGCGGCGCGACGAAAATCGGAACGCATTCCTGCAACAAGCGACGGCGGTGCGATGACTGCAGTATCGGGGTTGAGCACGGGAGCACACATGGCGAACATCCGGTTGAGATACTGATGATGTACTGTGACCTGCGTCTCCTTTGGCCAACTTCGTGCCGTGAATCACAATTTCCGTAACGCATTGCCACAACGCAACTTACATTTGTTGAATCAGCCGGAACGGTCGAAGTGACCAGATGCACTCTGCCAGACTCCCTCGAGAATGCGATTGTGTCGCGTTTCTGTACAGCATGGCACGCCCGTTCATCGTTGCGTGTTTCCTGGCCCGGGTGCACTATCGCCCACTGAGCCTCCCCTCCCCTCCCCGCCGCCATGACCGACATTGACGTCCTGCTCGACGAGTCCCGCCGCTTCCCGCCCAACCCGGCGTTCTCCGACCTCGCCGCCGTGCACGACGAGGGTCTCTACGAACGCGCTGCCGCCGATCCTGAGGCCTTCTGGGCCGAGCAGGCCCGGAACCTGGACTGGTACAAGCCGTGGGATCAGGTGCTGGACTGGAAGCCGCCCTTCGCCCGCTGGTTCGTGGGGGGAAGGCTCAACGCTTCGGTCAACTGCGTGGATCGCCACATCCACACCGCCCGCCGCAACAAGGCAGCGCTGATCTTCGAGGGCGAACCCGGCGACCGGCGCACGCTCACCTACTGGGACCTCTACATCGAGGTGAACAAGTTCGCCAACGTCCTCCGCTCGCTGGGCGTGGGCAAGGGCGATCGCGTGGGCATCTATCTGCCGCTCATCCCGGAGGCGGCGATCGCGATGCTCGCCTGCGCGCGCATCGGCGCCATCCATTCGGTGGTGTTCGCCGGGTTCAGCCCGGAATCGTTGCGCGACCGGCTCAACGATGCCGAAGCCAAGGTCCTCATCACCGCCGACGGCGGTTATCGTCGTGGCGGCATCATCCCCCTCAAGCGCAACGCCGACCTCGCGCTGGCCGAAGCGCCGAGCGTGAAGCACTGCATCGTGGTCATGCGGCGTCCGGGGAGCGGGGGCGACGAGGCATTCGCCGGGATGACCGCCGGCCGCGACCAATGGTGGCACAGCCTCATGGCCGATGCACCAAAGTGGTGCGAGCCGGAACCGATGGACGCCGAGGACGTGCTCTACATCCTCTACACGTCCGGCACCACCGGCAAGCCCAAGGGGATCGTGCATACCACGGGCGGCTACCTCACCGCATCGGCCTATACCACGCGCGTCGTCTTCGACCTGCGCGAGGACGATGTGTTCTGGTGTACGGCGGACGTGGGCTGGGTTACCGGACACACCTATCTCGTCTACGGACCGCTCGCCAACGGCGCCTCATGCCTGATGTACGAGGGCGCCCCCGACTGGCCCGACAAGGATCGCTTCTGGGACCTGTGCGAGAAGCACGGCGTGACCATCTTCTACACGGCGCCAACCGCCATTCGCGCCTTCATGAAGTGGGGCGATCAGCACGTCCGGAAACACGATCTCTCGCGGCTGCGGCTGCTCGGGTCCGTGGGCGAGCCGATCAACCCGGAGGCGTGGGTCTGGTATCACGAAACGGTGGGTGGCGAACGCTGTCCGATCGTCGACACCTGGTGGCAGACGGAGACGGGCGCGATCGTGATCTCACCGCTCCCCGGTGTCACCACCACCAAACCGGGGAGCGCCACGCAACCACTCCCCGGCTTCAGCGTCGAGCTGCTCGACTCCAACGCCCAACCCATTCCGGTGGGGGGCGGGCTGCTGGCCATCCCCCGGCCGTGGCCGTCCATGCTGCGCACGATCTGGGGTGACGAGCAGCGCTACGTGGAGACCTATTTCTCCAAGTGGCCCGATCGTCCGGATCTGTACTTCCCGGGCGACGGCGCCAAGCGAGACAGCGACGGCTACTTCTGGATACTTGGCCGCGTGGACGACGTGCTCAACGTGGCCGGCCATCGCATCGGCACCATGGAAGTCGAATCGGCGCTGGTGGAACACCCGGCGGTGGCCGAGGCGGCGGTCGTGGGGAAAACACACGATCTCAAGGGGCAGGCGATCGCGGCGTTCGTCTCCTTGCGTGACGGCCGCACCCCGGGGCTCGAACTGCGCGAGGAGCTGCGCGAATTCGTGGCGCAGAAGATCGGGGCGCTGGCCCGCCCCGACGACATCCTGTTCGCCGCCGACCTGCCCAAGACACGCTCCGGCAAGATCATGCGACGCCTGCTGCGCGACATTGCCGAGGGGAGGGCGATGGGCGACACAACCACGCTCGCCGACCCGAACGTGGTGGCGGCGCTCAAGACGCAGTACGAGGACCGAGAGGGATGACATCGACGGTGCCCGGCCATTGTGACGTGGCTCCCTCCTTCTTGCGTCCATGGCTGGGTATCATTCGTCAGGTGGTTCTCGCATCAAAGGAGGCACCGACGTGCTGGGTTCGCTGTTCCCCGAATCGCTGTTCCCGAGAAAGCTCGACCCCGAGTCGGAGCGGCGCCTGCGACTTGCGCAGGCGCGCGCCGAGGAAGCGGTGCTGCGCGCGCACGTCTCCAATGCGCTCATGTTCGTCGACACGCTGGCCGAGGACATGACGTTCGATCGCGCGATCGACACGTACGTGCGCGTGATGGGGATCCCGGAGCCGCTCGCCAGCGCGGTGGCAACGCGAACGCTGGTGGTACTGGGCGAGGATCTCGTTCCCACGCGTCCGCCATCCCCTGAGCAGGGAGAGGGGGACGGTCGTCCTCGCCTGCGCCTCGATGAGAGCAGCGAGGCGCGCTATCGCAAGCGCGCCTGAGCGTCAGGCCGGAGTCGAGCGTGTAGCGCGCAGGTCGAGCATACTCAGCACGAAAAGCAGCATCACCAGGCAGGCGCTCGCCACGCACCACATGCACCAGGCGTTGATCACCCGCGCCTCGAGGTACGAAAGCCAGCCCGAGAACACCACCCCCCAACCGCTCATGGCCACCAGGGCGAGCGAGATGCCGCGCGAGTCGGCGTACGCGGGCTGCGTGCCAATCATCGACACGATGAGCATCGCCACGTAGAAGCCGACCCCCCACGCGGCCACGGGGAGCCCCAGAAAGATCGACCAGCTCGAGAGGTTGACCGTCTCGCAGCTCCCGATCGAACAGGTGAGTTCGCCGATGACGCCAACCTTGTACAGGGTGAGGTACATCGCGACGAACACGCCCACGAGCGCGATCGCCGCGATCCCCATTCGTCGCGTCACCGGGGTGGGCGGATCTCGGTTCCGGCGGCGCTGTCGCCCATGCGCACAGCTGGCGCCTGCGGCGCTCTCGCCGCTGCCGAATCCACGTACGCCTTGAAACGGTCGTAGCTGATGGCGCCCGGAATCATGCGATCCCCGATAATGAACGTCGGGGTCTGGCTCACGCCGCGCCGCTCACCCTCCCGCATGTTTGCCTCGACATTCGCCTGAAAGCGCCTGTCGTCAAAGCACTCCTCCCATGCCCCGGCGTCGAGCCCCGTCTGCTCGGCGAGCTCCTGCAGAACTCCCTTTGGCCGGCGCGTCGCGTAGCCCGACCAGCGATGCTGGTTGGCGAACAGCGCATCGTGATACGCCCAGAACATCCCCTGCGCGTTGGCGCAGGCCGCCGCGTTGGACGCGTCCCACGTGTTGGGGTGCATCGCCAGGGGGAAATCGTAGAAGCGATAGCTGATCTGCCCCGTCTCGACGAGGCGCGTGCGCACATCGGGACCGGTCACGGTGGCGAACTGCCCGCAGGCCGGACATTCGAAGTCCGCGAACTCGATCACCTGGACGGGCGCATCGGGGTTGCCGAGGAGATACCCCTCTGCCTCCGCCGTCACGTTCGGATCGACAGCCGTGGCACCCGAGCCGCCACCGGGTCTGCTGGCCATCCATGCTATCGCGGCGACGCCGACGACGGCAATGAGCCCGAGCAGCAGGAAGAAGGGCTTCCTGCCGTCAGTGCCGGATGCACCGCCCTTTCCGGCAGAACCGGAGCGCTTCGCCGATGTGGACGCGGCCGACCGCTTGTCTACCGGCGTGGATCGTCGTCCTCCGGACTCCATTCGCTTCTTTCCCATCCGTGCTCCTCGGCCTCCTCGGCTTCCGAGACGATGCGACGTCGCTCGAGCATTTCCGGCGTGTCGTACGTCGCCCGGACCTCGTAGTGGAATAGTTCGCTGCGGAGATCACCAATCAACGACGTGAGCTCGCCCGCGTGGTGCAGGAGATCGCCCTGTGCATCGAGCTCGGCGATCCGCCGGGCCAGTGCCCGCAACAGCGCTTCGAGCTTTCGCGCCCGCTCATCGTCCCAGGTTTCTTCCGACATGGCAATTCGTGAAAGCTCGGCATCGTCGCGCGCTTCGGGAAGAGCACAGTAGCTTTGATTGACGAATTCTCCACCCGGGAGGGCAGTCCCATCGACGCCGACATCCTTCGAACGCCGGTAGGCCCGGGTTCTCTGCACGTGGAGCGTTCGGGCCACGGGGGGCCGCCGGTGCTGCTCGTGCACGGTTTCGGCACCTCGAGCTTCGTCTGGCGTGCGGTCGCGCCCACACTGGCCGAAAGCGGGATGACGGCGTTCGCGGTGGATCTTCTCGGCTATGGTGAGTCCGACCGCCCGCGTGACGCCGATGTGGGGATCGCCGCGCAGGCAGAGTACCTCGACCGGCTGATGACGGCGCTCCGGATCCCGAAGGCGACGGTGGTCGGGGTGGACCTGGGCGGCAGCGTTGCGCTGCGGCTCTCGGCGATACACCCGGACCGGGTGGCCCGGCTGATCCTCGTGAGCCCGCTCGCCTTCGATGCCCTCCCCGGCGACGACATCCGCACCATGCAGCGCAGCACGGCCCGTCACGCGCTCCGCCTCACACGTGGCGTGTTCGGAGCCGCACCACTGCTCGCACCGCTTCTTCGCGGCGCGGTTTCCGACGAGACATACATGCCCCCGCGGCTGGTGGGACGTTATCTGGCGCCGTTTGTGGGGCGTGAGGGGGTGGAACAGCTCCTCGCGCTTGCCCGGTCCATTCGCGTGGACGATCTCGCGGACGTGGACCTGGCAGAGGTGCGCGCCCCCACTCTGGTGGTCTGGGGGGACGGCGACCGCTCGATGACCGCCGAGTTGCCGGAGCGGCTGTCGAGCGCCATCCCGAACTGCCGCGCACTGCGCATCCCCGGTGCCGGGCGGCTGATCCCCGAGGAGGCGCCGTCGGCGCTGGCGAAGGTGATCGTGGACTTCGTCGGCGCGCTTCGCGGGCCGAGCCAACGGCCGGATCCGGCGCGAACGGGCTGAACCGGACCGCCGGGTCACCGATCGTGACGACGCAACATCCGAGGGGAGTGCCGTGGTGCATGTCTCAGGAGTCTCCACCAGGGAGGCTACGCGCCCGGAAATCCCTTACATCACGAATCGCAGCGGCTTGGCATATGCGAACGTATTACAAGGAGATGGGATACATCTCCGGTGGGTTCAATCGGAGTACGATTCGATTAGATTAGAGAGTCTCTTTACCCAGGATGAAATGGCCAAACAGAATACGCGACGCCGTTGGGATAGCACGGTGCCCTCGCCCTTCGAGCAAGCCCGTGACGAAATGTTTCAGCATATCATCGCCTGCGGCGTCATCGGAACGCACCCCGACGACCAGGCGGAGTGGTTCGGCGAAACGATCAAGTACATTGGTGATCGATATCACGAACTGACGCCGGCACAGTTGAGCGAGTTGCGGACGCTCGGAGAGCGGTTTGCGAAGCCGGCCAAGGCCGGTGGCGACGACTCCGAAACCGCAGAGTCCGCCAGCACGGCGGACGCCGCATCAGCGGCCTGATCGCCCTGATCGCATAGACGGCGACATTCAGAATCAGCGTGGCGGGACGGGGCTGTTCGAAAAAACACGACCCGGCCCGCGCGCGACGTACCGCGTCACACCGCGCTCCCTAGCTCCGCGTTCCGTTGCGTCCTTCGCGGTGGCGGGCGAGTGAGCCGGACCCCGCAGACCCGTGCGGCCGTCACCGGACCAGGCCGGCGCGTCGCCTCATCACGACGCCAATGCGAAGGCCCTCGCCAAGCCCGACTTCGAGCGCTGGCGTCCAGGCTCCCTGCAGCCTCCCTTCGATGCCCGCGCTGAGCAACAGGCGGCCGCGCCACGCGATCTCATTATCCCAGAAGGCGCCGACGCCGGCTGCTCCGTAGAGCCCCCAGCGGCGTTCGCCGAGCGGGTCGAGCACGAACCGCGCGAGCAGTTCGCCGCGCGCCGCGGGTTCGGACGTGCCATCGGTAGAGACCGCCCCACCGGCGGCGATTCCCGCCACGCGCATGTACGTGGTCACCGGGATCGCCACCCCCACTCCGAGGTGCACGGTCGGTCGGCGCGCAACAAACACATCCGTGCGCAGCTCGGTTCGCGCGTGGCGCTCGCGCTGGGCGTGGGCGTTGGAGGCGGGGACCAGCACGAGTGTGACCGTCAACAGCGCACCGAGAAGCCGTGCGCTCACGTCGCCCGCTCGCGCCAGAGCATGAACGTGTAGTCGGCGATCGAGGCGAGCGCGAGGATGCCGACGATCGGAACAAGTACGACCACCCAGGCCGGCGCGAGAATCGCCGCCAGCAGCGTCAGCACCTGAGCGACCGTGACGAGCTTCCCGGGGATTCGTGCCCGGAAGGTGATCGGGCGCAGCCAGCTCACGCTGCGCGCGACGATGAAGCCGACGGCCGTCATGATGTCGCGCAGGAGCAGGATGATGACCTGGAGGAGCTTCAATTCGCCGATGACGAGGCAGGTGAAGAATGCTGCCAGCATGAAGGCGCGGTCGGCAACGGGATCGAGCAACGCCCCCCATCGGGTACCGGTCCGCGTACAGCGCGCGATCCAGCCATCGAGCACGTCGGTGAGCGCGGCGATCGCGATCAGCACGACGCGCGGAACGGGGTCGCGCGCGAACATGAACGCGCCGGCCAGAACGAACCGCGAGAGCGAGAGCGTATTGGGCACCGTGAGCAGCCGGCCGCGGTCCATGGGCACAAGTTAACCGCGATCATATTTCCTGTCGTCGGCGCCGCGCGTCTCCGTGGTGCCCCTACGCCGGCCAATTCTCCCCCGCGACGAGGATTTGCATGTTGCGCATGACCATCCTGCCGCCGTGGATCTTCGTGGTCGCATCGGCGCTGGTCCTCATCTGGAACGTCGCGCTCGCGGCGCGCATTGCGAGGCTGCGCCGCGCGCCGCGGACGCTCCGATCCCTGAGTGCGCTCGCGGGGCTGCTCCTGGCGCCCGCCGTGCTGGTGGTCCTCTCGACGTCATCGCTTCTCACCGCACGTACCCTCGTGGAGCTGAGCTGGCTGTGGCCGGCCACGGTCGCCCTGTTCGCCATCCAGTCGCTCCACGTGCTCGTTCGTCGAATGGTCACGCCGCTGCTCGGTGTGCCGATCGCGCTGTACAACGTGCTGCTGCTGTGTGCCGCCGTGACGCGGTGGATGGTCTCGATCGGGGTACCGGTCGGCGACCCGTGGCTGGCGATCGATGCGGCGTGGGCCAATGCGCTCGGCGTCCTGGTCGGGCGGGCGGCGCTCTGGTCGGCGTTCGTGCTTCCGCTCCCGCTGCTGGCACCGGTGACGCCGGCACGATGGCGCGCGAGCGCGACAATGCGCGGTCTCGTCGCCCTGTCGGCGGCATGTGCGGCCGGCCTCGTGCTCGCCGAACTGCCGCCATCCTGGCTCGCCATCCGCAGCTATTCCGAGCTGTCGCTCGCGCGATTGCAGGAACGTCCGCGTGGCGATTTCGTGATCGGACTGCGTGCGCTGCCGGCGCTTCGCGGTGCCCCGCCGGCCGTCGCGCTGCGACACGATCTCGCGCTGCTCGACTCCACCGATGTCGGCGCGGTGTCGGTGCTCGTGAATCCCGCGGGGGTGCGATCGCGCGCCGGTCTCGACTCGCTCTCGCGGACGCTGGCACAGCTTCGCCGGGACAGCCTGATTCTCGTCGTGGCGCTCGGCTACGACGCCAACGACGCCGCGGCATGGCGGGCATCGCCGCAAGCGTACGCCGAGTCGCGTGTCGACCTCGTCGAACGCCTGGCGCGCACCATCCGGCCCGACATCCTGCTGCCCGCGGATGCTCCGTATACCGCGGGGCGCCGCGCGCTTGGCGAGGTGCCCTCGGCCTGGTGGACGTCGTACCTCGCCGCCGCATCGGAGCGCGCGCGCGGTATCAACGGCCGCATTCGCATCGGCGTCGCGATCTCCGACTTCAGCCACGGCGACAGCGCGCTGTACGCCTGGGCGAGCCGCCCGGGATCGCCGGTGAACGTGGTCGGGTTCTCCTTCTTTCCATCGTACGGCGGCGGTCGATCGGTCACGGCGCGGTTGCGCACCGCGAGCAGGTGGATGCGCGACACGCGCAAGTCCCACTGGGTGTTCGCCGCCGGCGGGTTCCCCATTTCGCATGGGGAGCGGAGCCAGATCGCGGCTGTCCGCGGAGTGCTGTCGTGGGCCACGCGGCAGCCGTCGGTGCATGGCGTGATCGTTGAGGGCGCGGGCGACTACCAGGCCATGACGGGTCTCCGGGCGGCTGGTGGACGGCTGCGCCCCACTGCGTCGCTCGTGGCGCAGGCCGTCGTGACACTCGGCGAAACCCCGCCCTGAGCAGGCGACGAGCGCGCCGCCACGAGGCGACGCGCCCGTTGATGCCGTGCGAACGTGCCGGCGCGTCGGCGCTGGCACGGGTGGCGGTGCTAGCGCCGACTGGGTTGCCGTTCACGCTCCGGCGAGTTCGCCCGATCGCGGTCGCGCTTGCCGGGCCGCTCCGTGGAGCCGGAATCGTCGGAGCGCTGCTTCCCCTTCTGGCCGTGCTCGGGATGCTCCACATCCCGCTCGAACTGACGCTCACGATCTGGATCTGGTACGCCCTGCTTGCGTTCCGGATTGCGGTCGTGCTCGTTGCGCGGCATGAGGTCCTCCGGTTGCCGGTGTGCGAAACAGAAGGGCAAGTTGCAGTCCATACGTCACACTCGCGTTCGTCCTCACGTAGCGACGTCAGGCGTGCCGAGGTGACCTCCGCATTCCCCCGCTCCACGTACATGCTGCGCACCGACGTACAGGTCCGCTTCTCCGACACCGACGCCTTCGGGCATCTCAACAACGCCAGCTTCGCCCACTACGACGAACTCGCGCGCATCGCGTTCCTCTCGCACATCCCGGAAGCGCTCGGCGCGGTGATCCTGGCGCGACTCGCGATCGATTTCCGCCGACAGGTTCGATTCGGTGAGGCCGTCCACGTTCGCACCGAGGTGGAGTCCATAGGGCGGACGAGCTTCGCGCTGCGGCAGTCGATCATGGCCGGCGACGAGATCGCGGCCGATGCACGCTCGGTGATCGTGCTCTTCGACTACGATGCGCAGAAGCCGAAGCCGATTCCCGCTGCGATGCGCGCGGCGCTCTCGGCACACCTCGCGCCGGCAACGGAGCGCGGATGACCGATCTTCTCGAGCTTTTCAACCGATGATTGCAATCGAACTCGCACTGCTCCCGGTAGTGCCGTGCCTGTTGCTGGTACCGATGATCGTGCTGCTGATCGCCGTCGCACCGCTCTGGGCCGCGGCGCTCGTCATCCTCGGCGTCGTGACCGCTTTGGGTTGGATCGTGGAGCGCGCGCTGCTGCTGGTGGGCGTCACCGCCGTGCGCGGCATGAGCGCGCGACTCGGCGCGATCTGGCTCGCCTGGCTCCGTCCCTGGAAGGCGGTGCAGCGGCACTACGCCATCAAGAACGGCGAGATTCCCGCCGACGCGTGATCCGGAAATGAAGCCGCTGCGGTTGGTGCGCGACGCCGGCATGACGTCGCGGCACCCGCGATCGCACGACGGCGTATATTGCCGGGGCCGGCAGTCGCCGACCGCGACCGCCATGGCGCGCCACGCACGCTGTCGTTCACACAATCGTTCGTCCTCGAACCATGCTCTCCGCACTCGGCCGCACCACGCTGCTGGTCCGCGACTACGACGAGGCGCTGGCGTTCTACCGTGATGCGCTCGGGCTCGCGGTGCTCCATGACAGCACCGGACCGGGCGAGCAGCGCTATCTCCATCTCGGCGTGCCGGGGCAGCCGGGGGAACCGGCGCCGGGGCTCTGGATGCTCCGCCCCACGTCAGATGGCGACGTGGCGTTGATCGGTCGCCAAGCGGGCGATCACCCGTTCCTCGTCTTCTACACGAGCGATTGCGCGGGCACGCTGGCGGAGTGGGTCTCGCGCGGCGTACGGGTGAAGCGTGCCCCGCGCGAGGAGGGGGGCGCGGTGTTCGTGCACGTGGAGGACTGCTACGGGAACGATATCCTGCTCGTGGAGCGGATTACGGAGGGCGCGGACTAGGAGCAGATGGAGACGCTGCATGCAAGTAACTGCTGGTCGCTCCTCGCTGAGCCGAGGGGCGTCAATACGCTGATTGCTTCTCGCTCCCGGTTAGAGCAGGGTACAAGAAGTAGCGTGGAACACGCAGCATGAATCATCTGTTATGGTACGGAGCGTCTGTCACCGATACTCCGTCATAAGAGAATCCAGCGCCGCCGCCCCCGGACAGAGCGTCTCATACGGCGCATCCACCAGCGGTGATTCCACCGTTCGGTTGAGCGTGTGCATGTCGGGGACGGCTTCGCTGACATGGAGCAGCCCCGTGACCAGCTCCCCCCGATCCTGGCGCGCACGCACGAAGGCATAGGCAGCATCGCGGTCGGTGGGATCGTACCCCTCCGGCACGGCGCGGAAGCGCACCTCCGACCCGTCGTGCATGGTGACCGTGCGTACTCCACCGGCACTCGCACTGTCCGCATGTGGCGCGGTGATCTCGCGGCGCAGCGGCACGAAGTCCATCGGCACCGCCTCGTGCTGCCGTTCGCGCGTATAGCGGTAGCTCTTCGTCGATCCGGCGTGGTCGTTGAAGGTGACGCACGGCGAGATGACATCGAGCAGCGCGAAACCACGGTGCGCAAGCCCCGCCTTGATAATCGGCACGAGCTGCGCCTTGTCCCCCGAGAACGCGCGCGCCACGAAGGTGGCGCCGAGGCTGAGCGCCAGCAGCACGGGATCGATCGGCGGCTGTTCATTGGCCTCGCCGCGCTTGGACTTCGAGCCGATGTCGGCGGAGGCCGAGAACTGCCCCTTGGTGAGCCCGTAGACGCCATTGTTCTCGAGCACGTAGATCATGTCGACATTGCGCCGGATGGCGTGACAGAGCTGACCAATCCCGATCGAGAGCGAGTCGCCATCGCCGGAGATACCGATGAAGGTGAGCCCGCGATTGGCAGCGTTCGCCCCCGTCGCCACGCTCGGCATTCGCCCATGAACGGAATTGAAGCCGTGTGACTGGCGCAGGAAGTACGCGGTCGTCTTCGAGGAGCAGCCGATGCCGCTGAGCTTTGCCGCACGATGCGGCGGCACATCGAGCTCCCAGAACGCCTGCACGATGGCGGCGGTGACGGAATCGTGTCCGCAGCCGGCGCAGAGCGTCGACATCCCGCCCTCGTAGTCGCGCCGAGTCAGTCCGAGCCCGTTGACGGGAAGTCCCGGGTGACGTACCGGCGGCTTCACGATGGAGGTCATGCGCGCACCGTGGCCAGATGGCCGCTGACC
>DASSBZ010000114.1:0-6140 GCA_035698205.1 Gemmatimonadaceae bacterium | reverse complement strand
GATCGCCAGCGTGAGCGTCGTGGCCATGCCCGCGGTTTCGGGCTGGCTCGCGGCCCCCGCCCGCACGGCCTCGTGCGCCTCGTTTGCGGCGGTGCGCAGCGCATCCTCGAAGGCGTCCTGATCCGCGTTCCCGGAGGCGTGGTAGCAGCGCAGCGTGCCAGACACATACCGAGTGACGGCCTCCACCGCGAGCTGGCTCGCCTGCCCCCCGGCGGTGCTCCCGCCCACGCCGTCGGCCACCAGCATCACGGTGGCATGGCGCTGTCCCATGAGCGGCAGCGCATCGCTCGCCGGCAGGCTCGTACCATGCACGATGACGTGCGGATGTACGGTGCACAGGAGGAAGTGATCCTGATTGGTCTTGCGGACCTTGCCGATGTGCGTGAGCCCGAACAGGTCGAGCTCATGATCGCCGGGCTTCCGTCCGGCGAGCGGCGGGACCGAGGTCGCGCGAATGGCGATGGCCATCGTGGTGCTCTCCTCTGCGGAAGCAAGCGCGTCGCGGGTGTCCCTGATCCCCTCCCTGTTGGACACCGCCAACGGGATTGTAGCACCTCACGTGCCCGCCGCAAGAAGGGGATCGGCGCGATCAGTCCGCTTCGCTCGCCAGCCGTCCCAGGACGAAGCGCTCGCGACCCGTGAGGTCGTCCCGCACGGTGACGCCCCGGAATCGCCCGTCGCCTTCCAGCATCGCCGCCACCCGTCGTGCGCGACGGGCATCCACCTCGAGCGCCAACAGGCCCCCCGATTCGAGCACCTCCGGCGCCCCCCGTATGATCGACCGCGTCACCGCCAGCCCGTCGTCATCGGCGAACAGCGCCATCGGCGGCTCCCAGTCGCGCACCGCCGTCGGCAGGTCATCGCGCTCGGCGTGGGCGATGTACGGAGGGTTCGAGACGATGACGCGCGCACGCACATGGCGCCCCGCGAACGGCACCAGCGCCACGCCGTGCACGAACTCGACCGGGGCACGCAGCTCGTCGGCCAGCAGGCGCGTATTCGCGCCCGCAACGGCCAGCGCATCGAGGGAAACGTCGCTCGCAATCACGAGATCGAAGTTGCCCTCGCTCGCCAGCGAGAGCGCGATGGCCCCGGAGCCGGTTCCCACGTCCACGGCGATCCCCCCGGGGCTGGACCGCATGCCCTCGAGCACGAGATCCACCAGCACTTCGGTTTCGGCGCGCGGGATCAGTACCCGTTCGTCGACGGCGAGCGTAAGGTAACGGAAGGCGGATCGCCCCACGGCATACGCGAATGGCGCGCCGCGTTGCAGTCGCCGGGCGGCCTCGCGCGCCTCGTCGGCTGCGCTGGAATCGACCAGCGTGTCGCGGTGCGTGGTCGGCCACAGCCTCGGCACGTCGAGCACGGCGGCCACGATGTCGCGCGCCTCGTTGGCGTCGCGCCCCGCGCCGGTCAGCGATTGCGTGAGCTCCAGCAGCAGCGTGCCGATGGACACATCGCCGTCGCCCTGCCCCGCCCCCGCCGACGTTCGCCCCGCCACCGCTGCTACTCGCCTTCGGCCAGCTGCGCCTCGTCGTCGGCGAGGATCAGCGCCTCGACCAGCTTCTCGATATCGCCGTCGAGGATGCGCGGCAGGTCATGCAGCGTGAGGTTGATGCGATGGTCGGTCACGCGGCTCTGCGGGAAGTTGTAGGTGCGGATCTTGGCCGAGCGATCGCCGGTGCTCACCTGGGCGCGACGCATGCGCGAACGCTCGGCCTCCTGCTCCTGCAGGCGGAGGTCGAGCAGCCGCGCGCGCAAGATCTCCATCCCCTTCTGCTTGTTCTGCAGCTGGGATTTCTGGTCCTGCTGGCTGACGACGAGACCCGTTGGCAGGTGCGTGATGCGCACGGCGGAGTCGGTGGTGTTCACGCTCTGTCCGCCCGGGCCCGACGAGCGGAACACGTCGATGCGCAAGTCGTTAGGGTGGATCTGGACGTCGACTTCGGCCGCCTCGGGGAGCACGGCCACCGTGGCCGCGGATGTGTGAATGCGCCCCTGGCTTTCGGTGACCGGCACGCGCTGCACGCGGTGCACGCCGGACTCGCGGCGCAGGGCACCGAACGCGCCATCGCCTGCGACGCGGAACACGACCTCCTTGATACCGCCGAGCGTGCCCTCTCCCATGGAGAGCAGCTCGATGCGCCAGGCGCGCCCCTCGATGAACCGCGAATACATGCGGAACAGGTCGGCGGCAAACAGGGCGGCTTCGTCGCCACCCGTGCCTGCGCGGATCTCGATGATGGCGGGGCGGTCGTCGAGCGGATCGTGCGGCACGAGGAGCGGCTTGAGCGATGCCTCGAGCGTCGTGATCTCGCCCTCGAGCCGGTCGACGTCGAGCTGGGCCACGTCGACGAGTTCCGCGTCATCCGAATCGAGGAGCTCGCGCGACTGCTCGAGCTCCCCGTTCAGGCGGTGCAGACGATCGTTGATGGAGACGACGTCGGCGAGTCGCTGGTGTTCGCGACCCAGGGCGGCGAGTTTCTTCGCGTCCTTGACGGTTCCCGGCTCGGCGAGCTCGCGCTCGACCTCGGCCGCGCGCGAGACGGCCTGCGCGAGCCGGTCGCGGATACTCAGGCCGTCTTACCGTACTTCTGCCGGAACCGCTCGACGCGGCCAGCGGTGTCGATCAGCTTCTGCTTGCCCGTATAGAACGGGTGGCAGTTGGCGCAGATGTCAGTATGGATCTCCGCCTGGGTGGAGCGCGTCTGGAACGTGTTGCCGCACGCGCAGGTCACCGTGGCGGTGTAGTATTCAGGATGGATATCGGCCTTCACCGGGCACCTTGTCCGCTTGAGGATAGCTGGGAAAGATAGCCGGATCCGGTGCCCGAAATCAAGCGTTTGTGACGTGCATCGCATCAGTTCCGCTTGCGCCAGCGCACGATCCTGCACACAGTCCGAACGTGACGCGCGCCCCGCGCCCGCGTCCTAGTCTTCAGATCGTCCGGCGTCGGTCGCATCGCGTGCCCGGCGTCCCGCCCGTCACCAAAGGAGCCTCTGCCCCGATGGAGATCGCCAACTTCCTGCGCTCCGTCCAGCTCTTCTCGAAGCTCGACGACGCCGAACTGCAGCGCTTCGCCGAGCTCACCCGCGAGAAGTCCTACCCCAAGGGGAGCGTCATCCTGTTCGAGGACGACCCCGGCGACTCCCTCTTCGTCGTCAAGGAGGGGCGCGTCAAGGTGGTGCTCGTCGGCGAGGACGGCCGCGAGGTCATCCTCGGCGTGCTGGGCGAAACCGAGCACTTCGGCGAGCTCTCGCTCATTGACGAACAGCCGCGGTCCGCGCACGTCATCGCCATGGAAGATTCCACGCTGCTGGTGCTGCGCAGCGACGACTTCCGCCGGCGCGTGGAGGCCAATCCCGAGGTGGCCTGGGCGCTGCTGCAGGAGCTCTCGCGGCGTCTGCGTCGCGCCGACGGTAAAATCCACGGCCTGGCGCTGCTCGACGTGCCGGGGCGCATCGCGCGGCTGCTGCTCGACTTCGCCGACGAGTCCACGGGGGATCGCCTGGAGAAGCCGCTCACGCACCAGACCATCGCCCACATGATCGGCGCGAGCCGCGAGACGGTGTCGCGCACCATGCGCGACTTCCAGAACCAGGGGTGGATCAACGTCGAGCGGCGGCGCATCTCGGTGGCCAACCGGCCGGCGCTCAAGCGCTGCGCCCAGGCGCGCGTCTGAGCGGTTGATGCGGAGCGTCCGGCGCGCGCGGTACCGGGGCGCCGGACGTCGCTCGCGTCCCGGCCGCGAACTCCCGGCATGACCCTCCGACTCCGCTTCTGGGGAACCCGCGGATCCATTCCCAGCCCCGGGCCGGCCACCGCGCGCTATGGCGGCAATACGCCGTGCCTGGAGCTGCGTACCGACGACGACTGGCTGGTGGTGGTGGATGCCGGCACCGGCATCCGCGAACTCGGCAAGTCGCTGATGGCACGCGCCAACGGTGACGCCATCGGTGGCGACCTGTTCTTCAGCCATGCGCACTGGGATCACATCCAGGGGCTGCCCTTCTTCACGCCGGCGTTCCAGGAGGGCAACCACTTCACCCTGTTCGGATCTCCGCACCTGCAGTCGAGCCTCGGGGTGGTGGTCCGACAGCAGATGAGCCCCGTGGTCTTCCCCGTGTCGTTCGACGCGCTCAGCGCCACCATGGAGGTGCGCGAACTGACCGCCTATCGGCACTCCGGGCGCGGGTACGACGTGCAGGCCGTGCAGGTCCGCCATCCCGGGGGCGCGTTAGGCTTCCGCTTCACGGCGCACGATCGCCCCGATGCATCTGTCGTGTTCATCCCCGACAACGAACTCGACGTGGCCGGGGCGCTGGCCGAGCAGGCGAGCACGCTGGAGACGCTCGTGGCGTTCTGTCGGGGTGCGAAGTACCTGATCCACGATGCGATGTACACCGGTACCGAGTACATGGCGCATCGCGGCTGGGGGCACTCGTCGTACCGCGACGCGGTGGAGTTCGCGATCGCCGCCGACGTGGAGACGCTGGTGCTCTTTCACCACGACCCCGATCGTTCGGACGAGCAACTGGATGAACAGGTGGAGCTGAGCCGCGCCATGGTGGCCGAGCGCGGCGGCAGCGTGAAGGTGATCGCCGCCGCCGAGGGGATGGAACTGACGGTCTGATCCGCCTGAGGCGGGGGCACGAGAGCTCGGCAAGACCGCCTGCGGCGGGCTCACGCAGAGGGGCGCGGAGGGCGCGCAGAGGTTCGCGGAGTCGTAGCGGTGGTAGCGGTGGCGATGCGTGAACCGATCACGCCGGCGCGCGCCCCCAGCCCCCGCCCCCCGGTGTCAGGATCATCACGACGTCCCCCGCCTGCAGCGCGCGGCGGCCCTTGGCCGGGAGCGGGGTGCCGTTGAGCAGGTTCACGCCGGTCTCTCCCGGCGCGCCGCCATGCGCACCGGCCGGTGCGATCCGGCGTCGCTCGGTCAGCAGCGTCACGGTACACGGCACCAGCACGCGATAGGAGCGCTCCACGCCGTCGCCGCCGCGGTGGCGTCCCGCTCCCCCCGACCCGCGCCGCAGTGCATAACGATCGATCCGGATGGGGTATGCGCGCTCGAGACTCTCGATCGGCGTGTTGCGCGTGTTGCTCATCCCCACGTGCACCGCCGACGGACCGGGACCGCGCTCGCTCGCGCCCTGGCCGCCCCCCAGCGTCTCGTAGAACGTCCAGCCATCGCCGCCGAAGGTGATGTTGTTCATCGTCCCCTGCCCCGGCGCCGGCACCGGAACGCCGGCCGCGTCGAGCGCCTGCACGATCGTGTCGGTCACGCGCTGCGACATTTCCACGTTGCCCGCCGCCACCGCCGATGGCCAGCGTGCGTCCACCACACAGTCATCGGGAAACACGAAGTCGATCACGTCGGCGATGCCGTCGTTGGTGGGGACGTCGTCATCGAGCAGCATCCGCAGGACGAACACGGCAGCGGCGCGCGTGACCGCCCGTGGGCAGTTCACGTTGCCGGCCACCCTGGACGACGTGCCGGTGAAGTCGAGCCGCAGACGGCCGCCGCGCACCTGCGCGGCGACGCGCACCACCACGTCGGCATCGCTGATCCCGTCTCCCTCCAGCGCATCGCTGGCGGCGCCCCGTCGCCCCTCCAGCTCGACCAGCCGCCCCTCCGCGCGCCGGCGCGTGTACGCGAGGAGCGCGTCGCACGCCGCGTCCAGCTGCGCCGCGCCGTCGCGACGACGCAGTGCCAGCCAGCCCTCGCGCCCGGCTGCGCACGCCGCGCGCTGCGCCGCGAGGTCGCCACGCCGCTCATCGGGCGTGCGCACGTTTGCGAGCACGAGGCGCAGAATGTCGTCCTCCGGCATCCCCGCGCGCTCGAGGCGCACCGGTGGCACCACGATGCCCTCCTGTACGAGCTCCGTCGCCCCCTGCGGCATGCTCCCCGGGCTCATCCCACCGACGTCGGCGTGATGCGCCCTCACCGCGGAGAAGCCGACGATCGCCCCCGCATCGCCGATGACTTCCACCATGGTCAGGTCGGGGAGGTGCGACCCGCCGGCGAAGGGATCGTTGAGCAGGAACACGTCGCCGGGCTCCGGATTCCGCTCGCGCACCGCGCGTACGGACTCGGGCATCGCGCCCAGATGCACGGGGATGTGCGCTGCCTGGGCAATCAG
>DASSBZ010000113.1:0-9094 GCA_035698205.1 Gemmatimonadaceae bacterium | reverse complement strand
TGCCGGTGGCGTTGTCGGTGGCGCCGGTCGAACCGTGGTGCGAATCGAAGTGCGCACCCAGCATTACCACCTCGTCCTTCAACGCCGGGTCGGTGCCGGGGATCTCGGCGATCAGGTTGAATCCGCGCGGCTCCGTTTCCGGCAGGAACCGGACGCGCACGTCCAGCTCCATGCGGACGGGGACATCGCGTTCGAGAATGCGCACCATGCGATTGTACTGCTCCACGGCGATCGTGATGGCGGGCAGCTCCTTGCCCACCTGGTCGCCGGTGCGTGGCCCGCCCGAGCCGACGAAGATCGTGCCTCCGTCCACCCGCTGCGCGCGCCACGACAGGTCGCTGCCACCCGCCGACTCGTCGCTGTCGCTGCCACGATCGACCAGCGCGACCACGCCCTCCGTGCGATAGAACTCCTGCGCGCGACGCTGCAGATCGCGGGCGCGCGCGAAGGGCGAGGCACCGCCACCGCTCCCGTTGCCGCCGGCGGCACGCGGCGCACGCACCGGGGTCGATTGTGCCTCGCGGATCTCGTCCTCCGTCATGCGAAGCACCAGCCGACCTTCGAGCATCCGGACCGCTCGGGCAGGCTGCGTGAGCACGATCTTTCCGCGCAGCTTGCCGCGAAACCGTGCGAAATCCGCCTCGTCGTCGATCGGTGCGAGCACCACGTCGGCCTCGACCGGACCGCCCGTCCCCGCCGTCCACGATTTGGGCATCCCGATGATCGGCATCACCTGCGGGGCGATCATGTGCGCCGAGAACCGGTCGAGCATCCAGCCGGCCCCGAACGCGAAGGGCTCTTCATGTATGTTCTGGAGCCCCCACTCGGCGAACCGCTTCTTCGCCCAGTCCGCGGCCTGTCGGATCCCCTCGCCCCCGGTCAGTCTCGGCCCGTAGACGTCGGCAAGCCAGACCAGGTGCTCCACCGCCTGGGAGCGATTCAGCCCCTCGTCCCTGATCGCCGACACGGCGGCCAGGTCGACGGGTTCCTGGGCCGCGATCGGCGCACGCGGCGCGACGAACAGCATGGTTGCCAGGAATGGCAGGGCGCGGTGCAGTGTACGGAGCATGGCGTCGAGGAGTTTGAGTTTCCGAAGCGGTGGGAATTCGGAGGGCGGACTGCGCCGGCTTCACGAGGGTACCAGTTGCCGGATGTCCGGCCATGAACGAGGATACTCCACGGAACCGACGCTGTGAACCGTTCCTGTCCTCAACCGACAATTGCCATGAGACGCCTACCATTGTCCATGCTCGCCCTCTCGTTGTTCGTCGCCGCGTCGGCCTGCGGATCCGATTCGACCGCGCCGTCGCCAATCACGGGGCTCTGGGATTACTCGGTGTCGGACGCCACCGATGGCGTCGTCACGTGCGACATCACCGGGGTGGTACTCGATCTCACCCAGGATGGTCGCAGCGTGGTCGGTGAGGCATCGGGTGGCAGCGTCTCGTGCAGCGCGGTCGAAGGCGGAACGATACCGCCTGATTTCCTTCCACCCGGCGTGCTGCGGGGCGGGCTGCTCGGGAGCTTCATCGGCGGACACATCGATCTCGACGGCCTCGACATCGACTACAAGCATACCGGCTCACTTACCGGCTTCACGCTTGCCGGACCCGTCGTCATCACCGATGAGGTGCCGGACGGCGTTCGTGAGCTGGTCGGTACATATTCGGCCGTGAAGCGCTAGCAGCGTCACCACCCGGCGTGATGTACCAGGCGCCGTGGTTCGCAGTCGGCCGATCACATTCACCGGCATGCGCCGGTTCGCTCCCCCGGCTTCAACCTGCATCGGAGAACTCGTGACTCGCACCCTCGCAGTCCGTTGCGTCAGCGCCATGCTGGTGCTCGCCACCGTATCCGCGGCCGCCTGCGCCCCCGGCGATGGCTCCGCCGGTGACAGCGCCGCACTCGCACCCGCCCTCGCGGCCATCACCGCCGACGGTATCCTGGGCCAGATCAACGTGCTCGCCGCCGACGACTTCGAAGGGCGTGCCCCCGGCACGCCCGGCGAGGACAAGACCGTCGAGTTCCTGGTCAACCGGTTCAAGGAGCTGGGGCTGGCGCCCGGCAACCCGGATGGTACCTACATCCAGAACGTATCGCTGATCGGCTTCCGGACCACGCCGACGCTGTCGATGGCAACCGCCGCCGGGACGCAATCGTTTGCCTTCCCCGAAGATTTCGTCGCCGTGTCGAGGCGCAACGCCGCAACCATCAACGTCGATGCGTCGGACGTGGTATTCGTCGGATACGGCGTGGTGGCACCGGAGTACGGCTGGGACGACTACAAGGATGTGGATGTACGTGGCAAGACGATCGTGATGCTCGTCAACGATCCGCCGGTCCCCCTGACGGATGACTCGGCACAGCTCGACAGCACGATGTTCAAGGGCAGGGCGATGACGTACTACGGGCGGTGGACGTACAAGTACGAAATCGCCTCCGAGAAGGGGGCGGCGGCGGCGATCATCGTGCACGAGACGGGACCCGCCGGCTATCCGTACGACGTCGTCGTCGGAAGCTGGGGGCAGGAGAACTTCGACGTGAAGACTCCGGGCGACAACGCCGGTCGTGTGGGAGTCGAGGCCTGGATGACGCTCGACAAGACGCGCGAGCTCTTCGCATCCGCCGGCCAGAACTTCGACTCGCTGAAGGCGACTGCCGTCTCGAAGGACTTCCGCCCCGTGGCACTGGACGCGAAGGCCACCTTCCATCTGAAGAACGCGGTGCGCGAGATCCAGTCGCGCAACGTCATCGCGAAGCTCGAGGGCGCCGATTCCGTGCTGCGCGACGAGTATGTGATCTACACGGCCCACTGGGACCATCTGGGCCGCGACAGCACCCTCGATGGCGACCAGATCTACAACGGTGCGCTCGACAACGCGTCGGGCACGTCGGCCATGCTCGAGATCGCCGAGGCGTTCACGAAGCTCCCCGAGCCCCCGGCGCGAAGCATCCTCTTCCTGGCCGTGACCGCCGAAGAGAAGGGGCTGCTCGGCGCCAAGTACTACGCCGAGAACCCGTTGTATCCGCTGAACCGGACGCTGGCGGACATCAACATGGACGGCGTGAACCAGTGGGGGCGCACGCGCGACCTGACGGTCGTCGGGCTGGGGAACTCAACGCTGGATGATGTGCTGGCGTCGGTCGTCGCGCCGCACGACCGCGTGATCAAGCCCGACGCCGAGCCGGAGAAGGGATTTTTCTACCGGTCCGATCATTTCGAGTTCGCCAAGAAGGGGGTGCCGGCGCTGTACATCGATGCGGGAACGGACTTCATCGACAAGCCGGCGGGGTATGGCCAGGAGAAGCGCGACGAGTACACGAACAACGATTACCACAAGCCGTCGGACGAGGTGAAGCCGGACTGGGACCTGTCCGGTGCGGTGGAGGATGCCCAGGCGCTGTTCCAGGTGGGTTGGCGCGTGGCACAGGGGGATCGGTTCCCCGAGTGGAAGGCGGGGACCGAGTTCAAGGCAATACGGGAAGCGTCGCTCCCCGCCGGGGATCGTTGATACCAGGCGGCTGATGGTCGAGGGCGTGCCGTGTCGAGCCGTCCTCGGCGATCCTCCGCGTGCCCTCAGCGCCCCTCCGCGAGAGCCCGCCGCAGTCGCGTTTTGCAACCGATATTGAATAAATGAACGTTCGGTTATATACTGGAGCATGTCCCCGCGACCACGAACCGTCAATGATGACGCGATCCTCGACGCCACCGGTCGAGTCGTCGGCCGCCTCGGGTTCCATCGACTCACACTCGCCGACATCGCCCTCGAATGCGGACTGTCCGCCGCCACGCTGATCCAGCGATTCGGCTCCAAACACAAGCTGCTACTGCAGTTAGCCATGCGCGACGACGCCGGATCAGCGGACGCATTCGCAAATGCGTTCCGTCCCGACCAAGGCCCACTCGATCAACTGATCGACGCCCTCACGGCGATTGTGCTTCCATTCGCTGCGCCTGACTCGGCGGCCAATCTGATCTGCTTCCGCCTCGCACAATCCAATGAACCGGAGCTCCATGACCAACTGGTCAGCACGCTCGACGCCGAGCTGGCTTCCTCGATTGAACTGCTGGACGAAGCGCTCGCCGACGGCGAACTCTCGGACTGTGACCCGAATGCCATCGCCCGCGCCTTGATTGACGTCCGAAACGGGTCGCTCATGTCCTGCGCGCTCGACCGGCAGGGCGACGTCCGATCGCGCGTTCGCGCCACGGTCGACGCAGTACTCGAGCCGTGGCGAGCGCGTCCGCGCGTGCGCTGAGTACCCTCTCCCGTCCCCGGCCAGCTCCCGGCCCATGCGCCCGCCAGCCAACCCACGGCCGGGATCGAGCAGTCGGATCGATCGTCCGCGCCCATCAACAGCTGCCCGGGCGCCGCTGCAATGTTCGGGGTGGCCCGTACGTTGCTTCGCTCCAGGAGTCATGCCCGCGCCCGCCTGACGATGCCACGCCTGCGGATTCCGCGGCTCTATCAACAGGAGACGACCGATGGCCAGACATGATCGCATTGGATCCGAGACAATCGCCGCCGCCCGCAAGGCCGCGCGCAAGAACGCGAAGAAGGTGGGCAAGGCGGCCGGCAAGGCGAACGAGCGTATGCGAGAAGCCGCACTGAGCGCCGGAAACGAAGTCGCCGCTTTCGCCTCCGACGCCACCGATCGCGCAGCGCTCAAGGCACGCAAGGCCGCCAGCCGAGCCGCCGCCGATACGCGCAAGGCCGCCAGCCGGGCCGCCGCGGACACACGAAAGGCAGCGAGTCGCGCCGCCACCGACACCCGCAAAGCCGCCGGCCGCGCTGCCGCCGACACAAAGAAGGCCGCCGGCAAGGCGGTCACGGTCGCGGGGACGAAGGTGAAATCGCTCGCGCAGCGCGTCGCGGACAAGGTCTCGGGGCGTGAAGCGGCGCGGAAGCAGCGCCGGAAGGTGGCCACCGTCGCTGCCGGTATCGCCGCGACGGCCGTCGTGGCCGGGCTCGCCGTACGAGGCACGCGCGGCAAGTCGCGCGGCGGACGCAAGCGCTAGCAGCCGTCCGCTCGCGAACCGTCGTCAGCACCGACGGCCGGCGACGCCGAACCTGCACCACAGCTCGCATGCGGGGCTGGCATCCTTCGTCCACAGGAGCGACGATTGGCGCCTGCCCCGCTTCGCATCCCGAACTCCCACGCCGTCATGCCATCCGTTCGCCGCTCGCTCCTCCCGGTCATCGCCCTCGCGCTCTGCGCACTCGCGCCCGACTCGGCGTTCGCGCGCCAGTCCGCCGAACCGTTCACCGCGGCGCAGGTGCTCTCGGCGCCCTTCCCCACCATGCTCACCGCCGCGCCTACCGGGCAGCGGATTGCGTGGGCGTTCTTCGAACGCGGACAGCGCAACGTCTACGTCGCCGAAGGACCGGAGTGGACCGCACGGCGCATCACCAGCTACAACGCGGACGACGGACAGGAGCTGACATCGGTCCAGATCTCCGCCGACGGCGAGTGGGTGATCTACGCCCGCGGCGGCGACCACGGATCCAACTGGTCCGAAGGCGCGCTGCAACCGAACCCCGCGTCGCTCCCCGTTCCGATGCGCGTCGAAATCTTCGCCGTACCCTTCCGCGGCGGGACGCCGAAACTCCTCGCCGCCGGCGACGATCCACTCATCGCGCCGCACGGTGATCGCGTGATCTATTCGAGTGGCGGCCAGCTTTGGACGGTGCCGATCGACGGCAGCGCACCCGGCGAACGGCTGGTCTTCACCAAAGGCAGCATCTCCTCGCCCGTCTTCTCCCCTGATGGCTCGCGCATCGCCTTCGTGTCGAATCGGGGTGACCACAGCTTCATCGGCATCTACACCGCACAGGACAAACCCATTACCTGGCTTGCGCCATCGACCAGCCGTGACCAGATGCCGCGCTGGTCCCCCGATGGCTCGCGCATCGCCTTCGTCCGTCGCCCCGGATCCGGTGGCGCACCGGCATCACTGATCGAGCGTCGCGCGAACCCGTGGCAGATCTGGACCGCCGACACCCGCACGGGAACTGGACGCATGCTCTGGCAGAGCCCCGAAACGCTGTGGGGCTCGATACCGACCTCAAACGGCGGCGCCAACCTGCACTGGATGGCCGGCGGGCGCATCGCCTTCCTCGCCACGCTGGACGGACGGGCGCACCTGTACTCCATCGCGGAATCGGGTGGCCAGCCCATGCTGCTGACGCCCGGTGACTTCATGTGCGAGTACATCACGCCATCACCGGATGGGCGCTATCTGGTGTATGCGGCCAACACGGGTCCGCTCGAAGACGACATCGATCGCCGGCATCTCTACCGCGTTCCCGTCGATCGCGCCGAACCGGTCGCGCTGACTCCCGGCCGCGGCATCGAAACGCAGGCGGTTGTCACGGGCGATGGCGAAACGATCGCCTTCATCGGCTCCACCGCCGCGCGCCCCGCGCTGCCAATGATCGTCACCGCCACCGGTGGATCGCCTCGCACGCTCGCCGAGGATCGTATCCCCGCCGACTTCCCCTCCTCGCACCTGGTGACTCCGCGGTCGGTCACCTTCCGCGCATCCGATGGATTGCTGGTGCACGGACAGCTCTTCGACACGGCGCAGGCGAACACCACTGGCGGCGCACGACGTCCGGCTGTCGTCTTCGTGCACGGCGGACCACCGCGCCAGATGCTCGTCGGCTGGCATTACATGTTCTACTACAGCAACACCTACGCAATCAATCAGTATCTCGCGAGCCGGGGCTACGTGGTGCTCGCGGTGAACTACCGCCTGGGCATCGGATACGGATGGGACTTCCACCATCCCCCGGCGGCCGGCGCTGCGGGCGCGTCGGAGTACCTCGACGTGAAGGCGGCGGGCGAGTACCTCGCTTCACTCCCGCAGGTGGACACCGCGCGCATCGGGATCTACGGGGGTTCCTACGGGGGATTCCTCACCGCGCTTGCGCTCGGCCGCGACTCGAAGCTCTTCGCCGCCGGGGTCGACCTCCACGGTGTGCACAACTTCACGAGCGACGGTGGTCGACGTCTCGGCGCCGGCGAATGGCGTTACGAGGAGGGCGACTTCGAGGAGGCCGCGAAGGTCGCTTGGAACTCGAGTCCCGTGAGCACGGTCGCAACGTGGACGTCGCCGGTGCTGTTCATCCACGGCGACGACGATCGCAACGTGCGGTTCCATGAGACGGTGGATCTCGCGCGGCGGCTCGCCGCGAAGGGCGTTGCCTACGAAGAGTTCGTCATCCCCGACGAGATCCATGACTTCCTGCTCTATCGCTCGTGGACAACCGCTGCCGAACGGTCCGCCGAGTTCCTGCAGCGCAAGCTCGCGCGCGACCGCTGATCCGCGTCAGTCGGCGGACCAGTTGCCGCGCGTGAAGTCGGGAACACGCACCGGCGCGCTGCCGTTGCGTACGCTCTCCTCGCTCAGCGGGAAGGGCGCGCTCCAGGCCGCGGCGTCGTAGACGTTGATGTCCGGCGGCGACCCCTGTCGCATGCACTGCACCAGGCGCCACGCCATGATGTAGTCCATGCCACCGTGGCCGCCGCTCTGCGCGCGTTCCCCCTGCTCACGCCACCACGGATGCTCGAACTCGGCGCGATAGTCGTCGACATCCGTCCACCGGTGCGGCCGGCCGCGCCCCTCCACGTAGATCCGTGGCGGATAGTCCTCGAACAACCCCTTGCTCCCCTGGATGCTGTTGATGCGGCTGTACGGACGCGGGCTCGTGACGTCGTGCTCGAGCCGGATCGTGCGCCCGCGGACAGTCTTCAGCAGTGAGCTGTTGAGGTCACCGTTGGCAAACCGTTCGCGCCGTCGCGGATCGTCGGCCGCCAGCTTCTCCTCCTGCCAGTTGGAGAGCCCCATCTCGGCGGTACTCATCGACACGAGATAGTCGAAGCGGTCACCTCGATGGATGTCCATGTACCACGCCACCGGCCCGAGGCCGTGCGTGGGATAGAGGTTGCCGTTGTGCTGGTGGTGCCAGGCGCGCCGCCACAGCCCTTCGTCCTTCGTCTCGAAGAGGATCTCGCGCAGGTCGTGGTTGTACGCCGCGCCGCCGTGCTTGATGTCGCCGAACAGGCCGGCACGCACCATCTGCAGCACCATCAACTCGTTGGCGCCGTAACAGCAATTCTCCATGATCAGGCAGTGGCGGCGCGCGCGCTCGGACGCATCCACGAGCTTCCAGCAGTCCTCGATGGTTGTCGCCGCCGGCACCTCGGTGGCTGCATGCTTGCCGTTTGCCAGCGCGGCGAGGCACACGGGCACGTGCCACTCCCACGGCGTGGCCGTATACACGATGTCGATGTCATCGCGGGAACACAGGCGCTCGAAGTCGTGGTCACCAGCCGTGTACAACGCCGGCACGACCGACTGCCTTCCGGCCTTCGCGACCAGGTCCTTCGCGCCCTCGGCTTTCTCCGCCACCACATCGCAGAGCGCCGTGATCTCAACGCCGTCCACGCCGAGGAACTCGCGCAGCACGGAGGTGCCACGCAGCCCGGTACCTACGATGGCGATGCGCACCGTGGCGTGCCGTTCGAACGGCACCCCCATCATCGTCTCGCGTGCTGTTGCGGCGGGGCGCTGGCGCGCGACGGATTCGGCGGCGTTCGCGGCCGCGTCGGGCAGCAGCCCCGACAACCCCAGTCCGGCACCGGCGATGGTCGCGGAGCGGAGGAGGTCACGGCGCGAAATGGCCTCGGCATCACGCATGCGGTCGCTCATGGCTTGTCAGTCTCCGTCGGTTGCTGATTCGTGGCGGGGTCGATGGCGTCGTCAGGAGCGGGGGCTTCAACAACGGCGGTGGCCGCGGCGCTGCTGCCGAAGCGGCTCTCCCAGCGAGGAAACCTGCCTGTCGAGAATACGTGCAGGGCAAGTACCTGCTCGCGATGCCGTTCCTCCTCGAGCATGCGTCCCCGGGCGCGGAGCAGGTCGAACTGCGTGATCAGCCCACGGAGCGCGGTCGGGTTGCCGCGTTCGACCACCGGCAGTACGCCCAGCCGGCCATCGGCCATGCGATCGGCCACGCCGCGCAGCGTCTCGTCGGGGTAAGCCACGACGAGGTTGCGGTGCATGACATGGTCGATCGTTCCGCCAAGGTCG
>DASSBZ010000112.1:0-2109 GCA_035698205.1 Gemmatimonadaceae bacterium | reverse complement strand
CCCAGGCGTGACTGGAGTGCATTGAGGCCGCCGGTGAATGTCGCACGATCGTCCTCGGGCCAGCTCGCGTCCACGACTGCCTCGACGAACGCAGGGACGCCCACATCCACCGCGCCCGGCGTGTCGGTTCGCGGAATGATGGTGTCGGCCACCGCGGCGACCAGCGCGAGTTGCGCCGGGGTCAGTTGCCGCGAGCGGATCGGTCGGCCGTCGGCGGCAAGGCGCGCCCACGCGGCGCGTGCGTCCTCCGGTGCGATCACGAGCGCCGCTGTCGCGGTGCCGAATGCAAGAATCAGGTCACGCCTGTGCATCCTGTGTTCCCTCTGCTCCCTGTGAGTCGTGCTATCCGGACGCCGCGGGTGATCCACGAGGCGGATCGACGGTGGACCGCCAGCCAATCCAGAGCGCGGCCAGGAAGATCGCCACCCCCACGCCGTGAATCGCGCGGGCCAGCGCCTGATCCTGCATCATCCAGCCGGCGTTGTAAAGCAGGTATGCCCAATCGTGCTCGCCGCCGCCCACGAGCGGAAGCTCCTGCGCGCGAGCGTCGGCCACATACACGGAGATGTTCCAGCAGTTCTGCGCGACCCACCACAGGCAGACGGCGGCCGCGAACCCATCGCGATTCCGCACGAAGCAGGCAACGAACAGCGCGGGGAATATGAGTTGGAGCAGCGTGCCGCCGAGCACCATGATGGTCTGGCCGAACGGTGCGAAGACCAGGTGCCCCGTTTCGTGAATGGCGAGGTCCACGCCGTCGAGCAGGCGACCGGCGTCGGGTGTGCGCAGGCAGAGCACACCGTAGATGGCCAGGATTGCCAGGAAGGAAAGCCGTGCGATGCGCTGTGTACGATCGTGCATGCTCCAGAGACGCGCGAGCGGGGGCTGGCGCATCGCCGGGGGTCCGGTGAAGAATTGGCGGACCGGATTCCCGTCGCGCGACCGCCGACGGGCGCACCGCCGAGCTCCGGCCACTGGCACTCCTGAACCGACGACAATGCCCATCGAACACATCTCCGACACGGCACGCTGGGTCGCCTTCTACCGGGCAATGGAAACCGAGCGCCCCGACGCGATCTTCCATGACCCCTTTGCCCGACGGCTGGCCGGCGAGCGCGGCGAGGAGATCGTCAACACAATGAAGCAGGGGCGAAGCAACGCCTGGGCGCTGATCGTTCGAACGGCGCTCTTCGACGAAATCATCATGGACGTCATCGGGCGCGGCGATGTGGACCTGGTCGTGAACCTTGCGGCCGGACTCGACGCACGCGCGTGGCGGTTGGCGCTGCCGCCCGCGCTCCGCTGGGTGGACGTGGATCTCCCTGATATGCTGGCCTACAAGACCGACATGATGCGCGGCGAGACCCCGGTATGTGCCTACGAGGCCGTGGCAGCGGATCTCACCGATGCCGGCGTACGACGCGCCACGCTCGCACGTGTCTCAAGCGGTTCACGCCGCGCGCTCGTCGTTACCGAGGGGCTGCTGATCTATCTCACTTCCGAGCAGGTCGCATCGCTCGCCGCCGCCCTGCATGCTGTCCCCGCGTTCGAGTCGTGGCTGTTCGATCTCTGCAGCCCGCCACTGCTGAAGCTCATGCGGCGCTCGTGGGGAGCGGCCACCGAGCGCGGAAACGCGCCATTCCAGTTCGCGCCAGCGGAGGGCACGGACTTCTTTCGGCCCTTCGGATGGCAGGAGGAGCAATTCCGGTCAACCGGCGACGAGGCGTACCGGCTGGGGCGGGAGATGCGCATGGCCTGGTTCTGGCGCCCCGTCGCGCGGCTCATGCCCGAGCGGAAGCGAGAAGAGTACCGGCGCTATGCGGCGTCGGTTTTGCTGAGGCGAACGTGAGCGACCGTGTTCCCGGCAGGCGCGCCGAGTGACCGCGTCGCCACATTCGACCCGGCGCATGATCATCGCTCGCGCTGGTTCACCCGCGATGCCAGCCAGCCATCGCGCAGTCGCTGCTGCCGCGCCGTGGGGTTCGCGTCCGGTTCGACGACCCACTCGATGTTCCCGCCCCCGGCCAGCGTTACGCGGCGCTCCATGGTATCGCCGAACCGCCGAACGACGACCGTGACCTGGTCCCCCGCCGCGTGCCGCGCCAGCAG
>DASSBZ010000111.1:0-11306 GCA_035698205.1 Gemmatimonadaceae bacterium | reverse complement strand
CCGTGCCGTGTACCTGCCCGTTGGCATCCACTACGCCGTACCGCGGGTCCGGGTGCATGCGAGCGGTACCGGCGTGATGATGGGCACCCGGATCGATCGATGCGTACGGTTCCCATCGAATTGCGCCGAGTCGCGCTTCCGCGAACCAGTCGCGCAACTGCTCCCGTAGCCGTTCGACCACGCTGGCCTCATCGGCGCCCCAACGCCAGTGCAGCACCGGCCGCGGCACCCCGTGCCTGTCGCGCGCCGTATCGAGCGCGACGCGGTTGAACACGTTCGGTCGCTGTTCGAGATTCACGATGAGCCGGAACCGCTCGAACGCCGACGCGCGTGATACGGCGGACCATCCATATCCCGGCTGCCGTGCCGCCACTCCGGACCACCGCGTTCGCAGTCGACCGATCACGCCCGGGCGCGCCAGGGGCAGGACCGAGATGCCGAAGTTGAGCGAGCCCGCCGCCAGCAGCGCGGGGGATGGACCGACGCGCGCGCCCACCACCGAGCCATCGCTGATGGCACGCGCATCATAGTGCTCGACTGCACGGAGGAATGCCGGCTGCACCTGTTCGAGCGTGAGGGCGAAGTCGCGCGGGTGCTCGACGAACCATCGTCCTGCCTGGCCATGCTCGCGCCAGGGAGCACGCGGCTCGATGGCTGCCGTTGCCAACAGCAACCGCGCGGTCTCGACGGCTCCGCAGGCCAGCACGAGACGTCGTGCACGCACGGCAAAGCGTGCGCCGTTCGCGGCCACGGGCACGAGCGCCACGCGCGCACCGTTCGATCCGACGTCCATGGCAAACGGCATCGCGGTAGCGCCGTATACGAGCCGCAGGTTGCGCAGCGGCCGAAGTTCGTGCAGATATCGTCCGGTCCAGCGTTCGCCGTGCCCGAAGCGATACAGCCCCGTTGCCAACGCCCCTGCCGGGAAGTCGAATGTGTGGTGGTCACCGCCGGTCGCACAGGCTGCATCCCAGCTGCCGGCTACTCCGCACAACTCCTGCGCGCGATGATAGAACGGTTCGAGATGTGCCCTGTCGAACGGCCAGCCGTCGGCATCGTCCACCGCGAAATCCTGCGCATCGAGCGGCGCATGCTTCGCCCATCCGGTTCGTCCGCCCACCACGGTATTCCAGATGTGCGACATCCCTCCGACCTGTCGATGCCGGGTTTCGCGGAGTCCCACGTACGGGTCACCCTCCACACGACCTTCGTTGAGGCGCTGCGCGTCGTCGTCATGGCCGATCGCGCCGCTTTCGAGGACGACGACCTCGACACCGTCGCCGGCAAGTTCACGGGCAACCGTGAGACCGGCCGGACCGGCACCGATCACACAGACGTCCGTGTCCATCGTCGAGCCGTCCGTCACCGAGCGTGCATCGAGTTCCATGCGCCGTCCTGGTCGACTGGTCTGTCCTTCGTGAACACACGACACCATCCGAGCCGCACGAGCGCCGCGCTCGAGCCGCTGTCGGACCACCGTTGCCCACCGACGAACAGCCATCCGACGGTGACCACCGGATGACTGTCGCGCCAGCGACCACGATGGGCCCGGAAGTGTCGGTAATAGTACCGACACGGGCACTCGCCGTGCGAGCCGACCTGCTGCAGCGCGCCGTGGCGAGCGTGCTCGCCCAGGACGGCGTGCGAGCGCATCCGATCGTGGTCGTGAACGGGCAGTCGCGCGACGACGCGATCGTCGAGCGAGTCCGGGCCGACCGGCGAGTCAAGGTCATCGACCTGCACGATGCGTCGCTCCCCATGGCCCTCGCGCTTGGCCTGTCGCACGTCACGACGCCGTTCGTGGCTACGCTCGACGACGATGATCTGCTTCCACCTGGCGCACTCCGGCGTCGCGTCGAGGAACTCGTCGCACACCCGGACGTTGACGTCGTGGTTACAAACGGCCTGCGCCGGCATCTCGGATCCGACGTCCTGCACGTGACGCATGTCGATCTGGTACAGCGCGATCCGCTGCACGCGCTGTTCACCGATAACTGGCTGCTCCCCGGGTCGTGGCTCGCGCGCGCAGCGGCGGTGCAGCCCGGACTCTTCGATCAGATGCCGGCGCACCTGGAGTGCACCTTCCTCGCCATCCGGTTCGCCACCGCGTACCGGATGCGGTTCATCGCCGAGCCGACCGTCGTATGGCATACGGACTCGCCGTCGGCCGAAAGTCGCTCGATTGCCTATCGCGATGGACAGCCCGCGGCGCATCACGCACTGATGCAGATACCGATGCCCGCGTGGGTCCGCTCGGAGCTCGCAACACGCGCGCGAAAGGTGAGCCGGTGGACCGCCGGTGAATGCCTTTCCGATGGTGACGTGGCGCTTGCGTACAGTTGGTACCGACGGACGCTGCGCGAATCGGGAGGGCTCCGCCACATCGGGTTCGGCGCGCGCATCGCCGCCGTGTGGCTGCTGCGCGCGGCTCGCGGCCGCGCGCGCGCCAGCGGGATTGGTGCGACGGCACGTCCGCGCATCGATGACGTCGCCGTCGACTGACGTGCCGGCGCCGATCATCGCCCTCGGCATCGACGCCGCCAACCCCGACCTGATTCGCGGCTGGGCCGATGATGGCACGCTGCCCGTACTCCGGTCTCTCATGCAGCGCGGACGCTACGGCACCGTGCGCGGGCTCGATGGCTTCTTCGTCGGATCCACCTGGCCGTCGTTCTATACCGCGCGCACGCCGGCTCGGCACGGCTTCCATTACACGGTGCAGCTCCGTCGCGGTTCGTATGACCTGTTCAATCCGGCGGATCGTGGCGTGGTATCGCAGCCACCATTCTGGCGCGCGCTGCAGGAGGCCGGATTCGCCACCACCATTCTCGACGTGCCACTCGTGGCACTGGATATGGCTCGAGGCGGCACGCACCTGATCGAGTGGGGCGGACACGACGCGCTGTACGGGCTGGCGAGCACGCCGCCAGAGCTCGCGCTCGATATTCTCGCGCACGAAGGGCGGCACCCGCAGCCGCCGAACTGCGACGCCGTGCACCGCGACGCGGATTCCTATCGGGCGCTCGTCGATGCACTCGAATCCGGCGCGGCCGCACGCGGGGCGTGGACGCGTCGTCTGCTCTCGCGTGCGCACCAGGGCCTGCTGCTGAACGTCTTCTCGGAGGCACACTGCATCGGACACCAGGCGTGGCACCTCCACGACACGAGTCATCCCGCGCACGATCCCGCCTGGGTTGCCGCCCATGGTGATCCGGTGCGGCGTGTATACCGCGCGATCGACGCTGCCATCGGCGATATCATCGCGGAGGCCAATGGCGCCACGATCGTGGTCTTTTCGTGCCACGGAATGGGATACTGGTACGGCGCCCACTTCCTCCTGCGCGATATTCTCGTGCGACTCGGCGTCACGCGTCCCGATCCGGAGCCATCCCGAGGGGCACGAGCCGCCTCGCTCGCGCGCCGCGGCTGGCGCACGCTGCCGGCGTCAGTGCGCGGGGCGGCTCGGCGTCTGCTTCGAGAGCCCGAGCAGGCGCCCGCGAAGCAACGCGTGCGCGCGAGCGACGCAGCCAGCCGCTGTTTTCCCATAGGCAACGGGCTCGCCGTCAGCGGCGTCCGGATCAACCTCCGCGGGCGCGAGCCGGACGGCATCGTGGAACCCGGTGCGGAACGGGATGCCCTCGAGTCGTTGATCGAGCGCGAACTGCTCGCCGTCATCGACGATCGCACGGGCGCCCCCCTCGTGCGGTCCGTTCGTCGCACGCGCGATCTCTACGACGGTGAGTTCGTGGATGACCTCCCTGACCTCCTTATCGAGTGGAGTGACGCGACTCCAACGGGGAGCACGACGGTCGGCGGTGGCGCGTCCGCAACCGTCCGCGCGCACTCCCCTCGCATCGGCACCGTCGAGCGCCGCAACGACTATGGACGTACCGGCGAGCACCGTCGCGATGGGATCATCATCGCTGCCGGACCGGGCATCGCTCCCGGCCCCCTGCTTGAACCCGTTTCGGTCCTCGATCTCGCACCCACGCTCTGCGCGATGCTCGGCGTGACGCTCGAGCATGCCGACGGCCGTCCGGCGCCCGCCTTGCTGCCCGATGTCGAATTCCCGGGAACCCGTTCGACGATTATCCGGAAGCGCGAGTGAGCCGCCAGGATCGGGCGGCGTTCGACTTGCACGGTACGGAACGATCGAACCCAACCAAGGGAGACCGACAATGCGCGTCATGGTACTGGTCAAGGCCAACGCCGACAGCGAGAACGGCGTGATGCCGAGCGAACAGCTCCTCACCGACATGGGCAACTTCAACGAGGAGCTCGTCAACGCCGGCATCATGCTCGACGGCGAGGGGCTCCACCCGAGCTCGAAGGGCAAGCGGGTCCGCTTCGAAGGCGACAAGCGTACGGTGATCGATGGCCCCTTCGCCGAAACGAAGGAGCTGGTCGCGGGCTACTGGATCTGGCAGGTGAAGTCGATGGATGAGGCACTCGAGTGGGTGAAGCGGTGCCCGAATCCCGGCGGCGAGACCAGCGAGCTCGAGATCCGCCCGGTGTTCGAGGCCGAGGACTTCGGCGCCGAATACACGCCCGAGCTGCGCGCGCAGGACGATCGGCTGCGCGAGAAGGTGGCGCGCAAGTAGTCACACCGTTCCCGAGCTTCACCAGGCGCAAACTGACTCTCCGTCCGGAATCACGGCGTCGCCTTGCCCTCGCGCGGCCGGCCGCCGTGATTTCGCGCGGTGAGCACTACCGAAACGCATCGCGCGATCGAAACAGTCTGGCGCATCGAGTCGGCGCGTCTCATCGCTGGACTCACCCGCATCGTGCGCGACGTGGGTATCGCCGAGGATCTGGCGCAGGATGCGCTGATGGTCGCGCTCGAGCGTTGGCCCGAGACAGGCGTGCCCGACAATCCGGGGGCGTGGCTCATGTCCACGGCCCGGCATCGGGCCATCGATCACGTGCGTCGGGACCAGAACTTCGCCCGCAAGCAGGACCAGATCGGGCATGAGATCGACGCGCGGCACGAGGCCAGCACCCCCGACCTGGACGCCGCGATCGACGACGACATCGGCGATGATCTCCTTCGCCTGATGTTCACCGCCTGTCATCCCGTGCTCTCCACCGACGCTCGCGTTGCACTCACGCTGCGGCTGCTCGGCGGCCTCACCACCGGGGAGATCGCGCGGGCGTATCTCGTTCCGGAATCGACAGTGGCGCAGCGGATCGTTCGCGCCAAGCGCACACTCGGCGAGGCCCATGTACCGTTCGAGGTGCCGCGCGGCCCCGACCTCGCGCCGCGGCTGGCCTCCGTGCTCGAAGTCATCTACCTGATCTTCAACGAGGGGTACTCGGCCACCGCGGGGGACGACTGGGTCCGCCCCGCGTTATGCGAGGATGCGCTCCGGCTCGGCCGCATCCTCGCCGGCCTCGCGCCGGACGAGGCCGAGGTGCATGGCCTCGTGGCGCTGATGGAGATTCAGGCATCTCGACTGCGCGCGCGCGTGGGACCGCGCGGGGAGGCGATCCTGCTGTTCGACCAGGACCGCTCGCGGTGGGATCGCCTGCTGATTCGTCGCGGGTTGGCCGCACTGGAGCGCGCCGAGTCGCTGGCCGATGAGCCCAGGCCGTATGTGCTGCAGGCCGCGATCGCCGCCTGTCATGCCAGGGCGCGCACCGCCGATGCCACCGACTGGAATCGCATCGCCACGCTGTATCGTGTGCTCGGCACCGTCACGCCGTCGCCGATCGTGGAACTCAATCGCGCCGTTGCCGTCGGCATGGCGTTCGGCGCGGAAGCGGGGCTCGCCGTGGCCGATTCGCTCGTGGAAGCGCCGGCGCTGCGCGGGTATCACCTGCTGCCAGCGGTACGTGGCGACCTGTTGAAGAAGCTCGGGCGGTACGACGAGGCGCGTGAGGAGTTCGAGCGGGCAGCCGAACTGACACAGAACGCGCGCGAGCGGGCGTTGCTGGAGGCGCGAGCGGCGGAGTGCGGGGCGGCGTAGCGGCCTTCTGTGATCCACATCACATACGATCTCGCCGCCGCATCCGACCGCCCATCTCAAACGCGAAACCGGCGAGACCCTGGTGGGCCCCGCCGGCTCGCGAATGCTCTGCTTCGACCCGCATCTGCCGGGTCCTGAAATGGGCCTGAGAGGAGTTGAACCTCTGACCTCACGCTTATCAGGCGTGCGCTCTAACCAACTGAGCTACAGGCCCTTCTGAGAACCGCGAAGTGTAAACACGCCCATAGGTTGAGTCAATCACGCCCACGCACGTGAAATCCACTCTGGCGCAGCGCGCCGCCGCTCCTGTAACTTCTCACTCGCTGCGGGGTTGCACCCCCTCTGCACCCACCGTTCGCACCGACGCACGGGCGCGGGCACGCGCTCTGCTGTACTCATGCGCATGCCGAACCTCCTGTCCCGGCTGTCTCACGACACCTTCGCGTGTCCTGGCCTCCTGACGCGCTCCATCCATGACCGATGAATCGGGAGCCGTTTACGTCGTGACCGCCGTCATCCTGATCATTCTTGCGATCGCGCTCGGCGCGGTCGTCTACGTGCGGCGTCGGCGACACTCGCTCGACCGCTCCGCCGAGAGCATTCCGCTCATCGTCTTCCCCGACGCCGGCGTCTCCGGACAGTTCCCGGCGCGTCCCGACCTTCACGCGGATGCGTGGATTCCGGCGACGCCCCCCGGCGCGCACGCGACTCCGCGCGTCACTTCGCGCGACCTCGTCGACGAACGGGACGCGCCCGTGGCACGCGACTTCGCGCCCCCTCCCCCGCCGCCCTCGGCCGCGCCGCGTACCGCGCGCTCCACGGTACCGACGAGCGAGCGCGCCCCTCGCGCCGATGATCTCGACGACGACGACGGCTCCGTGATCGCGACCGAAACGCCGGCGCCGCGCGTGGTGCACCCGGTGGCCGACCTCATCGACGAGCGTGCGGCGACCGCATCGCCCACCGCGCCGCACAGCAACGGCACCGCCCGACCGGCGGACGGCACGCTCCAGTTTCTCCCCGGCCGACTCGAGATCCTCGAAGGGCAGGACGCCGGCCAGGAGATCCGCTTCGTCCGCACCGGTGAACGCACCGAGATCACATTCGGCCGCAGCGAAGGCCCGCTCTACCGCCATGTCCAGCTTCGCGAGCAGACCGTGAGCCGCGTGCATGCGCGCCTCTCGCGCGAGGGGTCCCAGTGGCGGCTCACCAACCTCTCGGCGACGAATCCGCTGCACGTGAACGGCGCGCCACTCGATCCGACACGCGCGTCCGTGATGCTTGCCGACGGCGACCGCATCGAGATGGGCGAGGTCGTGCTGCGATACCGCGGCCATTGATCGTCTGATGTGCGCCAGCGCCGACCCACGCGCGGCCCTCGCCGAGCTGGAAGCGGACTACGAGATCCTCGATGAGCTGGGACGCGGCGGCAGCGCCATCGTGTTCCGCGCGCGCGATCGCGCACTCGGACGCGAGGTGGCCATCAAGGTGCTGCGCGCGCAGCCTCATGAAGACGCCGAGGCGGTCGCACGGCTCGAACGCGAGGCGCGCACCGTAGCCCAGCTCCAGCACCCCAACATCGTCACGCTCTATGGCATCCGGCGTCTCCGCGACGATCGCCTTGCGCTGATCATGCAACTGGTGCCCGGCCGCTCGCTGCGCGAATGGCTGGCCGAGCATGGCGCGCTCTCCTGGTCCGACGCCGAGCGAATTCTCGTCGACGTCGCCGCCGCGCTGTCATCCGCACACGACGCCGGCATCGTGCATCGCGACGTCAAGCCGGAGAACATCTACCTCGACGCCGCCACCGGGCGGGCGATGCTCTCCGATTTCGGCGTGGCGAGGGCGATCGACAGCGCGTCGTCCGTGACACTCCCCGGCTCTGCCATCGGCACGCCGGCCTACATGTCGCCGGAGCAGATCGACGGCGCCGCCCCCGATGCGCGCAGCGACCTGTACAGCCTCGGCCTCGTGGGGTGGGAGCTGCTGAGCGGCCGTCGCCCCTGGGACGGCGAAAGCCTGTACCGCATCATCTTCAAGCAGAAGCGGGAACAGCTCGAACCGGTCGACAACGTGCGCAGCGACGTGCCACCGCGCCTGTCATACTCCATCGAGACGCTCCTCGAGAAGAATCCGGATCGTCGCTGGGGGAGCGCACGGATCTTCCTCGCCGAGTTGCCGAGCGCCGCACCGCCGGAAGGGTGGCGACGGTGGCGCGCCGAGCGTCGCCGAAGGCTGCGCTCGCAGTCGTTCGATGCCGCGCGTGAGCGCGGTGCATCGATCATGGGAGCGGCGCTGGAGACCGTGCGCTTTCAGCGCTCCGAGGCAGCGTCAGCGCCCGCACACGACGGCGCCACGGCAGAAGCCACCCCGCACCCTGCCCCGGATCTCGACGCATCGGCAGCACCAGCGTTGGCAGCATCGGCGGCGTCGCTCCATGGCACGTCAGCGGGGCGCGAGACGACTGCGCCGTCCGCGACGCGCCGCGGCAACGTCGCATCCGATGACGTGCGCGTACACGTCGCGCGCGGACGGGCGTCTCGATGGCAGCCGGGATGGATGCTGGCCGCGTTGGTGCTCGTCGCGGCCGGCGTCGGGGCGGCGACGTACCTCAACCGGAATGACTCGACCGGGATTTCCTCGAACCTCATCGTGCCAGCGGAAGACGGACGCGGCGTCGAGGTGCCGGTCGCGCCCGCGGACCCACGTGTTCCGCCGACGGTCGCCGGCTCCGATACGCTCGATTCCGCCGCGGCGGCTGGCGCGCTGGCCGGTGCCGACTCCCTGGCGCAGGCCGATTCCCTCACCCGGCCGCTGATCGCCGCTGGTGGCACCGCGGTCTTGCCGCTCGACTCGGCGGCCGCGAACAGCACGGCACCAGGCACCGCGACAGACACCGCAGCGGCGACCGCAGCCCGACAGCGCGCCGCTGATTCGGTCGCCGCGGTGACGTCCGCCGCGGCGCGACAGCGCGCAGCCGACTCCATCGCAGCGGTGAGGACAGCCACGGCGCGACGACGCGCAGCCGACTCCACTGCGGCGGTGCGCGCGGCAACAGCCGCGAGCCGCCCCCGCGTTGACTCCACCACCTTCGCCGATGTCAACTCGCGCTCGAGCGGCGCCGATGCCTCAACGCCGGAAGCGGCGTTGGCACCGTCCGTCACGTTCGCGTCTGCGCGCGGTCGTGTGGTGGCGGGAGGGCGACACAGTTGCCTGCTCACCGACGTCGGCATCAGCTACTGCTGGGGCGGCAACGATCGCGGCCAGTTGGGCACCACGCTCGAGCGCGGCGAGGCAGCACCCTCCGCGGTGGCCGGTGGGCGTGCCTTCGCCCAGATCGCCGCCGGCGTCTCGCACACCTGCGGCGTGAACCGCACCGGCGAGGTGTTCTGCTGGGGCGATAATTCCCGCGGCCAGCTCGGCGACGGCACGCGGGCATCGCGTAACGCGCCGACCGCCACCGCCGTACCGCGCGCGGTACGCAGCCTCGTGGCCGGGCGCGCGCGCACCTGCGCGCTCGCCCGCGACGGCAGCGCGTGGTGCTGGGGGGCCGATGCCGACGATACCTCCGGCGACGACAGCGCGCTCCCCGACCGCATCGCGCTCGACGGCGCCGCCGGCGCCATCGCCGTCGGCTGGCAGCATGCGTGCGCGATCCTGGTGAGCGGTGTCGTGCAGTGCTGGGGGAGCAACGAGTCCGGTCAGCTCGGCAACGGTGGCGTTGCCGCGGCCCGCTCACCGCTGGAGATTCTCAGCACCGCGCGGTTCACGAGCATCGCCGCCGGCGCCACGCACACCTGTGCCGTGAGCACCGCGAACGCGGTGTGGTGCTGGGGGCGCAACACCAACGGCCAGCTCGGCACCGGTGATCGGCAGAATCGCGCGACGCCGGTGAAGATCACGGTGCATGAAAGGGTGCGCTCGGTGGTGGCGGGGAGCGTGCACACGTGCGCGCTGTCGGTGTCCGGCACGGCGTGGTGCTGGGGGCGGAACAGCTACGGTCAACTGGGCGACGGCACCACCGTCGACAGCGATCGTCCGGTGCGCGTATCCGGCGCGCCGCCGTTCACGCAGTTGAGCGCGGGGGGCGCCCACGTGTGCGGCGCCACCGCCACCGGCGCCACCTGGTGCTGGGGGTACAACGTCGAGGGGCAGCTCGGCGATGGCACGCGCGAGAATCGAGCGCGGCCGGTTCGCGTGACCGGGTCGCCGAGTGAGTAGCGCGCGCGTGCGAGCACGCCTGCGAACAGCGCCCCCGAGCGGCCACGCACGAAGGGGCGCGGCGCGACAGTCCATCGTGTGGACCATCGCGATCGCGCTTCTCGCTCTGTGCCAGCCCCTCTCCGTCGCGTCGGCGCAGATCGCCGGGCTGTCGCTCAAGCGAGGCGGCGACCTCCAGCCACAGGGCTGCGCGACGTTCGGCACGCTGACGTCGAGTACGCCGCGGGATACCACCCGCGCGAGTGCGGTGGCGTCCGCCATTCGCCGAGGTCAGGAGGCGTCGCTGGTAGGCGACCCCGCTGCGGCGCGCGATGCGTATGCCGAGGCCGCCCGACTCGATCCCACCGATGGACGTACCGCATACCACCTGGCGCGCGCATACGAGGAACTCGACAACCCGCGCGACGCGCTCCGTGAATACTGCCGTGCGCGGGCGCTCGGCTCCTCGACGGCGCTCGCCGCCGATGTGGACGCGCGCATCAGCCGGATGACGCAGCGGCTGGCGCAGTCGCCCGATCGCGCGGCGCAGGCGTTCGCCGCCGGGCTCGCGGCGTTCGACGCGGGTGAATACGAGCGCGCGGCGGAAGCGTTCACCGAAGTGCTGACGCTGCGCCCGGGGCAGGTGGAGTCCACGTTCAATCGGGCGCTCGCGCTGGCGGCGATCGACCGGCGCGAGGACGCCATCTCGGACTTCACGCACTACGCCATCGTGCGTCCGACCGCGGGCGACGTGCCGCGCGTTCGCGAGGTGATCGAGCGGTTGCAACGGCCACCCAGGCGTGTTGGCTCCGCGCTGCTCCTCGGACTGATCTTCCCGGGCGGGGGGCTGTATTACACCGGCCATCCCGTGCAGGGGCTGCTCGCCACTACGCTGACCGCCGGCGGCGTGCTCTACGCGTTCAGCGAGAAGATCTCCCGGCCGGCACCGTGCCCCATTGCGACGCTCCCGCCCTGTGTACGCGACGAGTACACCCACCTGGGCACAGGACTCGCGATTGCCGGTGCGGTACACGGACTCGCGCTGATCGAGGCGCTCTGGCTCGCGAAGCGAACGCAGTTGCGCCTGGCGCTCCCCTTCGGCGTGTCCGTTCCGGTACCCACCGTCGTGCCGTCCGCGTG
>DASSBZ010000110.1:0-3588 GCA_035698205.1 Gemmatimonadaceae bacterium | reverse complement strand
CCCTTGATGGCCACGAGGTGCTTGGCGATCGACGACAGCGTCTCGTCAGGCAGCCAGCTGTCCACCTGCTGCTTGGACTTCTCGCCGGCGAGCACCTCGGTCCACGCGATAGCGCGCTTCTCACCGTACGCCTTGCGGACTGCGGCGTCGAAGACCATCTGCGACGCATGCCAGATATCGGGGCCGGTGCCGTCGCCTTCGATGAACGGGATGATCGGGCGATCGGGGACGTGCAGGCGACCATCCTGCATCGTGATCGATTCGCCGGTGACCGGCGTCGCGGCGGCGCGAGCGGGAGCAGTAGCCATGAGAACGATTCGGGTAGGTGACGGAACGGTGAGGGGGTGCGACGGGCGCCTTCGGCGCCTCACATGCGAACAATTCTAGCCCTGCGCACCGGTTCGGCAACGTCGCAGCCGTGTCCGCTCTCCGGGACGCCCGATCGTCCCGCACGATGGACGCAATCGCGCTCTGCGCCGTGCGTCACAAACGCGCAAGTTGCTACCGTGCAACCACCTGCGGACGCCGGCATGGATGCGCGCCACGGGCACCGCACCTGCTTTCCTGTGCACCGTGCGGAATCGCTTCTTCATCCGGAGGTTTGCATGCGAATCCATTCGTCTGTCTTGGCGCTCGTTGCCACACTGTTCGTCGCCGCCCCCGCAGTTGTCACAGGGCAGGGGCGTGGGGTCGGTCCCCGTGGCGTGCCGCCAGGTCACCTGCCACCGCCGGGGCTGTGCCGCGTATGGATCGATGGCGTTCCGCCGGGCCGGCAGCCTCGGGCCACCGACTGCCGGACCGCCGAACGCAATCGCTCGCGAAATGCCCGCGTGATTTACGGCGACGACTGGCTGCGAGACCGCGACGGTCGTGTGGTTGCGCGCCGCAGCGATCGGCGCGACGACCGATGGGATCGGCGAGTCGACCCGCGTGATGCGCGCATCGACCGGCGCCGCGACGATCGCCGTCGCGATGAGGCTCGCGATCGGGACGACCAGCGTCGTACAGGCAACGACGAATGGTGTCGGGACGCCAACCGCGACGGCCGCTGTGACAGCGCGCTGATCCGCCGGCGCATGCCGTAGCGCCGGCGGTTCCCGAACGCACGCCGCGCTGGCACATTGCAGGCGCCGGACACATCCTGTCCGGCGCCTGTTCTGTTCCGCCCGCCCTCCCGCTACCGCCCATGCCCACCAACTCCATGCAGCTCGACCTCACCGGCCGGACCGCACTCGTCACCGGCAGCACGCGCGGTATCGGGCGCGCGATCGCGTGGGCGATGGCGCGCGCCGGCGCTCACGTGGTCGTCAGCAGCCGCAAGGCAGATGCGGTGGAGTCCACGCTCCTGGCGATGCGCGAGGCCGGACTGTCGGCGTCCGGCTTCGCCGCCAACGTCGGCCGGCCGGATGAGGCTCGTGCGCTGCTTGCGCATGTGCTGGAGGACGCCGGCGGCATCGATATTCTCGTGAACAATGCCGGGGTGAATCCCGTGCATGGTCCCGTTGCCAGCATGACGCCCGAGGCGTTCGACAAGATCTTCGCGGTGAACGTGAAGGCGGCGTGGTCGATCGCGGTTGGCGCGCTGCCCTCACTGAAGGCGCGAGGGGGGGGCTCGGTGATCAACGTCTCGAGTATCGCCGGGCTGGCCGCGGAAGCGGACCTCGGCGTCTACTCCGCCAGCAAGTCGGCGCTCATCATGATGACACGCGCCATGGCGCGCGAATGGGGGCCGGAGGGGGTGCGCGTGAACGCGATCTGCCCGGGATACATCAAGACCGACTTCAGCGCCGCGCTCTGGCACGACGAGAAGTTTGCGCAGCGCGTGATCGAGGCCACGCCGCTGCGCCGAATCGGCACGCCGGACGATGTCGCCGGGCTCGCGGTGTTCCTGGCGTCAGACCTCGCCGCGTTCTGCACGGGCGGGGCGTATCTCGTCGATGGTGGATATCTGGCGTAGCCCCTGTCGGGGTCTCAGCCTCCGAACACCTCCAATACGCCCGCGGCCCCCATGCCGCCCCCCACGCACATCGTCACGAGTCCCGTCCCCCCGCCACGCGAGCGCAGCTCGTGCACGAGTTGCGTCGTGAGCTTGGCGCCCGTGGCACCGAGCGGATGCCCGAGTGCAATCGCCCCACCGTTCACGTTGACGCGTTCGATCGGCATCTCGAGCTCGCGCACCACGGCCACCACCTGGGCCGCGAACGCTTCGTTGAATTCGATGAGGTCGATGTCGCGCATCGTAAGGCCGGCGCGCGCGAGCACCTTGGGCACCGCCTTCAGCGGACCGACACCCATCACATCGGGAGGCACACCGGCCGCGGCGAAGGTCACGAACCGCGCCAGTGGCGCGACGCCAAGCTGCGCCGCGCGCGCGGCGCTCATCAGCACGAGCGCCGCGGCACCGTCGGAGTATGGACTCGCATTCCCGGCGGTTACGGTGCCCTTCGCTGCGAACGCCGGCCGCAGCTTCGCCAGCGCTTCTGCCGTCGTGCCAGTGCGCGGAAGTTCGTCGCGCTCGAACGGAATCGTCGTCGCCTGTCGATTCGCGCCCGTCCACGTCACCCGTTCCACCGGCACCCGGGTGATCTGCTCGGCGAACCGCCCCTCGTCCAGCGCCTTCGCCGCCTTCTGCTGGCTGCCCAGCGCCCACGCATCCTGATCCTCGCGCGACACCTTCCAGCGTGACGCTACCCGCTCGGCCGTGAATCCCATGCCGATGTAGGACTCGGTGATTTCGGGATCGAGGCGTGTGTGATAGCCTGACATGGGGACCTGACTCATCATCTCCACGCCTCCGGCGACCACGATATCGGCCATGCCGCTCATGATCGCCTGGGCTCCCATCGCAATCGTCTGCAGCCCCGACGAGCAGAACCGGTTGACGGTGGCGGCTGGAACGTCGACCGGAAGGCCCGCGCGCAGCGTCGCCAGTCGCGCCACGTTGAGCCCCTGTGACGCCTCTGGCATCGCGCACCCCCAGAGCACATCGTCCACGTCGCCCGGATCGATTCCGGCACGTGCCACCGCGTCGCGGATGACGGTTGCCGATAGCTCCACCGGGTGAACAGTGGCAAGTGCGCCATCGGGCTTGCCCTTGCCCACGGCGGAGCGGACGGCGGAAACAATCACGGCATCGGTCATGCGAACCTCGATGGGAAGCTGGCCTCGCGCGCGCCGCACCGAGCGTGCGCGCGGGACCTCAGTTGCGAAGCGGCTTGCCAGTCTTGAGCATGTGCGCGATGCGATCTCGGGTTTCCTGCGTGCCGAGCAGCGAGAGGAACGCCTCACGCTCGAGATCGAGCACGTCCTGCTCGGTCACCAGGCGCGGAGGACCCTCTCCGCCGCAGAGGATCCGGGCCACATGCCGGGCGATGGTCACATCGTGGGCACTCGCCTGTCCGGCCTCCTGCGCCGCCCACGCCGCATAGTAGAGGTTCCCGAGTCCCTCATTGCCAAGCGTACGAATGGAGCGGGGCACTGGTGGCAGGTAACCCGGGGCGAGTTCCAGCACGCGGGAGCGGGCGTCGGCAATGAGGCGACGCCGGTTCATCGAGATGCCGTCGCCGGGGCGCAGCAGCCCGAGCGCCC